>NZ_CP054916.1:3862500-4167500 GCF_013364155.1 Streptomyces sp. NA02950 | reverse complement strand
CTTGTCGGGTAAGTTCCGACCTGCACGAATGGCGTAACGACTTCTCGACTGTCTCAACCATAGGCCCGGTGAAATTGCATTACGAGTAAAGATGCTCGTTTCGCGCAGCAGGACGGAAAGACCCCGGGACCTTTACTACAGCTTGATATTGGTGTTCGGTTCGGCTTGTGTAGGATAGGTGGGAGACTGTGAACTCTGGACGCCAGTTCAGGGGGAGTCATTGTTGAAATACCACTCTGGTCGTGCTGGATGTCTAACCTGGGTCCGTGATCCGGATCAGGGACAGTGTCTGGTGGGTAGTTTAACTGGGGCGGTTGCCTCCTAAAGGGTAACGGAGGCGCCCAAAGGTTCCCTCAGCCTGGTTGGCAATCAGGTGTTGAGTGTAAGTGCACAAGGGAGCTTGACTGTGAGACTGACGGGTCGAGCAGGGACGAAAGTCGGGACTAGTGATCCGGCGGTGGCTTGTGGAAGCGCCGTCGCTCAACGGATAAAAGGTACCCCGGGGATAACAGGCTGATCTTCCCCAAGAGTCCATATCGACGGGATGGTTTGGCACCTCGATGTCGGCTCGTCGCATCCTGGGGCTGGAGTCGGTCCCAAGGGTTGGGCTGTTCGCCCATTAAAGCGGTACGCGAGCTGGGTTTAGAACGTCGTGAGACAGTTCGGTCCCTATCCGCTGTGCGCGTAGGAGTCTTGAGAAGGGCTGTCCCTAGTACGAGAGGACCGGGACGGACGAACCTCTGGTGTGCCAGTTGTCCTGCCAAGGGCATGGCTGGTTGGCTACGTTCGGGAGGGATAACCGCTGAAAGCATCTAAGCGGGAAGCCTGCTTCGAGATGAGGGCTCCCACCCACTTGATGGGTTAAGGCTCCCAGTAGACGACTGGGTTGATAGGCCAGATATGGAAGCCGGGTGACCGGTGGAGTTGACTGGTACTAATAGGCCGAGGGCTTGTCCTCAGTTGCTCGCGTCCACTGTGTTGGTTCTGAAGTAATGAACCGTGTCCATGTCCGGTTCAACTTTATAGTGTTTCGGTGGTCATTGCGTTAGGGAAACGCCCGGTTACATTCCGAACCCGGAAGCTAAGCCTTTCAGCGCCGATGGTACTGCAGGGGGGACCCTGTGGGAGAGTAGGACGCCGCCGAACAATCTTTAGAAAAAGCCCGGTTGGGAGCCCAGTCTCCCGACCGGGCTTTTTCCATTGCCCGTTCGCGGCCCCTTTGTAGGCTGGCGGCATGCGCTACGACCTGGTCATCTTCGACAACGATGGGGTGCTCGTCGACAGCGAGCCCATCTCCAATCGGATCCTCGCCGCCCATCTCACCAGTCTGGGACACCCCACCAGCTACGAGGACTCCCTACGCGACTACATGGGGTCCGCCATGCACCGCATCCATGAACTGGTCCTGGCTCGCACCGGACAGCGCCTTCCGGCGGACTTCGACACCACCTTCCACGGCCGTGTCTTCGACGCGTTCGCCCGTGAGCTGGAGGCGGTGACCGGTGCGCGCACGGTGCTGGAGAAGCTGCGTGCGGACAGCGTTCCGTTCTGCGTCGCCTCCTCCGGAAGCCATGAGCGGATCAGGGTCGCCCTGCGGAAGACGGGGCTGTACGAACTCTTCGGCGAGGAGCGCATCTTCAGCTCCGAGGACGTGGGCCGCGGTAAGCCCGCGCCCGATCTGTTTCTGCACGCCGCCGAGCGGATGGGCGTCGCGCCCCGGCACTGCGCGGTCATCGAGGACAGCCCCCTCGGCGTTCAGGCCGCCGTGGCCGCGGAGATGGACGTCTACGGCTACACGGCGATGACACCGCCGGACAAGCTGGCGGCCGCCCAGGCGCTGTTCGCGGATATGGCCGAGCTTCCCCAACTGCTCGCGGCTACCCACAGGTAGGCGTCTGGCCGTACGCTCCACGGCCATGACGGATACGCGCCCGACCCCGCGTCTGCGACACGGCCGGACCGCACTGACCCTCAGCTTCTTCGTCCAGGGCGCGATCTTCGCTCTGCTGGTGACCCGGATCCCCGCGCTCCAGGACCGCTACGGGATATCCGACGGGCTGCTGCCCGCCTTCCTCGCCGCCGTGCCGATCCTCGCGGGCGTCGGGAGCGTGGGCACCGCGTACCTGGTGAAGCGGGTGCGGCCGGGCCAGGTGCTCCGCTGGGTGCAGCCCGTTGTCTCGCTCGCCCTGCTCGCCGCGGGTTCGGGCACGGCCGTGTGGCAGGCCGCCCTCGCCCTCGGGGGGTTCGGCCTGACCGTCGGGGCGCTCGACGCGTCCATGAACATGCTCGGGGTGAGCCTGCAACGCGCGTACGGGCGGAGCATCATGCTCGGCTTCCACGCCGCGTACAGCCTGGGCGGGATCACCGGTGCCACCTCGGCCTGGGCGGGCGCCCACGGGGAGATACCGCTGCCCGCGCTCTACGCACCGGTGGTCGCCCTGCTGGTGCCGGTCGCCCTCGTCGCCTCCCGCTGGTACGTGGACCAGCGGGACACGGGCCGCCCCGAGGCGGCACCCGCCGCCCAAGCCGCCGGCGCACCCGTGGGCATGAGGCCACTGCTGCCGCTCTGCCTCGTCATGGCGTTCACCTATATCGGCGACTCGACCGTCTCCAACTGGGGCGCCAAGTACCTGGAGGACGTGCTGCACAGCTCCGAGCAGCTGGCCACCCTCCCGTACAACGTCTACATGGTGATCACCCTCCTCGGCCGTTCCTTCGGTGACCTCGGGGTACGGCGCTTCGGTGCCGTCGCCGTGGTCCGGGCCGGAACGCTGCTGGCGGCCGGTGGTTTCGCGGTGGTCGCGACGGCGCCCGGCCCCTGGGCGGGGCTGCTCGGCTTCCTGCTGCTGGGGCTCGGATTGTGCGTGCTGGTGCCGCAGACCTTCGCGGCCGCCGGGCGGCTGTTCCCCGGGGCGTCCGACGCCGCCGTCGCCCGCCTGAACATCTTCAACTACGTCGGCTTCCTGGTCGGCTCACCGCTCGTGGGCGCACTCGGTGGCGCGTGGAGCTACCGGGGCGCCATGCTGGTGCCGATGGCGCTGGTGCTCGCGACGATGCCGTATGCGCGGTCGTTCGCTCCTGTACCAGCCAGATACGGTGACGGTCATGAGCGGCCGCGCACAGTTGATGTGGGATGAGGAAGTAACCGGATACGACTTCGGCACCGGGCATCCGATGGACCCGGTCCGGCTCGCGTTGACCATGCGACTGGTCGAGGCGTTCGGGCTGGACCGGGCGGTCGGGGTGGTGGCTGCCAAGGCGGCCGGGGATTCGACGCTCCGGCTGGTCCACCGCCAGGAGTACATCGACGCGGTGCGGCGGGCCTCGGCGGATCCGGCGTCGGCGGACGGTTCCTACGGGCTCGGGACCATGGACGACCCGGCGTTCGCCGGGATGCACGAGGCGTCGGCGCTGATCGCCGGTCAGTCGGTGGGCGCGGCGGAGAGCGTATGGCGCGGTGAGGCGCTGCACGCGGTGAACTTCGCGGGCGGGCTGCACCATGCGATGCCCGGTGGCGCGGCCGGGTTCTGTATCTACAACGACGCGGCGCTGGCCGTGGCGCGGCTGCTGGAGCTGGGCGCCGAGCGGGTCGCGTACGTGGACGTCGACGTGCACCACGGGGACGGGGTGCAGACGGCCTTCTGGGACGATCCGCGGGTGCTGACGATCTCTCTGCACGAACACCCCCGCACGCTCTTCCCGCAGACCGGCTGGCCCGAGGAGACGGGCGGGGACGGTGCCGAGGGCAGTGCGGTGAACCTGGCGCTGCCGGCCGGTACCGGGGACGCCGGATGGCTGCGGGCGTACCACGCGGTGGTGCCGGAGCTGTTGGCCGCGTTCCGGCCGCAGGTGCTGGTGACGCAGCACGGCGCGGACACCCATATCGAGGATCCGCTCGCCCACTTGGGGGTGACCGTGGACGCGCAGCGGGCGGTCGCGGAGAGCTGCCACCAGCTGGCGCACGACCTCACCGAGGGGCGGTGGGTCGCGCTCGGGGGCGGCGGCTACGCGGTGGTGGAGGTGGTGCCGCGGTCGTGGACGCATCTGGTGGCGATCGCGGCCGGGCGTCCGATGGCACCCGCGACGGAGGTGCCGGAGGACTGGCGGCGGGAGGTCTACCGGCGGACGCGTCTGGAGGCGCCGCGCCGGATGACGGACGGACGCGAGCCGCGCTGGCGGGACTTCGCGGAGTCCGGTTACGACCCGGCGGACCGGCTGGACCAGTCGATCCTGGCGACCCGCCGGGCGGTGTTCCCGCACCACGGCCTGCTTCCGTAGCGGCTCGCTCCGGCGGTCGTTAGGCCAACCGTGGGGTCTCGGGGCGTTCCCCGGCAGCGGGCCGCCATGATCCGTCAGCATCGTGGGCGTGTTGAGTACCGCCTCGCTGCGTGCGCATCTGCTGGCGGCGCGGCTCGCCGGACCGGTGGCCACCAGCCGGGAGGAGAGCCTGCGCCGCTACCGGCACTTCGCCGCCCGGGATCCCCGGGTGCTGCTCGGCCTCGAGCCCGAAAACGACTGGTTGTTCCTGGATTTGCTTCGCCTGATGGGCGACAAATGCGGAGTTTCGATCAATCCGGCTCACACTTCAGGTCAGGATGTGATCGACCCAGAGCGGACGATCACCGCCCTGGATGCCTTCGCGGCCCGGCTGCGGGCCGCCGCCCGGGACCGTCTCCCCGTCCTGCTCGGCACCGGCCATCCCCACCGACTCCTCGGTTTCTACGCCTCGTTGGCGTCGGCGCTCTCGGCGGCCGGATGTCGTGTGCTCACCCCGGGGCAGGGTAGATGTGTCGACATAACCACCCGGTTCGGAGTACGTATGTACCAGCTCGTCTACGTACAAGGAGTCGCGATGGTGCGGGAGCCCGGCGCCCGCCCGAGCCCGAGTGAGCCGGGCGCCCACAGTCACTCCCCGCTCCCGGTTCGGGTCGCGCTGGGCTGCGCCGCGGCGTCCGGCGGCACCCTGCCGGGACTGGTGATCGGGGACCACGGATGGGTCTGCGGAGCAGGTCAGCTGGGCTTTGAGGCCATGGGGCCGGGGGACACCGACGACCCCGCGCTGTTCGTCGGGGAGGCCGAGGGGCGGGTGTCGGTCGCCGTTCCGCTTGATGACGCTGTGCGGCCTGATTGCTACCGGCCGCTCACTCGCTATGTACTCAATCGGGCGTGTCTGTCACAGTAGGCGTCCGATAGCTACTCCTCTTCCCCACTTGCATCACGCGCCCCTAATCTGGGGAGGAGCGCGCATGCGACCAGGAGTCACCGGAGGGGAAGCCGGTGCCCGACATGTGCGGAAGGTTCAGGTGTGTCATGGCTGCTGGCGAAAGGCCTCTGAACGAGGTTCAGTTTCTGACCGTGGCGGAAGTTGCCTCGGTGATGCGAGTGTCCAAGATGACCGTGTACCGCTTGGTGCACAGCGGTCATCTGCCGGCGATCCGGGTGGGCAGGTCCTTCCGGGTCCCAGAGCAAGCGGTTCATGAATACCTCCGCGAGTCCTATGTGGGGGTGGAGTCCGCTTAGGTCCGGTCCGGTACGGGCCTGCGGAAGACCCTCGGATTACGTGGTTCGCTCGGTGCCGGGTAGGCTGGCCCGATGTAGGTCGTGTGGGCTCGGACGCCCCGCACCGAGTGATTCGAAGTGAGCGAGGGTAGTCGTGGGCTCTGTTATCAAGAAGCGGCGTAAGCGGATGGCCAAGAAGAAGCACCGCAAGCTGCTCAAGCGCACGCGCGTCCAGCGTCGCAACAAGAAGTAAGCAAGCGACGCTGTGTCCGTCCCGCAGCCCTTCCACCGCCGGTGGGAGGGCTGCGGTGTATGTACGGCTTCCGCCCCCGCGGTGACCCCGGTCACAGCCGTGGCCACGGCTTAAAACGCCGGTCGGCGCGGCGAGTGGTCATCACAGTGCAACATCAACCGGTTACGGTGTTCGGCACAGCCCAGCTCGGACGAGGGTGGGAAGGAAGGCGCTGATCTTGGGAAAGGTCGTGCTCGTCACCGGAGTCGCACGCCGGCTGGGAGGTCGTTTCGTACGGCGCATACAGCGTGAGCCCGATGTCGACCGGGTGATCGGCGTGGACGCCGTGGCACCCGAACACCACCTCGGCGGCGCCGACTTCGTCCGGGCCGACATCCGCCACCCCACGATCGGGAAGCTGCTCGCCGAGTTCGGCGTGGACACCGTCGTCCACATGGACATCAACGGCACCCCGCTCGGCGCCCGCAGCAACCGGGCCTCCGTCAAGGAGACCAACGTCATCGGCACCATGCAGCTGCTCGGTGCCTGCCAGAAGGCCCCGTCGGTCCAGCGGCTCGTGGTCAAGTCCAGCACCAATGTGTACGGCTCGGCGCCCCGCGACCCCGCCGTCTTCGGCGAGACCACGCCCCCCAAATCGCTGCCCAGCGGCGGCTTCGCCAAGGACACCGTCGAGGTCGAGGGCTATGTCCGCGGCTTCGCCCGGCGCCGCCCCGATGTCGCGGTGTGCGTGCTGCGCTTCGCCAATATCCTGGGGCCGTGCGCGGACTCCCCGCTCGCCGAGTACTTCGCGCTGCCGGTGCTGCCCACCGTCATCGGCTACGACCCCCGGCTCCAGTTCGTCCACGAGAAGGACGCCATCGAGGTGCTGCGGATCGCCGCCTCCGAGCCCCGCCGCGGCACCCTCAACAGCGGCACGTTCAACATCGCCGGGGACGGGGTACTGCTGCTCTCCCAGGCCGCCAGGCGGCTCGGCCGCCCCACCCTGCCGCTGCTGCTGCCCACCCTCCGCTGGGCCCGTACCGCGCTGCGCTCCCTCGGCGTCACCGACTTCTCGCCCGAGCAGGTCCGGCTGCTCACCCACGGCCGGGTCGTGTCGACCAACGAGATGCGCGAGACCCTGGGTTTCGAACCCGAGCACACCACCGCCGGCGCCTTCGCGGACTACGTGCACAGCCGCGGTCCCGGGCTGCTCCCGCCCGAGACCCTCGCCCGTACCATCGACCGGCTCGCCGCGCTGCTGCCCGCCGGCGCCCAGAATTGAGGAGCGCAACCACCATGGCGGATGCCAAGGTCATTCCGTTCGGTGAGGATCCGCGGTCCCGGAGAAAGGGCCCCCGTCCGGGACGCGCCAAGCGGTCCCAGGGCTCGCTGAAACCCGTACCGCAGCAGCGCGACGAGGAGCTGGGGCAGGGAGCCGACGCCACCGAAGCCACCACGGCGGCCTCCGCGGTGCCGCCCCTGCCGCCGCACCCGCCCAAGCGCGCCCCGGGCGGCGGCGACTGGGAGCGCAGACTCGCCCACGGGCTGAGCTTTCTGCGCCGCCGGATCACCGGTGACTACGAGGTCGACGACTTCGGCTACGACCACGACCTCACCGACCAGGTCCTGATGTCACTGCTCCGCCCGATGTACGAGAAGTACTTCCGGGTCGAGGTGAAGGGCATCGAGAACATCCCGGACAGCGGTGGCGCGCTGGTGGTCGCCAACCACTCCGGGGTGCTGCCGCTGGACGGGCTGATGCTCCAGGTCGCGGTGCACGACAACCATCCGGCCGACCGCCATCTGCGGCTGCTCGCCGCCGATCTGGTCTTCATGCTGCCCGTCATCAACGAGCTGGCGCGCAAGGCGGGCCACACCCTGGCCTGCGCCGAGGACGCCCAGCTGCTGCTGGAGCGCGGCGAGGTGGTCGGGGTGATGCCGGAGGGCTTCAAGGGGATCGGCAAGCCGTTCTCCGAGCGGTACAAGCTCCAGCGCTTTGGACGCGGCGGCTTCGTCTCGACGGCGCTGCGCGCGGGGGCGCCGATCGTGCCGTGCTCGATCGTGGGCGCGGAGGAGATCTATCCGATGGTGGGGAACGCGAAGACGCTGGCGCGACTGCTGGGTGTGCCGTACTTCCCGGTCACGCCGACCTTCCCGCTGCTCGGGCCGCTGGGCGCGGTGCCGCTGCCGACGAAGTGGACCATCCAGTTCGGTGAGCCGATCCCGACAGACGGGCATCCGCCGGAGGCGGCGGACGACCCGATGCTGATGTTCAACCTCACCGACCAGGTACGAGAAACGATCCAGCACACCCTCTACAAATTGTTGGTGCAGCGGCGGTCGGTGTTCTTCTGAGCCGGTGAGCGGGCCGACGTCATGGGGGCGTGCCCCATGCCCCGACGGACGGAGTCCGGCGCGGGCGGCCGGTGGTGGCATCACCGGCCGCCGACGTGGTCACCTCGTGTCGTCGCCGTTGAGGTCGAGGCCCGGCAGTAGGTCGGGCAGCAGCGGCGGAATGGTGATGTCCGGCTGCGTCGGCTTGCTGCCGGTGTCGCCGCGGCCCGGGGACGGGCTCGGCGTCACGGCACCGGCCGGCGGGTCGAGCAGATCGCCCGTACCGCCGATCAGCCCCTGGTCCTCGGACGCGACGGGGGCCGACGGACGCGGCCGGCTGGTCTCGTCGGTGCGGCCGCCGCTCGGGGCGGCCGAGGCCGAGGACGGATGGCGCTCCGGCGAGACCCCGCCCGAGCGCTGCGGCGCCTCGGCGCCCGGCCGGCCCGAGTGGCTCCGCTGGTCCTTGGTGGTGGGCAGCAGCGGCTGGAGCGGGCCGACCTCCTGGTCTATGGCGGCGAAGACCGAGCTCACCTCGTCCCGGACGTCCGCGAGCTGGAACGGCAGCCGCTCGCGCAGCTGGCTCCAGCTGTCGCGGTGGGCCTTGGCGAAGGAGGACAGCTCCTGCATCGGGCCGAGCGAACCATCCCGCTCGTAGACCTGGTGCAGCAGCCGGTGGCCCTCGGACGCGTCATGGCGCATACCGGTCAGGGCGCGGCGGATCTCACGCAGTGAATCGTGGTCCAGCTCGCCGGAGCGGGCCCGCTCCATCAGTCGGCGCGCCTCGCTCATCCGTGTCGACGCCTGGTCCAGATAGATCCGGCCCCGCGCGGCGTCGCCGTCCGCCATCTCCAGCTTCAGGTCCTCCATGCCGCGCTTGAACCCGTAGAGGGTGTCGCCCGGCAGGGCGTCCGAACTGGCCGCGGCGACCCCGCCGAACGCGCCCGCCGCGACCCCGACCGTGAGCCCCCCGGCCGCGAGCCCCTTGGACCAGCGCGAACGGGGCCGCAGTCTGGACACCGGTGGCTTGGCGCGGTGGGCGCCGCCGGGGCGGCGGCGCTGCTCGGGCACGCGTGGGCCGCCCTCGGCGAAGGCCGCTTCCATGGCGGCGATCAGCTGGGCCCGCTGTGTGGTCCTGACCTCGGGGTCCAATACCGGTGCCGGCAGCTCGCCGAGCCCGCTCGCCAGGGCCACCATCCGTCTCTGCTCGGCGCTCTCCGCCGATGAGCCGGGTTGCTGGTGCGGCGTCTCGTCCCGGGTGGCCTGGTGCTTGCTCTCCAGGGCCTCCAGGGCCTCCAGGGCCTTGGCGAAGGCGTTCGCCCGCCGGTGTGCCGATACGTTCGCGATCACAGGCGGCACCTCCTCTCGTCGTGACGGTCGACTCCCCAGGACACCCGAAGGTTCCTTCCCACCCGTGGGACCACCCGATCGAGTGAGTGGGTACGGGCAGGGTACGACCACAAGGCGCCTGCATCCCCCACAACGAGCGGCGCAGCACCCGGGTTACGCCCTCCCGAGGAGCGGGCCGGACGTGCCGGAGGGGGCACCGGGGGGGGCAGTGGATCCCGGTCAGCGGGCGTCGTCGGGGAGGAGCCTGGCCAGGGTGCGCACGGCCCGGTACTGAAGGGTCTTGATCGCGCCTTCGTTCTTCCCCATCACCCGGGCGGTCTCGGCGACCGAGAGCCCCTGGAGGAAGCGGAGCGTCACGCACTCCTGCTGCTGCGGGTTGAGCTTGCGCACCGCTTGCAGCAGGGCCGCGTTGGACAGCGACTCCAGGACGGAGTCCTCGGGGCTGCGCTCGACCTCGTTGGCGTCGAGCATCTCGCCGGTGGTGACCTCCAGCCGGAAGCGGCTGGACTTGAAGTGGTCGGCGACGAGATTGCGGGCGATGGTCACCAGCCAGGCGCCGAAGTCGCGGCCCTGCCAGGTGAAGGTGCCGATGCGGCGCAGGGCGCGAAGGAACGTCTCACTCGTGAGGTCCTCGGCGGTGGCCCGGCCGCCCACGCGGTAGTAGATGTACCGGTAGACGGTGTCGGCGTACTGGTCGTAGAGCCGGCCGAAGGCCTCGGCCTCGCCCGACTGGGCGCGCTCGACCAGGTCCATCATCCGGCGGCTGTCGCTGTCGGCGCTCGGCCGGCGGGCGGTGGAGGCGCCGCCGCGGGAGCGTCTGCCCACCGCAGCGCCGCCGTCGGCCAGGGCGTAGCAGGAGCTGGCCTGGCCGGACCGGTGGACCGTGCCGACGGATGGGCTGACGGGCACGGGCGTGGCGAGCGCGGGGACGGCATACGCGGTGGGGACGAAGCCGCGCAGACAGTCGAGGACCGTTGCGCGCAGCGTAGCCAGGCCCGAGGCGTCAACCCCGACGTGTGGGTACACGGGACTCCCAGAGGCAGAGCTTCCATCACGTGCAGTACGGGACCGTTCACCCGCCGTAGGGACGCGTGGGTACCGGTTTGCGTCTAAGGAGAATAACGCTTCGTATAGGCAGCACTACACCCAGTTGCTCAAATCATCGTTTCCGTTCACTCCGTTATGGATTGATGACGCATCAAGTACCGAATGGCGGACGGATTTTGATCGGAAACTTTCATGGCTTGTGCGATTACATGGCGTGTTGTGACAAACCGGCGGTAAGGGGACTGGCGGGGGCGCTGTGGGGTAGGAAGTGCGGATTGACCGAAACAGGATGGTCGCGGTCGGTCGGTGACGCTCCGTATCGATGGGCAGGTCGTCACACAGCGCAATCAGCGGTCAGCCCCGACCGCGCTCGGTCAGGCTCGTGCGCGCTCGGTCGCGGGCAGCCGTCACCGCTGGTCGGAGCGGAATGAGGGGCTCAGCGGGAGCCGGGGGGAGGGTGCGGTCGGGGCGCGGTCAGCGACGGCGCCGGTGCAGCGCCACGGCGGCCGCCGTGCCGCCCGCGACCGCACCCACCCCGGCCGCCGCCGGGATGCCGATCCTGGCCGCCTTGCGGCCGGTGCGGTAGTCGCGCAGCCGCCAGCCGTTGTCCCGGGCGTGTTTGCGCAGCCGCCCGTCCGGATTCACGGCGTACGGATGGCCCACGATCGACAGCATTGGGATGTCGTTGGCGGAGTCGCTGTAGGCCGCGCAGCGGGCCAGGTCCAGCCGCTCGGCCGACGCCAGCGCCCGTACGGCCTCCGCCTTGGCCGGGCCGTGCAGCGGTTCACCGACCAGCTTGCCGGTGTAGATCCCGCCGACGGATTCGGCCACGGTCCCCAGCGCCCCGGTCAGCCCCAGCCGCCGGGCGATGATCGTCGCGGTCTCCACCGGGGCCGCGGTCACCAGCCAGACCCGCTGCCCGGCGTCCAGGTGCGCCTGGGCCAGGGCCCGGGTGCCGGGCCAGATGCGGTCGGCCATGTACTCGTCGTAGATCTCCTCGCCGATCGACATCAGCTCGGAGACCCGGTGGCCCTTGACGATGGACAGCGCGCTGCTGCGCACGTCCTCCATATGGGCCGGGTCCTCGACGCCCGCCATCCGGAACCAGGTCTGCTGCCAGGCGAAGCGGGCCAGTTCGCGCTTGCGGAAGAAGTGCCGCTTGTACAGACCGCGGCCGAAGTGGAAGAGGGCGGCGCCCTGCATGACCGTGTTGTCGAGGTCGAAGAAGGCGGCGGCCTGTTCGTCCCCGACGACGGGGAACTCCGGTTCGGCGACGGACTGCGGCGCGGGAGTCTCGGCCGACGACTTGCGCGCCGCCTCGGCCGACGCCTCTCCGGCGAGGACGCTCCGCTCCGTGGCGGGTCGTCGACGGTGGGTGAACCATCCCAGTGCGGCCATGAAGCGAGCATAGCCAGCGGCGCGGCCCATCCCGTTACGCCCGGGTGTATGGACGATTCAGGTTGCGCGAAAGGGGGGCGGCGGGGTCAGCCGCCCAGCGCGGTCCGCAGCCGCTTGGGGTCCACCCGCCAGAAGTCGTGCTGGGCGCCGTCCACCAGGATCACCGGGATCTGCTCCCAGTACTTGCGGTAGAGCTCCTCGTCCTGGGTGATGTCCTTCTTCTCCCAGGGGGTGCCCAGCTCGCCGCAGACCTTCTCGATCACGGCCTCGGCGTCCTCGCAGAGGTGACAGTCGGGCTTGCCGATCAGTGTCACCGTGCGCTCGGCGGGGTTCTTGCGGGGTGTGCGGCGCAGCAGGGGACTCATGCTCGCCATTGTGCCCGGGTCCACGGGGTCGATTACGATCGTGGGCGATTTATAGGTGTCCGGGGGTAAAAAGGTGAGGAGTGAGGGCCTGTGCTCCCGTCGGCGCCCCACGGGTACGCGTGTGCCTGCCGGGAACGGTGTGATGCAGGTCGTGGTTCCGGGCGCGGCCGGAACGGGTGCGTGACACCGGTCACTTTGCTCGGACAAAGCGGACACCATCTTTGTGCACGCGTTCACAAAGACATAGCCTGCTGTCGATGGGGCGGTCATGCACCTGTGGACCGCCCGCAGCCCCGCTCTACCCGCAGGAGCACCGTGGCAACTGGCCGAACTCACCGACCGGCGACCCGAAGCCGAGGGATTCCCGAGGCCACCGTCGCCCGGCTACCGCTGTATCTGCGCGCCCTGACGGCGCTCTCCGAGCGCTCGGTGCCCACGGTGTCCTCCGAGGAACTGGCGACCGCGGCCGGAGTCAATTCGGCCAAGCTCCGCAAGGACTTCTCCTACCTGGGTTCCTACGGCACCCGCGGCGTCGGCTACGACGTGGAGTACCTCGTCTACCAGATCTCGCGGGAGCTCGGCCTCACCCAGGACTGGCCCGTGGTGATCGTCGGTATCGGTAACCTCGGCGCCGCCCTCGCCAACTACGGCGGCTTCGCCTCCCGTGGCTTCCGGGTCGCCGCGCTGATCGACGCCGATCCGGCGATGGCGGGCAAGCCCGTCGCGGGCATCGCGGTCCAGCACACCGACGAGCTCGAGAAGATCATCGACGACAATGGTGTGTCGATCGGTGTGATCGCCACCCCGGCGGGCGCGGCCCAGCAGGTCTGTGACCGGCTCGTCGCCGCGGGTATCACCTCCATCCTCAACTTCGCGCCCACCGTGCTGTCCGTTCCGGACGGGGTGGACGTGCGCAAGGTCGACCTCTCCATCGAGCTCCAGATCCTCGCCTTCCACGAGCAGCGCAAGGCGGGCGAGGAGTCGACCGGCCACGAGGAGGGCGCGGGCGCCGTTCCGCAGGCCCCCGTGGCCCCCCACACCCGGACGGCCGCGGGCGGACCCGGCGCCGACGGCGGCCGGCAAGGACCTGACGGGGACGTACCCGCCGTGATGCCGGCATGAGTCTCCTCGTCGTCGGACTGAGTCACCGCAGCGCGCCCGTGAGCGTGCTGGAGCGCGCCGCCCTGGTCGGGGACGAGCAGGCGAAGCTGGTGCAGGACACCCTCGCCGCCGAGCCCGCCACCGAGGCCGCGGTGCTGGCCACCTGCAACCGCATCGAGCTCTACGCCGACGTGGACAAGTTCCACGCCGGGGTCGCCGAGCTGTCCACGCTGATCGCCCAGCACACCGGCGTCGGCCTGGACGAGCTCACCCCCTATCTCTACGTCCACTACGAGGACCGGGCCGTCCACCATCTGTTCTCGGTGGCCTGCGGACTGGACTCGATGGTCGTCGGCGAGGGCCAGATCCTCGGCCAGATCAAGGACGCGCTGGCGCTCGGACAGCAGCTGCACACCGCGGGCCGGATGCTGAACGACCTGTTCCAGCAGGCGCTGCGGGTCGGCAAGCGGGCGCACAGCGAGACCGGTATCGACAAGGCCGGGCAGTCGCTGGTCACCTTCGGCCTGGAGCAGCTGGCCGGACCGGCGCCGGTGGCCGAGTGGGCCGCCGGGAAGCGTGCGCTGGTGATCGGCGCGGGCTCGATGTCCTCGCTGGCCGCCGCGACCCTCGCCCGCGCCGGTGTGGCAGAACTGGTGATCGCCAACAGGACGTTGGAGCGGGCGCTGCGGCTGGCCGAGTCCCTGGCCGAGCAGCACGCCGCCACCGACGCGGTCCGGATCGCCGGGCTGGTCGCCCGCGCCGTACCGCGGGACCGGGTCGCCGCCGAACTGCCGCACGCCGACATCGTCGTCTCCTGTACCGGCGCCACGGGTGTGGTGCTGACCGCCGACGAGCTGCGCACCGCGCTCGCCCAGCGCGCGGCCTGCCCCCCGGCGGGCGGGCCCGGTGACACGGACGGGGTCGCGCTGCTGGACCTGGCCATGCCGCGGGACATCGACGCCGCGGCACACCGGATCGACGGCCTGCGCCTGGTGGACATCGAGTCGCTCGCCGAGGCGGCCGCCACCCCGGCCGACGGATCGGGACCGGCCGCCGGGGCGATGGCCGCCGACGTCGACCAGGTCCGAGGCATCGTTTCCGCCGAGGTCGCCGCCTTCGGGGCGGCCCAGCGCGCCGCGCACATCACCCCCACCGTGGTCGCGCTGCGTACCATGGCGGCAGATGTCGTCGCGAGCGAGGTCGCCCGGCTCGAGGGACGTCTTCCCGACCTGGACGACAAGCAGCGGTCCGAGATCACGCAGACCGTGCGGCGGGTCGTCGACAAGCTGTTGCACGCGCCCACCGTGCGGGTCAAGGAGCTGGCGAGCACCCCGGGGGGTGCCGGGTACGCGGACGCGCTGCGCGAGCTGTTCGACCTCGACCCGCAGGCGGTCGCCGCTGTCAGCCGCGCCGACGCGGGCGGCCCCGGCGCCGCCCCCGCACGCGGCACCGCCGAACGGAACGACCCGAAGGGAGGCCGGGCATGAGCGCCACCCCTGCCACCCCCGCCACCCCCACCGCACCGCTGCGCCTGGGCACCCGCCGCAGCGCACTCGCCATGGCCCAGTCCGGGCTGATCGCGGACGCGGTGCGGACGCTGACCGGACGCCCCGTCGAACTGGTCGAGATCACCACCTACGGCGACACCTCGCGGGAACAGCTCGCGCAGATCGGCGGCACCGGCGTCTTCGTCTCCGCGCTGCGCGAGGCACTGCTGCGCGGTGAGATCGACTTCGCCGTGCACTCGCTGAAGGACCTGCCGACCGGCGAGCCCGAGGGGCTGGTGCTGGCCGCGATACCGCGCCGCGAGGACCCGCGCGACGCGCTGATCGCCCGTGACGGGCTCACCTTCGCCGAACTCCCTCCCGGCGCGCGGATAGGCACCGGCTCGCCCCGCCGCGCGGCCCAGCTCAACGCGTGGGCCCGTTCGTTCGGCCTCGCCGTCGACACCGTGCCGATCCGCGGCAATGTCGACACCCGCATCGGCTATGTGCGTTCGGGGGAACTGGACGCCGTGGTACTCGCCGCCGCCGGTCTGGTCCGGATGGGACGGATCCACGAGGCGACCGAGATCCTCGACGCCGACCACATTTTGCCCGCCCCCGGCCAGGGGGCCCTGGCAGTCGAATGCGCCGCGTCCGACGCTGCACTCGCTGCCCTGCTCGCCGAGCTCGACGACCCGCACACGCGGGCCGCCGTGACCGCCGAGCGATCCCTGCTCGCTGCCCTGGAGGCCGGTTGCAGCGCACCTGTGGGTGCGCTGGCCGACCTGCTGGGCGACGCTCAGGATGTCACCGAAATGCGCCTGCGCGGCGTCGTCGGCACCACCGACGGCTCGGCGCTGGTGCAGCTGTCCACCACCGGTCCCGTACCCGCTTCGCCTGGTGAGGCCGTGTCGCAGGCTCAGA
This sequence comes from Streptomyces sp. NA02950, assembly GCF_013364155.1. Taxonomy (NCBI): domain Bacteria; kingdom Bacillati; phylum Actinomycetota; class Actinomycetes; order Kitasatosporales; family Streptomycetaceae; genus Streptomyces; species Streptomyces sp. NA02950. Next base: position 4,151,769 of record NZ_CP054916.1, on the reverse strand, counting down.
TCATGGGTCGCGAACTCGCCACCGAGATGCTCGCGAAGGGTGCGGCCGGTCTTATGGGGGAGCGAGCACTTTGAACCCCACCGCCCCGAACCACCCCGGCTGCGGACAGGTCACCTTCCTCGGCGCAGGCCCGGGAGATCCGGGCCTGCTGACGCTGCGCGCCGTGGAGGCACTTGCCGCCGCCGACGTACTCATCGCCGACCCTGACGTGCTCGACGTGGTACGTGCGCACGTCAGGCCGGGTGTGGCCGCGGACGCGCAGGGCGCACCGCAGCAGACGGACGCTGACGGGTCGTCAAGCTCCGCCGATGTCCCGGTACTCCGGGACACCGCCAATCTTGTCATGGCGGCCGCGCGCGGCGGCAAGCGGGTCGTCCGCGCCGTCGCGGGCGACCCCGGTCTCGACGGGTACGCCGCCGACGAGATGCTCGCCTGCGCCGCCGAGGGCCTCGTCTTCGAGGTGGTGCCGGGCATCGCGGCCGCGGTGGGGGTGCCCGCCTACGCGGGGGTGCCGCTGCGGGACGCGCAGAACGCCGACGTCCGCTTCGTGGACGCGCGGACCGCCGACGAGCGCTGCTGGAGCGAGGTCGGCTCCTCGGACGCCACCGCCGTCGTCTCCGCCACCCTGGAGAGCGTCGCCGCCGCGGCCGGGGAGCTGGTGGCCGCGGGCCGTAAGCCGGACACCCCGCTGACGGTGACCGTCGCGGGCACCACCACCCGCCAGCGGACCTGGACGGCGACGCTCGGGACCATCGCGCAGGTGCTGAAGTCCGCGAAGGTGCTGCCGTCGCCGCAGGGCGCACAGCCGGTGATAGCCGTGGTGGGCGAGCGGGGCGCGGCCGAGCGGCGCGACCAGCTGTCGTGGTTCGAGTCCAAGCCGCTGTTCGGCTGGAACGTCCTGGTCCCGCGGACCAAGGAGCAGGCCGCCTCGCTCTCCGACCAGCTGCGCTCGTACGGCGCGGTGCCCAGCGAGGTGCCGACCATCGCGGTCGAACCGCCGCGCACCCCGCAGCAGATGGAGCGTGCGGTCAAGGGCCTGGTCACCGGGCGCTACGAATGGATCGCCTTCACCTCGGTCAACGCGGTCAAGGCGGTGCGCGAGAAGTTCGAGGAGTATGGGCTCGACGCCCGCGCGTTCGCCGGGATCAAGGTCGCCGCGGTCGGTGAGCAGACCGCCAAGTCGCTGATCGACTTCGGCGTCAAGCCGGATCTGGTGCCCAGCGGTGAGCAGTCCGCGGCCGGGCTGCTGGAGGACTGGCCGCCGTACGACCCGGTCTTCGACCCGATCGACCGCGTCTTCCTGCCGCGCGCCGACATCGCCACCGAGACCCTGGTCGCCGGGCTGATCGAGCTGGGCTGGGAGGTCGACGACGTCACCGCGTACCGGACCGTGCGCGCCTCGCCGCCGCCGGCCGAGACCCGCGAGGCCATCAAGGGCGGCGGGTTCGACGCGGTGCTGTTCACCTCGTCGTCCACCGTGCGGAACCTCGTCGGCATCGCGGGCAAGCCGCACAATGTCACCGTCATCGCCTGTATCGGCCCGGCCACCGCGAAGACCGCGGAGGAGCACGGCCTGCGGGTGGATGTGCTGTCGCCCGAGCCCTCGGTGCTCAAACTGGCCGAGGCGCTCGCGGACTTCGGGGCCGCGCGGCGCCAGGCCGCGATCGAGAACGGGGACCCGGTCACCCGCCCGAGCGAGCGGCGGCCGGGATCGAGGAGGAGGGCACGCTCGTGACCAGGTACGGCAGTTTCCCGGGAGCGCGGCCGCGGCGGCTGCGCACCACTCCGGCGATGCGGCGCATGGTCGCCGAGACCCGGCTGCACCCCGCCGAGCTGATCCTGCCCGCGTTCGTGCGGGAGGGGGTGAGCGAGCCGGTGCCGCTGGCGTCGATGCCGGGCGTGGTCCAGCACACCCGGGAGACCCTGCGGAAGGCGGCCGCCGAGGCCGTCGAGGCGGGCATCGGCGGGATCATGCTGTTCGGGGTGCCGGAGGAGGCCAAGAAGGACGCCGTCGGTACGCCCGGCACCGATCCGGACGGGATTCTCCAGCTGGCCATCCGGGACGTCCGGGCCGAGGTCGGCGACGACCTGGTGATCATGTCGGACCTGTGCCTGGACGAGCACACCGACCACGGCCACTGCGGCGTCCTGGACGCCGAGGGCCGGGTGGACAACGACGCCACGCTGGAGCGCTACGCCGAGATGGCGCGGGCGCAGGCGGACGCCGGCGTCCACACGGTGGGCCCCAGCGGGATGATGGACGGCCAGGTCCGGGTGGTCCGCGAGGCGCTGGACGCCATCGGCCACCAGGACGTGTCGATCCTGGCCTACACCGCCAAGTACGCCTCCGCGTTCTACGGCCCCTTCCGCGAGGCCGTCGGCTCCTCGCTCAAGGGCGACCGCAAGACGTACCAGCAGGACCCGCCCAACGCCCGTGAGGCGCTGCGGGAACTGGAGCTGGACCTCGCCGAGGGCGCGGACATGGTCATGGTGAAGCCCGCGCTGCCCTACCTGGACATCCTGCGGCGGATCGCCGACGCGGTGGACGTACCGGTGGCGGCGTACCAGATCTCCGGTGAGTACGCGATGGTCGAGGCGGCCGCGGCCAACGGCTGGATCGACCGCGACCGCGCCATCATGGAGACGCTGACCGCCGTGCGGCGCGCGGGCGCGGGGATGATCCTCACCTACTGGGCCACCGAGGTCGCCCAGCGGCTGAACCGCGGCGAGTAAGCCCCCGGGGCCGGTGGTCACCGGCCCCTGACCACAAGATCGGCCGCCGTCCGCCCGGGTGCCACCCGGCGGGCGTTGGCCTCGTCGGAGCCGAGAACGAAGCGCTCGGCCTCCGCGCGCGGTTTGCCGAAGCGCTCATGACGGTCGATCAGCCTGCGCACCCGCTCCTCGCCGTCCAGCTCGATCCACCAGGTCTCGTCCAGCAGCTCGCGCACCGGACGCCACGGTTCCTCGCCGAGCAGCAGATAGTTCCCCTCGGTGATCACGAGGGGGACCTCCGGCGCCACGGGGACGGATCCTGCGAGGGGCTGCTCCAGCTCGCGGTCGAACCCCGGCGCGTACACCGTCTCCCCGTCGCGGGGTGTGCGCAGCCGCCGCAGCAGGGCGGTGTAGCCGTACGGGTCGAAGGTCTCCGGGGCGCCCTTGCGGTCCAGCAGGCCGAGTCTGCGCAGTTCGGCGTCGGCGAGGTGGAAGCCGTCCATCGGGACCAGGACCGCCCGCTCCGCCCCCAGCGCGTCCACCAGATACCGGGCGAGGGTGGTCTTCCCGGCGCCGGGCGGTCCGGCGACACCGAGCAGCCGGCGGCCGCCGGTGGCGGCCAGCCGCTCGGCGCGGTCCAGCAGGTCCTGGGGGATCATGGCGGCGCTTTCGGGCGGGGTTCCGGTGTCCGTTCAGGCTCGCATACCGCCGTCGACCGGCAGTATGGCGCCGGTGACGTACGAGGCGCGGTCGCTGAGCAGCCATGCGGCGGCCTCGGCGATCTCGATCGGCTCGGCGGGGCGCCGCAGCGGCGTACGGGCGTTGAGCCGGTCGATGACCCCGGGCGACCGGTCGGCCCACGCGTGGATCATCTCGGTCATGGTGGTGCCGGGCGCGACGGCGTTGACGCGGATGCCCTCCGGGCCGTAGCTGATCGCGGCGGACTCGGTGAGGCTGTTGACGGCCCGCTTGATCGCACCGTACGCGGGCAGGTCCGGGTTGCCGCGGAAGCTGCCGACGCTGGAGTTGTTGACGATGGCGCCGCGGCCCGCGGTGGCCTGGATGGCCTTGATCTCGGCCGCCATGGAGCGCCAGACGCCCTTCAGGCTGACCGTGGTGATCAGGTCGAAGTCCGCTTCGGCCACATCGGCCAGCGGTGCGGGCGGAATGGCCGCCCCGGCGTTGTTGAAGGCGGCGTCCAGTCTGCCGTGCAGGGCGACGGTCCGGTCGACGGCCGTCTGGACGCCGGCCGCGTCGGCCAGGTCGCACAGCACGTAGTCGGCGGTGCCGCCCGCTGCCCGGATCTCCTCGGTCACGGTCCTCAGCTGGGCCTCGGTGCGGGCGGCCAGCACCACCGCCGCGCCCTCACGGGCGAAGAGCCGCGCCGAGGCGGCGCCGATGCCCCGCCCGGCGCCGGTGATCAGCGTGACCTTGCCGCTGAGCAGGCCGGGGGAGGTCGGCTCAGGGGTGGGGCCGGGGATCGCGGGCTCGCTGGTCGGTTCGTTCATTCCCTCATCCTGCGCGGTGCCGGGCGTCCTGTGGGTGCCGCCGTCGGTTACGGCGCCGGGGGCGGGCCGGCCGGATACGGTGGCCGGCCCGAGCGGGGCGGGGGCGGACTCCGGTCCGCCCCCGCCCGTCCGGCGTCAGCGCACCGCGTTCCAGGAGTGCGCCACGTCCACGACCACGTGTCCGTCCGACTGGAACACCCGGAACGGAAGCCGGGCTCGCACGCCCAGCCCGACCTGGGTGTCGCCCTCGAAGCTGCTGCCGAACCGGGTGTCCTTGAAGGTCTTGTACCCCGTCAGGTTCACACCCGGAAGAGGCTTGCGCGCCCGGCCCGGGTACGTCTGGGCGCCGGTCTCCGGGTCGTAGCTGGGCGCGGACACCCGGATCTCCAGCACGGCGCCGCCGCCGACCGGGATCTCCTCACCGGAGCCGTCCTGGTACAGGGTGTCGACATAGGCCACCCGGTAGCCGATCCTGCTGGCGGCCGTACCGCCCTTGACGTCGAAGACCATGCGGTCGAAGCACTCGTGCCGACCGGTCCTGATGTTTTCCAGCGGCTTGTGGGCCGCCGGCTGCGCGCTCTTCTCCCCGCTGCCCCAGCCGGTGGCGCAGGCGGCCGCCGCCGACGGCTTGGCGGCGGCGTGCGCCGCCCCCATCGTCGTCGCCAGTCCGGCTCCTGCCAGTGCCATCGCCGCGAGCGCGGTCCCCCACCGTCGCATATCGGACCCCCATGTGAATGGAAAACGGATGTACATGGGGTTTGACGGACCGTAGCCGTCCGGGGTTGTGCCGCTGCCGGAGACTGTCGCAAAGAGGACGATCGTGTTCCGGCCAGCGTACGCCGACCGGCGGCCGGGCGGCCGGGCGGCCGGGGGGGGTTAACCCCAACTGCGTTGGCCGGGTGACCGGATGGGATCGGCGGGCCGGTTCCGCGAGCCTCGACGGCATGCGAATCCTCTCCGGCAAGACCACCGCGCTGGCCCTCGCCACCGCCGCCACGGCCGCTCTCCTCACCACCGTCTCCAGCGCCGACGCGACCGGGGGAGAGCTGTCCGGCAGCTCCTCCCGCCCGCTCGACTGGCGGCCGTGTCCGGGCACCGGACACGACCCGCGCCAGCAGTGCGCGACGCTGAAGGTGCCGCTGGACTACCGCGACCCCGGCGGGAAGCGGATCTCGCTGGCGGTCTCCCGGATCCGCAGCGAACGGCCGGCGGACCGCCGGGGCGTCCTGCTCCTGATCCCGGGCGGCCCGGGCTCCCCGGGCCTGGACCGGCCCACCACGCTCGGCAGGCGGCTGCCGGAGCCGGTGCGGGACGCCTACGACATCGTGAGCTTCGATCCGCGCGGCATGGGCCGCTCCACCCGGGCGAGCTGCGAACTGTCCACCGCCGACCTGTCGCCCACCGCCTCGCGCCCCTGGCCCGCCGCCGACGGGAGCATCGCGCGGAACGTGACCACGGGACGCCGCATCGCCGACCGTTGCGCCCGCAACGGCGGCGAGCTGCTGCGCAGCGTCAGCACGGTGAACGAGGCGCGGGACATCGACAGCGTCCGCCAGGCGCTCGGGGAGCGGAAGCTGTCGGCGTGGGGCATCTCCTACGGAACGTACGTGGGGTCGGTGTACGCGCAGATGTTCCCCGAGCGCACCGACCGCTGGGTGCTGGACAGCAACGACGACCCGGATCCGGAGCGGGTGGAGCGCGGCTGGCTGGCCAACTACACCGTCGGCGTCGAAAACACCTTCCCGGCCTTCGCCGCTTGGGCCTCCGCCCCCGACAGCCCGGTCCGGCTCGCCGACACCCCCGCCGGGGTGCGCCGCAAGGTCCTGGCCCTCGCCGCCCGTCTGGACGCGAAGCCGCTGTCGTGGCCCGGGGCCAACCCGCCGGAGCTGAACGGCAATGTGCTCCGCCAGAGCGTGCTCACCGCCCTGTACTCCCGGGACAGCTTCGAGGGCCTGGCCAAGCTGATCGCCGACGCGGACGCGGGCAAGGTGCCCGGCGCGGTGCCGCCGGACCCCACCCAGGACGCCGTGGCCGTTTCCTTGGGGACCATCTGCAACGACGTGGAGTGGCCGAGGTCCGTTCCGGCCTACGCGCGCGATGTCGCCGCGAGCCGCAGGAGCCACCCGCTGACCGCCGGTATGCCGGTGAACGTCACGGCCTGCACCTTCTGGCACGACACCCCGCGGGACAAGCCGGTGCGCATCACCGACCAGGGGCCGTCCAACGTCCTGCTGGTGCAGAACAAACGCGATGTGGCCACCCCGTACAGCGGGGCACTGAAGCTGCGGCGCGCCCTCGGTGACCGGGCGCGGATGGTCAGCGTGGACGCGACGGGCCACGGCGCGGCCTACCAGGGCCCGGGGAAGGGCAACCCCTGCGCGGACCGGCGGGTGACCGACTTCCTGCTGACCGGCGAGCGCCCGCACCGGGACACCACCTGTCCCGGCGTCCCTGGCCGGGGCGGTCACCCGGTTCGGTGATCTTCGGCCCTCCGGCTGACGGGGGTGGTGGGGCACTGCCACGGTCAGGGCAAGGCGCCTCCGCGGCTAGAATTTTCGTATCGCAAGGGAATGCATCATGACGACATCGCTTGTCGGAAGAGAGGACATCGTGGGCCTCACTCCGCCGGAGCCCGGCATGACCCCGCTTCGCAAGGCCGCCGAGGCAGCTGAGGAAGCCAGTGGGCTGCGCGCCGAGATCATCCGAGGAGTTCTCATGATGTCCCCGACCCCGCGCGGCAGGCACGCCGGGATCGTCAACGCTCTTTTCCGGCAGATCGATCCGGCTCTGCCCGAGCACCTGGAGTCATACCAGGTCGCTTCCGTGTCCATGCCGGGTGACAAGGACGACTACGCCACTCCCGATCTCCTGGTGTGTGACGCGGGGTTCGGTGAGTCCGACGAATGGCTGGCCGATCCGGGCGATGTCGAGCTCGTCTGCGAGGTCGTCTCCAAGGGCAACAGCTCCAAGGACACCCGGGACATGGTCGGCTGGTACGCCGATGCGGGCGTTCCCACCTATCTGATCATCGATCCCCGTGATGGCACGTGGACCCTCTACACGGTGCCCCGCGAGGGGGCTTATCAGGGAGTCCTCCACGGGCTGTACGGCGAGGACATCGAGCTGGCGGTACTCGGGCTGAAGATCACCACTGGAGGCTTCACCCAGTACGGCTGATCTGCGACGCACGTCCGCACACACGAGAGCGGCCCGCCCCCTCGCCGGGGCGGGCCGCTCTCGGCCGTCGGGGTGGGACTCAGAGCCGCTCGGGGGTGCGGATGCCGAGCAGGTCCATGCCCTGGTGGAGGGTGCGGGCGGTGAGCTCGCACAGGAAGAGGCGGTTCTCGACCTGGGACGGGCCGCCCTCGGCGGTGAGCACCGGGCACTGGTCGTAGAAGGTCGTGAACAGCGAGGCCAGCTGGTAGAGATACGAGGCCAGTTTGTGCGGCTCGTACCCCTTGGCGACCTCGCGCACCGTCTCCGCGAACTGGTCCAGGTGCAGTCCCATGGCCCGCTCGGCCGGGGACAGCGGCAGCTCGGGGTGGGCGGCCGGCTTCTGGCCCTCGGCGGCGCGGCGCAGGATCGACTGGATCCGGGCGTACGCGTACTGGAGGTACACCGAGGTGTCGCCGTGGAGCGAGACCATCTGGTCCAGGTCGAACTTGTAGTCGCGGGAGGCGGAAGTGGACAGGTCCGCGTACTTCACGGCGCCGATGCCGACCTGGGCGCCGCGCTCGGCGATCTCCCCCTCGGTGAGGCCGAGCTTCTCGCTCTTCTCCCGGACGACGGCCGCCGCCCGGTCGATCGCCTCGTCCAGCAGGTCCACCAGCCGCACCGTCTCGCCCTCACGGGTCTTGAACGGCTTGCCGTCCTTGCCCAGGACGGTGCCGAAGGCGAGCTGGACGGCGTGGGTCCGGTCGTTCAGCCAGCCGATCCGGCGGGCGGTCTCGAAGACCATCTTGAAGTGCAGCGACTGCCGGGCGTCGACGACATACAGCAGGTTGTCCGCCTGGAGGTGCTGCACCCGGTCGCGGATCGCGGAGAGGTCGGTGGCCGCGTAGCCGAAGCCGCCGTCGGACTTCTGGACGATCAGCGGCACCGGCTTGCCGTCCGGGCCCTTGACGTCGTCGAAGAAGACGCACAGCGCGCCCTCGGAGCGGACCGCGACCCCGGACTCCTCCAGCAGGCGGCAGGTCTCCGCCAGCATGTCGTTGTAACCGGACTCGCCGACCACATCGGGGTCGCGGATCTCCATGTCCAGCTTGTCGAAGACCGAGTAGAAGTAGAGCTTCGACTCGTCGACGAACTTCCGCCACAGGGCGATGGTCTCCTCGTCCCCGGCCTGGAGGTCGACCACCCGGCGCCGGGACCGCTCCTTGAACTCCGCGTCCGCGTCGAAGAGCGCCCGCGCCGCCTTGTAGAGGCGGTTGAGGTTGGACATGGCCTCCTCGCCGGAGGTCGCCGTGTCCTTGTGGTCCAGCTCGTGCGGGTGCTCGATCAGATACTGGATGAGCATGCCGAACTGGGTGCCCCAGTCGCCGATGTGATGGCGGCGGACCACCTTCTCGCCCGAGAACTCCAGGATCCGGACCACCGCGTCACCGATCACCGCCGAGCGCAGATGGCCGACGTGCATCTCCTTGGCCACGTTCGGCTGGGCGTAGTCGATGACGGTGGTGCCCGCGTCCGGCGCGAAGGGCACGCCGAGGCGGTCGTCGGCGGCGCGCGCGGCGAGGGTGGCGGTGATGGCGGAGTCGGCGATCGTGATGTTGAGGAAGCCGGGGCCGGAGACCTCGATGTCCGCGATCACCGGATCGGGGTCGGCGGAGGTGGCGGCCACCGGGATGTGCTCCACGACCTTCGAGGCCAGCTCGCGCGGATTCCCCTTCAGCTTCTTGGCCAGCGCCAGCATCCCATTGGCCTGGAAGTCGGCCCGGTCGCTTCGTCGCAGCAGCGGGTCGGCGGAAGCGGCCTCCGGCAGGGCAGCCGAGAGGGCGTCCGTGACGCGCTGGTGGACCGTAGCGGCAAGTGAGGGAACCGAGGCCATGGGTGAGATGCCGTTCCGTAGAGGACTGGGTTGCCGATGAGGCCACACCAGTATTTCACGGTGTGTCCAACCCGTTTTCCGGCCCTGTGGACAAGCTGTCCACAGGGCCCCGGAGGCCCCCGTTCCGTCTGGGACAATGGGCGGTGCCATGACCGCTAGGAAGGAAGTGCCGAAGGTGGCTCAGAGCACCGAGACCGACTGGGTCTCCCGATTCGCCGACGAGGTCATTGCCGAGGCGGAGCGCCGCGCGCCCGGCACGGCGAAATCAGGTGCCGCCGCACCGGTGATCGTCTGCGCCTCGGGTCTGAGCCCGTCCGGCCCGATCCACCTCGGCAACCTGCGCGAAGTCATGACCCCGCACCTGGTCGCCGACGAGATCCGGCGCCGCGGATACGAGTGCGTCCACATCCTGTCCTGGGACGACTACGACCGGTACCGCAAGGTTCCGGCCGGCATCGACCCGTCCTGGGCCGAGCACATCGGCAAGCCGCTCACCTCCGTCCCGGCCCCGCCCGGATCCAGCCATGCCAACTGGGCCGAGCACTTCAAGGCGCCGATGATCGAGGCGCTGCGGCAGCTGGGCATCGAGTTCCACGGCATCAGCCAGACCGAGCAGTACACCTCGGGGGTCTACCGCGAGCAGATCCTGCACGCGATGCGCCACCGCACCCAGATCGACGCCGTGCTCGACCGCTACCGCACCAAGGACAAGGCGGGGGCGGCCAAGGGCGGCAGGAAGCAGCAGCAGAAGCCGGTCGACGAGGCCGAGCTGGCCGCCGCCGAGGGCTCCGGCGCGGCCGCCGAGGACGACGGCAGCGCGGGCAGCGGGGGCTACTACCCGTACAAGCCGTACTGCTCGGTGTGCGAGCGCGATCTGACCACCGTCACCGCGTACGACGACGAAACCACCGAGCTGAGCTACACCTGCGCCTGCGGCCACGGCGAGACGGTCCGGCTCAGCGAGCACAACCGCGGCAAGCTGGTCTGGAAGGTCGACTGGCCGATGCGCTGGGCGTACGAGGGCGTGGTCTTCGAGCCCTCCGGCGTGGACCACTCCTCGCCCGGCTCCTCGTTCGTCGTCGGCGGGCAGATCGTGCGCGAGGTCTTCGGCGGCGATCAGCCGATCGGCCCGATGTACGCCTTCGTCGGCATCAGCGGCATGGCCAAGATGTCGTCCTCCAAGGGCGGGGTGCCGACCCCGGCCGACGCCCTGGAGATCATGGAGGCGCCGCTGCTGCGCTGGCTGTACGCGCGCCGTCGCCCCAACCAGTCCTTCAAGATCGCCTTCGACCAGGAGATCCAGCGGACCTACGACGAGTGGGACGCGCTGGAGCGCAAGATCGCCGACGGCTCGGCCCAGCCCGCGGACGCCGCCGCCCACAGCCGGGCGACCCGCACCGCCGCCGGGGAGCTTCCGGCCACCCCGCGCCCGCTGCCGTACCGCACGCTGGCGTCGGTGGTGGACATCACCACCGGCCATGACGAGCAGACGCTGCGCATCCTCAGCGACCTCGACCCGGAGAACCCGGTGAAGTCGCTGGAGGAGACACGGCCGCGGCTCGACAAGGCCGAGCGCTGGATCACCACCCAGGTCCCGGCCGACCAGCGCACCCGGGTGCGTGAGGAGCCGGACACCGAGCGGCTGGCCTCGCTCGGCGAGACCGAGCGCGAGTCGCTGCGGCTGCTGCTCGAGGGGCTGGACGACCACTGGTCGCTGGACGGGCTGACCACGCTGGTCTACGGCGTGCCCAAGATCCAGGCGGGGCTGGCGGCGGATGCCAAGCCCACACCGGAGCTGAAGGTGGCGCAGCGGTCGTTCTTCGCGCTGCTCTACGAGCTGCTGGTCGGCCGGGACACCGGCCCCCGGCTGCCCACGCTGCTGCTGGCGGTGGGGGTGGAGCGGGTGCGCAAGCTGCTCGCGGCCTGATCGCTTCGGCGGCGCCTCGCGAAAGCGCCTTGCGCGGCGCCTCGCACGGAAGGGGGCGGACCCAATTTCCAGGTCCGCCCCCTTCGGCGTGTACGGAACTCTTCCGCGGCGTCCGCTACGGGATCTGCTCGGCCGCCACCTCGGTCCGGTACCGGTCCTTGAAGTCGTTCACATACGCACCCAGCTCGTTGTTGCTCAGCTCGGTCACGCCGTAGGTCTCCCGCAGCCGCTGCCCGAACTGGAACGCCGAGGGGAACATGCCGTTGTCGGCGAGGAACTGCCGGAAGGCGCCGTAGAACACCTCGTCCCGCGGGACGTCGTCCGGCAGCTCGGCCACCGGCCGCCCCACCCCCTCGTACTCGGGGTACGACTCCGGCTCGCGCTGCTCCGGTACGTAGACGCCGTGGCCGTTCACCACGCCCTGGCCGCCGAGCTGCCGCACCCGGTTGGGCCCGACCGGGACGGTCACCTGCTGCTGCTCGGGCGACTCCGGCTGCTGATAGCCGGGCTGCTGATACCCGGACTGCTGGTAGACCGGCAGCGGCAGGGAGAGCGGCAGCTCCTGCGGCCCGGGGGCGGGCGCGGGGGCCGGGGCCGCCGGACCGGCACCCGGGGCACCGGGCACACCGGCCGCGCCGGGCGGGGTGGGGGCGCCCGGGGTGCCCGGCGCGCCGATCTCGGCCCGGGGGGCGTCGGACGCCGCCGGACCGGCGGCGTCCGACGCCCCCGCCGTAGCCTCCGTGCCCGTGCCGGTACCCGCACCTGTGCCCGTCCCCGTACCGGCCGGCAGCGCGGACGGCAGGACCGCGTTCGCCTCCAGACCGGCCGCGGCCAGCCCCGCCGGGGCGGTGTCCGCCAGCGGTACCCCGTACCGCGCCAGCCGCAGCGGCATCAGCGACTCGACGGGTGCCTTGCGGCGCCAGGCACGCCCGTAGCGGGCCCGCAGCCGGGCTCGGTAGACCAGCCGGTCCTGCTCCAGCCTGATCACCTCGTCGTAACTGCGCAGCTCCCACAGTTTCATCCGGCGCCAGAGCCGGAAGGTGGGCACGGGCGCGAGCAGCCAGCGGGCGATGCGGACCGACTCCATGTGCCGGTCGGCGGTGATGTCGGCGATCCGGCCGACCGCGTGCCGGGCCGCCTCGACGGAGACGACGAAGAGCACCGGGATGACGGCGTGCATCCCGACGCCGAGCGGATCCGGCCAGGCGGCGGCGCCGTTGAAGGCGATCGTGGCGGCGGTCAGCAGCCAGGCCGTCTGACGCAGCAGGGGAAAGGGGATCCGGATCCAGGTGAGCAGCAGATCCAGGGCGAGCAGTACGACGATCCCGGCGTCGATGCCGATGGGAAAGACATTGGCGAAGGCGCCGAAGCCCTTGTCGTGTGCGAGATCGCGCACGGCCGCATAGGAGCCGGCGAAGCCGATCGCGGCGATCACCACCGCTCCGGCGACGACCACCCCGATCAGTATTCGATGCGTACGTGTCAACTGCATCGCGGCCACCCGCGATCCCTCCCCGTCCTTGGCAACAGCGCGCCCAGCGTCGCATACACGTCAAGCGCCGCGGACGGGAAGGGGTGGCGGAGAGGTCAGGCGCTGCCCTTCTTCTTGCCGCTGCCGGAGGTGGCGCCGTCGCCGGACTTGTCGCCCGAACCGCTCGAACCGCCCGAGCCGTTTGCCTCGCTCGAGTCGCTCGACGTGCCCTTGTCGCCCTGGTCGCCCTTGGCGACGGACTCGACGACCTCCTTGGCCGCGTCCTTGGCGTCCTTCAGCAGATCGGCGGCGTCCGGCGTCTTGGCGGTCTCGTAGCCGGCACCGTCGTACTCGATCACCACGACGACGTTGGCGGTACGGGCGACGACCGTCTGGTTGCGGAAGTCGTCGCCGTCCTTCTTGGTCTTGGTGCTGACGGTGGTCGCCGCGTCACCGATGCCACCGGCCTGCTCGGTCTTGGCGTCCTTGGCGCCGTCGGCCGTAGCGGCCTTGGACGCCTGCTGGCCCGCGTACGCCTGGGCACGCTTGTCCCCGCTGCCCAGTCCGGTGTCGGAGTGGAAGAGCTTGAGGGAGACGGTCAGCGACCGGTACTTGAATCCGTCGAGGCCGCTCCACAGGCAGCTCGCGGACGTATTGGTGTCCGCCGACGGCAGCGCCTTGCCCCTCTTCTTCTCCGCCTTCGGAACGAGTTCGCCGATGGTCTTCCCCGACAGGGAGGTGCAGACGTCGGGCAGCTTGCTGAACTTTGCCGCCGCTACGGTCGGGGACGGACTGGACGAGGCGGATCTCGATGGACTGTCCGCGTTCTTCTTGCTGTCATCGGAGCCGGAGGAGCAGCCTGCGACCAGCACCACAGGTACGGTCGCGCAGGCGAGTATTCGGGCGAGTCGCGGGGCTGAACGGTGCATGGATCCTTCGCTCATTCTCTGTCGATGGGCGGACATACCGCCCGCGTCATTAGTCGGCACGGTACGCGGCCGATGCGCGGGCGTCCCAATCTTCGAGGTCTTCGCGGGGTGTCCGGGGGTAATCCGCGAGGTCGTGCCGGGCCCGTTATTCGTTGAGGGTGTCGGTCAGCTCCTGGGCCAAGTCTTCGGCGTTTTCCTGTAGTTCTTCGCTATCGGGAATGCTCGTCTTGTCGGTCGACCACTGGTTGTAACGAATGGTGGCAATCACATTCGAGGACCGGAACACCACGGTGATGTCACGGTGGATACCGGAGTCCTTGGTGATCAGTTGGTCGTTGAGGAAGGCGTCATCGCCGAGGTCGTCGAGGCGACGCGGGGCGGTGTCGTCCGATTCCTCATCACTCGTGGCGCTTTCATCGCTTTGAGGTGACTCATCACCCTCAGGGCTTTTGTTGGCCTTGTCGTTCTTGTCCCCGCTGTTGGTCTCGTTGCCCGTTTCGCCGGCACCGCTCTTGTCGGAGCGGGGCGTCGAACCGGCGGCCGCGTTGTCGTCGCTGCCCTCGCTCGCGTCGCCGGAGTCCTCGGAGTCGTCCGAGGAGGGGGTCGAGGGGGCGTTCGGGGCGTCCGGGATGTGCGCGGCGACGGCCTTCTTCTCGTACGTGTCCTGCGCCCGGTCATCATCGCTGACGGACGGGTCGTAGGAGACGACGCGCTCGAAGTCCAGGGTCAGATAGCGCGTGCCGCTGGACGTCTCCATCTTCCAGCGGCAGCCGTCGCGCCGGTCGATGTCGTAAGTGAGGGCCGCCTGCCCCTCGTACGCCTTGCTGTCCTCGTCACCGCCCGGCAGCAGGGTCTGGAGGGTCTTCGTGCTCACGGCGCCACAGGCCTCGGGCAGGGACCGGTAGCGGCCGGGCTCGGCCGAGACCTGACGGCCGGAGTCGTCCGAGGTGCCGCCGTCCCCGCTGGGCTTCGAGTCGGAGCCGGTGCATCCGCTGAGCCCGGCGGCGGCGAGCACGCCGACGAGCACGGCGACGGCCGGGGCGGCCCGCCGTCCGTGCGCCCTTCGCTGCGCTGGCTGCACTGTCCGTGTCCCTTCGAGCGAAAACTGCTTGCCGCCCGTAGGCGGAGGCTGGACACAATGTCTACCGCACGCACCGCCATGCTTGCCGGTCGACCGCCACCAATGAGGCATAGGACCGGTTTTTGCGTTTTCTGGCTTTCTCGGGGGAATGAGTAAAAACATGTCGTATGTCGAGGTATCCGGGGCGAACGTCCCGATCCGCATGTGGGCCGACCCCGCGACGGTCGAGGACGGCGCCATGCAGCAGCTGCGGAACGTTGCCACGCTGCCGTGGATCGAGGGCCTCGCCGTGATGCCGGATGTGCACTACGGCAAGGGCGCCACGGTCGGCTCGGTGATCGCCATGCGGGGCGCGGTGTGCCCGGCGGCGGTCGGCGTCGACATCGGCTGCGGTATGTCGGCCGTCAAGACCTCACTGACCGCGAACGACCTGCCCGGAGATCTGTCCCGGCTACGGTCCAAGATCGAGCAGGCGATCCCGGTGGGCCGGGGGATGCACGACGACCCGGTGGACCCGGGGCGGCTGCACGGATTCCCCACGGCGAAGTGGGACGACTTCTGGGGGCGCTTCGACGGCGTTGCCGAGGCGGTCAAGTTCCGTCAGGACCGGGCCACCAAGCAGATGGGTTCGCTGGGTTCGGGAAACCACTTCATCGAGTTCTGTCTCGATGACACCGGCTCGGTCTGGCTGATGCTCCACTCCGGCTCCCGCAACATCGGCAAGGAGCTGGCCGAGTACCACATCGGCGAGGCCCGGAAGCTCCCGCACAACCAGAACCTGGTCGACCGCGACCTGGCCGTCTTCATCGCGGACACCCCGCAGATGGCCGCGTACCGGCACGATCTCTTCTGGGCGCAGGAGTACGCCAAGTTCAACCGCTCGATCATGATGGGGCTCTTCCAGGACGTGGTGCGCCGGGAGTTCAAGAAGGCCAAGCCGGTCTTCGAGCCCGTCATCTCCTGCCACCACAACTATGTCGCCGAGGAGCGCTACGAGGACATGGACCTGCTGGTCACCCGCAAGGGCGCGATCCGCGCGGGCAGCGGGGACCACGGGATCATCCCGGGCTCGATGGGCACCGGTTCGTACATCGTGCGCGGTCTGGGGAACGCGGCGTCGTTCAACTCCGCCTCGCACGGCGCCGGCCGGAGGATGAGCCGCAACGCGGCCAAGAAGCGCTTCTCGACGCAGGACCTGGAGGAGCAGACGCGGGGCGTGGAGTGCCGCAAGGACTTCGGCGTCGTGGACGAGATCCCGGGCGCGTACAAGCCGATCGAGCAGGTCATCGATCAGCAGCGGGACCTCGTCGAGGTGGTGGCGCGGCTCAAGCAAATCGTGTGTGTGAAGGGCTGAGGGCCAGGACCGCACGTGGTCGACAGCCCTGGCACCGACGTCGGCGGCCTGCGAGTGGCCTGCGGGGGGACGGGGCCTTCTCGTGGCCTCCGTCCCCCGGCTGCTTCCCCCGGGCATCTGGAAGGCTGTCCGAGGGCTGTCGACCACGGTGTTGCCGCGCGGTCTCTCGTTCGGCAGGTACCTCACGATCGAGGCGTTCGTGCCACTGATGCTGATCGCCGAACGGGACGTGGCCCCGGTGGTGACCGGCCTGGCGTTCACCGGCGCCGCCGTGCTGTGGGCGGCTGCCTCCTGAAGTGGTGGAGAAGTCGGTTAGCCGATCGACTGGAGGCGTACCCCGGCGCGCGCGTTGCCCCCGTGCATGCCGTATCGGATGGGCATCCCCATGTCCGGCGTGCGGCTCTCAGCGCTCGCGGTGGACCTTGTGCTGGGCGGCCTGGGCGCGGGGCCGGACCACCAGCAGATCGATGTTGACGTGGGAGGGCCGGGTGACGGCCCACTCGACGGTGTCGGCGACATCGTCCGCGGTGAGCGGCTCGGCGACACCCTCGTAGACGGCCGCGGCCTGGGACGCGTCACCGCGGAACCGCTTCACCGCGAACTCGTCCGTCTTGACCATGCCGGGCGCGATCTCGATGACCCGCACCGGCTCGCCGCACAGCTCCAGCCGCAGGGTGGCGGCGATGGCGTGCGCCCCGTGCTTGGCGGCCACATAACCGCCGCCGCCCTCGTACGCGAGATGGCCCGCTGTCGAGGACATGACGACGACCGTACCGTCGCCCGAGGCGATGAGCGCGGGCAGCAGGGCCTGGGTGACCTGGAGGACACCCATCACGTTCACCTCGTACATCGCCCGCCAGTCGGCCGGGTCGGCGTTGGCGACGGTCTCGGTGCCGATGGCGCCGCCCGCGTTGTTCACCAGGACGTCGCAGCGGTCGAGGGAGGCGGCGAAGGTGTTGACGGCGTCGCGGTCGGTGACGTCCAGGACGTACGCCTCGGCCTCGTGGCCCGCCTCGGCCAGCTCACCGGCGAGCGCCTTGATCCGGTCCGCGCGGCGCGCGGTGAGGACGACGCGGAAACCGGCGGCGGCCAGCCGGTGGGCGGTCGCGGCGCCGATGCCGCTGCTGGCGCCGGTGATGACTGCGGTACGGGTGGTCATCGGCCCTCCTGTGACGAATCTGGCGACGTGGCTCACGGCCGGCTGCGGACGAGGCCGCACGCAGGTGATCCATACGCAGGATATGACGAGCTTATTTACCTCCAATCGGTGGACTCAAGATCCCAAACCGCTACTGGCTCCAGGGGCCGGGGAAGGGAGCACAGCGACCGGCGCGGCGCCGGCGAGGAGCATTCCCATGCCCAAGGAGTGAATTCAGCCCATGACGCAGCAGAACAGATTCGTGCAACGGTCCCGTCGGTCCTTCCGTCGCTGGGGCGTCGTCTCGGCAAGCGCCGTCGCGGCGGCGGCGCTGGTAGCCGGTACGCCGACGGCCGCATGGGCCGCGACGTCGCACCCGACGTCCAACAGCGCATGCCAGCGGGCCCAGGACCCAGGGCAGCACAACCACGAGCATGGGGATGGCCGCCAGCAGGAGCACGAGCACAACGGTCAACGCGAGCACAACGGTCAACAACACGAGCAAAGCGGCCGGCATGAGCAGTACGGGCAACAGCAGGAGCACAACGGCCAGGACGGGCAGCGCGAGGAGAACGGTGGCCGTGAGCAGTACGGCCAGGACGGGCAGCGCGAGGA
This sequence comes from Streptomyces sp. NA02950, assembly GCF_013364155.1. Classification (NCBI taxonomy): domain Bacteria; kingdom Bacillati; phylum Actinomycetota; class Actinomycetes; order Kitasatosporales; family Streptomycetaceae; genus Streptomyces; species Streptomyces sp. NA02950. The sequence goes on along the minus strand of NZ_CP054916.1, from coordinate 4,133,987 downwards.
GAACGGCGGGCGCGAGCAGTACGGCCAGGACGGGCAGCGCGAGGAGAACGGCGGGCGCGAGCAGTACGGCCAGGACGGGCAGCGCGAGGAGAACGGCGGGCGCGAGCAGTACGGCCAGGACGGGCAGCGCGAGGAGAACGGTGGCCGTGAGCAGTACGGCCAGGACGGGCAGCGCGAGGAGAACGGCGGGCGCGAGCAGTACGGCCAGGACGGCCAGCGCGAAGAGGGCGGTCAGCGCGAGCAGTACGGTGAGAGCGGCCAGTACGGCGAGGACGGCCAGTACGGCGAGAGCGGCCAGTACGGCGAGGACGGCCAGCGGGAAGAGAACGGGCAGTACAACAACGGCCGCTACGACGAGGGCCATTACGGTGACGGCTCCCGGCCGCAGGACCGCAGCGGAATGCGCCCCGCCCACGGCGACCACCAGAGCGACCCCGCCCACCACCAGGCCCAGCAGAAGCACGAGGGCCGCGTGACGGTCGCCGAGGCGGCCCGGATCGCCGAGTGCGAGGTCGGGGGCCGGGCCCTCAGCGTCGAGCTGGTGGAGGACTGCCCCGAGGAGGACGCCCACCACCAGGGCCGGCCGCACCAGGACCGGTCCGGTATGACCGACCCGCACAACGACCCCCAGCACCAGAAGAAGCACCTGGTGTGGGCGGTGGAGGTCGAGTGCGACCACGACCACACCATCAAGCGGGTTCTGATCGACCCGGACACCGGCTGTGTGCTGAGCAACACCCCGGCGGAGAACCACAACGACCACGGCCACCACGACAACCAGGGCCACCCCGGCGCGTAAGCGCGACACCGTTCATGACGCCCGGCCGGGGCGACCCCGGCCGGGCGTCATGAACGGCAGGGCCTCACGGCGAGGTGAGCGGCTCGGCCTCGTAGGCCCGGTGCAGCAGCTCCACGAAGGTCGGCGCCTCGGGCACGGCCGTGTCGTCGATGCGGTGCACCGCGACCCCCGGCGTCCAGGAGTTCATGACCACGGCCCCGGCCAGCCCCGGCACATCGGCGAGAGTGATCTCCGCGTCCCGCTGCGGCGCCCCGAGCCGCTCCAGCTGACGCCGGACGATGCCCATCGTCACCCCGCCCAGCATCTCGGCCACCGGCCAGACCACCGCGGAGCCGTCCCAGAAGGCCAGGTTCCAGATCGACCCCTCGCTGAGCCGCCCCCGGCGGTCGACGAAGACGGCGTCGTCGAAGCCGTGCTGCACGGCCTGCCGCGGGTAGTACATCTTGGCCACCTCACCCACGTGCTTCACCGCCGGGAGGACCCGCTCGTACTCGACGGCCTCCACGGCCAGCGGCCCCGCGGGCGCGGTCGACACCGGCCCCGTACGCACCAGCACATCGAGCTCGGCACCGGACCCGTCCGCGGTGACCCCGCCCATCGGTGAGTACACGGTGGCCCGCAGCGAGACATCGGCCGCACCACCCGCGTCCAGCGCGGTCCGCAGCAGCCCGCGCACCCGTTCGTCCGGCAGCGCCGTCCCGAACATCTCCTCCGAGCCCGTGCGCAACCGCCGCAGATGGAGATCGAGCCCCCGTACCCCGCCCTCACGCACCTGCACGGCGGTGAAGTGGGCGTACCCCGCGAACGCGAGCGGCGCCAGGTCCTCGACGGACGCCGCCATCCCATTGCGCTGAACGACATACCTGCTCATATCCACCCCGCGGAGGGACTCGACGCGGAGTGCCCGCGCACCCGGCGACGTCAGCACGTCACATCGGTGGCAACCGGATGGAGGACCCTCCACCTCATCGAGGGCTCACGGCCACACCAGGCAGTACGGCTGGTGGCCCGCCTCGTGCAGCCGGTGCGAGAAGTCCTGCCACTCGTGCAGCAGTTGGTAGACGTTGAACGCGTCGCGGGGGCCGCCGCGGTCGGGGACGGTGGACCAGATGAAGGCGGCGGCGCCGACGGCTTCTTCGCCTACGCCGCGCAGGGGGTCGACCACGGTCATCGGGAGCTTGACGACGGCGTAGTCGGGGTGGAGGACGACCAGTTCGAGCGGGGGGACCTTGTGGAGGGGGACACCCTCGATGCCGGTGAGGACCATCGCGGCCACCGTCTCCGGCTTGATCTTGGTGAACATGCCGTGGCCGAGCTCGTCGCCGCCGAGTTCCTCGGGGCGCATGGAGATGGGGACCCTGGCCGCGGTGGCCCCGTCGGGCGCACCGAAGTACTTGTAGGTCACCCCCATGCGGCCCCCGCTTCTGCTTGCCCTGCCCGCGTCATCTCGCCGATGGCGTCCGGGGCGGGCGCGCTCGGGGCCTCGGTCGTCAGTCCCTTCACCCAGTTCGCCACCGCGATGCATATCTCCACCCGACCACTCGCGGCCACTACCGCGCAACCCGATCAATGTGAGAGAGACCTCCCCCGCACCGGAGCGGTGAAACGCCCCACGGCAGGACTCCGTAAGCCTCTGACAACATGGCTTGCGTGAGCTATCCGTACGCAGCCCCAGTTTCGCAGATGCTTTTCGATCGCGCGGCGGTCGTGACACCCGGGGGCGTGAACTCTCCGGTGCGGGCCTTCCGCGCCGTGGGAGGTACGCCCCGATTCATGGTGTCCGGTGATGGTCCGTACCTCACGGATGCCGATGGAAGGGAGTATGTCGACCTCGTGTGTTCGTGGGGACCGATGATCCTCGGCCATTCCCACCCCGAGGTCACGGCGGCCGTGCAGGCCGCGGTCGCACGCGGTACGTCGTTCGGTACGCCCGGTGAGGGCGAGGTGGAGCTCGCCGAGGAGATCGTGGGCCGGGTCGGGCCGGTCGAGCAGGTGCGTCTGGTGTCGTCGGGCACCGAGGCGACGATGTCGGCGATCCGGCTGGCCCGCGGCTTCACCGGCCGGGCCAAGGTGATCAAGTTCGCCGGGTGCTACCACGGGCATGTGGACGCGCTGCTGGCGGCGGCCGGGTCCGGGGTGGCGACCTTCGGGCTGCCGGACACTCCGGGGGTGACGGGCGCGCAGGCGGGGGAGACCGTCGTACTGCCGTACAACGACCTTCAGGCGGTGCGGGAGGCGTTCGCCGCGCACCCGGGGGAGATCGCCTGTGTGATCACCGAGGCGTCGCCGGGCAACATGGGCGTGGTGCCGCCGCTGCCGGGGTTCAACGCCGACCTGAAGCGGCTGTGCGCGGAGAACGGCGCGCTGTACATCTCCGACGAGGTCATGACCGGCTTCCGGGTCTCCCGGGCGGGCTGGTTCGGCCTGGACGGCGTGGTGCCGGACCTGATGACCTTCGGCAAGGTGATGGGCGGCGGCTTCCCGGCCGCGGCCTTCGGCGGGCGCGCCGACATCATGGCCCGGCTGGCTCCGGCCGGACCGGTCTACCAGGCGGGCACCCTGTCCGGGAACCCGGTCGCGACGGCCGCCGGGGTGGCGCAGCTGCGGCTGCTGGACGACGCGGCGTACGCGAAGGTCGACGCGTTCTCCGAGCGGCTGCGGGCGCTGGTGACGGAGGCGCTCGCCAAGGAGGGTGTCGAGCACCGCTTGCAGGTCGCGGGCAACATGTTCTCGGTCTTCTTCACCGGTGAGGATGTCACCGACTACGAGAAGGCCAAGGCGCAGGAGGCGTTCCGCTTCACCGCGTTCTTCCACTCGATGCTGTCGCAGGGTGTGTATCTGCCGCCGTCCGCCTTCGAGTCGTGGTTCGTCTCCACGGCCCATGACGACCGGGCGCTGGAGCGGGTGGCCGCGGCTCTGCCGGGGGCGGCGCGGGCCGCCGCCGAGGCGTCTGAATGATGGGTGACATGACTCAGAGCGAGAACGAGATCACCGTCGTCCATGTGATGCGCCACGGGGAGGTGGAGAACCCCAAGGGTGTGCTGTACGGACGGCTGCCCGGGTACCACCTGTCCGAACTGGGCCGCCGGATGGCCGACCGGGTCGCCGAGCACCTGACCGACCGTGACATCACGCATGTGGTCGCCTCTCCGCTGGAGCGGGCGCAGGAGACGGCGACGCCGATCGCCAAGGCGCACGGCCTGGACGTGGCGTCGGACCGGCGGCTGATCGAGGCCGCGAACGTCTTCGAGGGCAAGACCTTCGGCGTGGGCGACGGGGCCCTGCGCAAGCCCGCCAACTGGCGCCATCTGACCAACCCCTTCCGCCCCTCCTGGGGCGAGCCGTACATCGACCAGGTGGTGCGGATGATGGCGGCGCTGGGTGCGGCGCGGGACGCGGCACGCGGGCACGAGGCGGTCTGCGTCAGCCACCAGCTGCCGATCTGGATCGTGCGCAGCTTCGTGGAGCGGCGGCGGCTGTGGCACGACCCGCGCAGGCGGCAGTGCACGCTGGCGAGCCTCACCAGCTTCACCTACCGCGGTGACCAGATCGTGTCCGTGGGCTACAGCGAACCGGCCCGCGATCTTGTTCCGGCTCATCTGCTGACGGGCGCCAAGCCGGTGAAAGGGGCGTCCAAGGGGTTCGGTGCATGATCCACGCGTGGTTCACACTCGATCCCTGAGTGGATCCCTGAGTGGATCTCCGAGCGGATCCCCGAGTGGATCCCCGAGTGGATCCCCGAGTGGTCCACTCATGACACGCGCATAACATCCCAGACGGTTCTGCCCGCGCATCGGTTCCAACGCGCGGTAATCACTTGAGGACAATGTGTCGCTTGTGTAATTGATCGCGCCCCTTCGGAACCCCGCTATTCGTCTCGCCATCTCCATGGTTGTCCGCTACCCCGGACAACCAGTACGGCGAGTGCGAATTGAGGACGTTATGCGTGAGGTCAGCCGGAGGGGGATCCTCGGTCTTGGTGCGGGAGCGGTGGCGTCACTGGCCGTCGCCGGCTGCTCCTCATCGGGCGGGAGTCCGAAGCCGCGGGAGACGCGGCAGGCGAAGCCGATCGGTGACGGTTCGACCTCGCGGGGCGTCCAGCGGCCGAAGGACCCGAAGCCGGAGCGGCTGGAACGGGGCCAGAAGCCGCCGCAGTTCGTGGTCTTCTCGTGGGACGGCGCGGGAGAGGTCGGCAACGGTCTCTTCCCGCGGTTCCGCAAGCTGGCCAAGGACCACGGCGCGACCATGACCTTCTTCCTCTCCGGCATCTACTGTCTGCCGGAGTCGAAGAAGTCGATGTACCGGCCGCCGAACAACCCGGTCGGCGCCTCCGACATCGGCTATCTCACCGATGGGCACATCCGGGCGACGCTGGAGAACGTGCGGAAGGCATGGCTGGAGGGCCATGAGATCGGCACCCACTTCAACGGCCACTTCTGCGCCGGAAGCGGTTCGGTCGAGCGCTGGACGCCCGCCCAGTGGAGGTCCGAGATCGACCAGGCTGTGTCCTTTGTCACGAAATGGCGGACGAACACCGGCTTCACGGACCTCGATCCGCTGCCGTTCGACTACCACAAGGAGCTGATCGGCGGCCGGACCCCGTGTCTGAAGGGCCAGGAGAATCTGCTGCCGACGGCCCGGAAACTGGGCTGGCGCTATGACGCCAGCTCGCCCGGGGGCAAGCAGGTGTGGCCGTCGAAGAAGCAGGGACTGTGGGACTTCCCGTTGCAGCAGATTCCTTTTCCCGGGCACTCCTTCGAAGTGCTCTCGATGGACTACAACATCCTGGCCAACCAGTCGCGGAATTCCACGAAGGCGCCGCCCGTGAACTACCCGCGCTGGCGCAAGCAGGCCACCGACGCCTACATAGGCGGATTCCGGCGCGCCTATGAGACCAATCGCGCGCCGCTGTTCATCGGAAATCACTTCGAGGAGTGGAACGGCGGAATCTATATGGATGCCGTCGAAGAGGCGCTGAAGCATATGGCGGACGAGAAGCACAAGGATGTGCGGCTGGTCTCCTTCAAGCAGTTCACGGACTGGCTGGACGCCCAGGACCCGGCGGTGCTGGACGAGCTGCGTTCGTACCAGGTGGGCGAGACCTGGCGGGCGAACGGCCGCTGACGGCCACTGGCCGCCGTGCCGTCGGCCACCGGCCGTGCCGTCGGCCGCCGTCGGCCCGGGCCGCGGGGGGCCAAGGGGGGTGGCGAAGATCCCCAAAAGGTCCATGCGAAACTTTTCACATGAGTGCCTGCCGCGCCCCTCGGCGCCTCGCGACCCGCCGTCGCGCAACCGTGCTGGCCACTGGGGCCGTGGTTGCCGCGCTGACCCTTACCGCCTGCGGCTCCGGCGGCACCTCGGGCGGCTCCTCCGACACCAAGTTCGTCCAGGGCAAGGGCGGCGTGGACACCGTTCCCCGGGGGAAGCGCGCCGACGCTCCCGAGCTGTCGGGGAAGACCCTCGAGGACAAGCGGCTCGATGTGGCCGACTACAAGGGCAAGATCGTTGTCCTGAACGTCTGGGGCTCGTGGTGTGCGCCGTGCCGGGCGGAGGCGCCGAATCTCGCCAAGGTCGCGAAGGACACCAAAGGCGACGGCGTGCAGTTCGTGGGGATCAACACGCGTGACTCCGACCAGGCCCCCGCTCGCAGGTTCGAGCAGGATTTCGGCGTCGAGTACCCGAGCCTGTACGACCCGATGGGGAAGCTGATGCTGCGCTTCCCCAAGGGCAGCCTCAACCCGCAGGCCATCCCGTCGACGATCGTCCTGGACCGGGACGGCAAGATCGCGGCCCGGACGCTCACCGCGCTGAGCGAGGAGCGGCTCCGCAAGATGCTCGACCCGCTGATCGCGGAGAAGTGAGCTCCGTGAGCACACTCGCCGCCGTCGCCGGATACAACGAGACCGTCATGACCGGGGGACTGCTGGTCTCCCTGCCGATCGCGATCTTCGCTGGACTGGTCTCCTTCTTCTCCCCCTGTGTGCTGCCGCTGGTACCGGGCTATATGTCGTACGTCACGGGGATCACCGGCGCCGATCTCGCCGAGGCGCGGCGCGGCCGGATGCTCGCGGGCGCCTCGCTGTTCGTGCTCGGGTTCAGCGCGGTCTTCGTCTCCGGTGGGGCCCTCTTCGGCAACTTCGGCAATGACCTCCAGGCGCACCGGGAGACCCTGAGCAAGGTCCTCGGGGTGGTCACCATCGTGCTGGGCCTGGCCTTCATGGGCGTGCTGAAGGGTTTCGGGCAGCGGGAGTTCCGCTTCCACATCAAGCCCACGATGGGGCTGGCGGGCGCACCGGTGCTGGGGGTCCTGTTCGGCGTCGGATGGACGCCGTGTCTGGGGCCGACGCTCAGCGCCGCCAGCTTCCTGGCGATCCAAGAGGGGACAGCGGGGCGCGGCGCGCTGCTGGTCGCCGCCTACTGTCTGGGTCTGGGGCTGCCGTTCATAGCGGTGGCCCTCGCCTACCGCCGCACGCTGGGCGCCTTCGGCTGGGTCAAGCGGCACTACGTCTGGGTGATGCGGGCCGGTGGCGGGCTGCTGATCACCCTGGGGGTGCTGATGCTCACCGGTGTCTGGGACACCATGATGGGCGAAATGCAAGGCTGGGCCGCGGGCTTCAACGTTGGGATCTGATCGATGTCCACCACCGATACCGACACGGCGGCCGACAAGGCGGCCGGCGCCGGCGCCGAGGAGAGTGAACTCGGCGCGGCGGGCTCGCAGCTGTCCACGGCGCCCTCCGAGGAGATCGCCCTCCCCTCGCTGGGGCTGCTGGGCTGGGCGCGGTGGTTCTGGCGCCAGCTGACCTCGATGCGGGTCGCCCTGCTGCTGCTCTTCCTGCTCTCGCTCGGCGCGATCCCCGGTTCGCTGATCCCGCAGACCAGCATCGATGTGCTCAAGGTCCAGGCCTTCAAGGACAAGCACCCGACGCTGACGCCGATCTACGAGAAGCTCCAGCTGTTCCACGTCTACAGCTCGGTGTGGTTCTCGGCGATCTACCTCCTGCTGTTCATCTCGCTCATCGGCTGCATCGTGCCGCGCACCTGGCAGTTCATCGGCCAGCTGCGCGGCCGTCCACCGGGTGCCCCGCGCCGCCTCACCCGGCTTCCGGCGTACACCACCTGGCGTACCGACGCCGAGCCGGAGCAGGTGCTCCGGGCCGCCCGGCGGATCATGAAAGGGCGCCGCTTCCGCACCGAGAGCTCGGATGACGCGGTCGCCGCGGAGAAGGGCTATCTGCGCGAGGTGGGCAACCTCCTCTTCCACATCGCGCTGATCGTGCTGCTGGTGTCCTTCGCCGCGGGCCAGCTGTGGAAGGTCGAGGGCAGCAAGCTGGTCGTGGAGGGCGACGGCTTCAGCAACAGCTTGACGAGCTACGACGACATCAAGTCGGGCCAGCTGTTCAACAGCGACGATCTGGCCCCCTTCCGTTTCCAGCTGGACCGCTTCACCGCGACCTACGAGCGCAGCGGTCCGCAGATGCGCACCCCGCGCACCTTCAACGCGGACGTGACGTACTGGGAGGGCGCGGACGGCCCCGAGCGCAAGACCCGGATCAAGGTCAATGAGCCGCTCGAGATCTCCGGTTACAAGGTCTATCTGCTGAACCACGGCTACGCACCGGTGGTCAGCGTCAGGGACGGGGAGGGCGAGGTCGCCTACAAGGGGCCGGTGCCCGGTCTGCCGATCGACGGGGCCAACCTCACCGAAAGCATGGTGATCAAGGTCCCCGACTACCGCAACAAGGCAGGCAAAAAGGATCAAATCGCCTTCCAGGGGCAGTTCCTGCCCACCTGGGTACGCAGCCAGGGGATGTTCTCCGTCTTCCCGGCGCTGGACAACCCGACGCTGGTGCTCACCGCCTACCACGGCAGCCTCGGCATCAACGGGGGCACTCCGCAGAGCGTGTACCAGCTGGACAAGTCGCGGATGAAGCAGTTCATGGAGTCCGACGGCAAGACCAAGTACGCCCGCGCGCTCGCGGTCGGCGACACCATGAAGCTGCCGAACGGCCAAGGCTCGCTGAAGTTCGAGGGGATCAGGGAGTGGGCCAGCTTCCAGGTTTCGCACAAGCCCGGTAACGAGGGCGCCCTCATCGGCGCCGTCGCCGCCCTGGTGGGCCTGGCCGCCTCCCTGTTCATCCAGCGCCGCCGGGTGTGGGTGCGGGCGGTGACCGGCGAGGACGGCACCACCGTGGTCGAGATGGCCGGGCTCGGCCGCAGCGAGTCCGCAAAACTGCCGGAGGAACTCGCCGATCTGGCCGTCCGCCTCCAGACCGACGCACCCCCCGCGTCCGAAGCCGACGCACCCCCCGCGTCCGGAACGGAGCCGGAACACCAACCGGAACCCGCACCGGAATCGACGTCGGAACCCGAGTCCGAACCCGAGTCGGAAGGTGAACCGGAATCTGATCCGGGACCCGAGGCCGACGGCACGGATCCCGCAGATCCATCCGAAGGAGCGCACGCGTGAACCTCGCCGCCGAAGTCAACGAGACACTGGCGCACTACAGCAATGTGCTGATCTATTCGGCGATGGCGGTCTACACCCTCGCCTTCCTCGCCCATATCGCCGAGTGGGTGTTCGGCAGCCGCAGCGCCGTCGGCCGCACCGCCGCCGCGATCACCACCGAAGCGGACGCCTCCTCCCGTGCCCAGGTCACCGTCCAGCTCGGCGGGAACACCGCCGAGAAGGGCGGCACCGCCGTACTGGAGCGGCCCAAGGTGGTCACCCGCTCCGCCGCGGGCAGCCGTGACGTCCCGGACGGGCCGGGCGCCGCCGGAGGCACCGAACAGGGCGATGTGTACGGGCGGATCGCGGTGGGTCTGACCGTGCTGGCCCTCCTCTTTCACGCCGCCGGTGTCCTCGCCCGCGCCCTGTCGGTGCAGCGTGCCCCCTGGGGCAACATGTACGAGTTCTCCACGACCTTCGCCATGGTCGCGGTCGCCACGTACCTCACGCTGCTGGCGCTGAAGAAGAACGTGCGCTGGATCGGACTGCCTCTGGTCACCACGGTCCTCCTCGACCTCGGTCTCGCCGTCTCTGTCCTTTACACCGACAGCGACCAGTTGGTTCCCGCCCTGCACTCCTACTGGCTGTGGATCCACGTCAGCTGCGCCATCGTCTCCGGCGCCTCGCTGTACATCGGCGCCGTCTCCACGCTGCTCTACCTCTTCCGCGACCGGTACGAAGCGCGGCTCGAGGACCCCAAGGGGAAGCAGTTCGGCCGGTTCGCCTCCTCCGTCCTGGAGCGGGTGCCCTCGGCGGCGTCCCTGGACAAGTTCGCGTACCGGATCAACGCCACGATCTTCCCGCTGTGGACCTTCACGATCATCGCGGGCGCGATCTGGGCCGAGGCCGCCTGGGGCCGTTACTGGGGCTGGGACCCCAAGGAGGTCTGGTCCTTCATCACCTGGGTCGCCTACGCCTGTTATCTGCACGCCCGGGCCACCGCGGGCTGGAAGGGCCGCAAGGCCGCGTACCTCGCGCTGATCGCCTTCGGCTGCTACCTGTTCAACTACTACGGGGTGAACATCTTCGTCACCGGCAAGCACTCCTACGCCGGAGTCTGACCGGTCCGACCGTGTCCCCGGTCATGGCCCACACCGGCCGTGACCGGGGACCCTCCATGTCCCGTGACCGGGGACCCTCCATGTCCGGGGAGAGGCCGTCAGGACCCGGCGGCCGGCGGGGTGTCCTCGGGGCCATCGCCCCGGCGGCGCAGCTCCTCCTCGCGGCGGCGCAGATCCGCCTCCCAGCTCCGCAGCACTTCCTCGTCCTTCGGACCGTCGCGGCCGTCGTCGCCACCGCCGCCGCCGTCCCGGCCGTCCTGAGCGGCCTCCTCCAGCCCGTCCAGCCCGCCCTGCCCCTTGTTCTCCCCCAGGGACTTCAGGAACTCGGGATTGTCGTCCGGCGCGACCCAGCCGTCGCCACCGCCGCGCGAGCCGCTCCGGACACCGTCCCGGCGCCCGCCGCCCACCGCGCGCTTGCGGCCCGCGATCAGCCAGGAGACCGAACCGACGACCGGGAACAGCAGCACCAGAATGGCCCAGATCGGCTTGGGGATGTAGCGGATGTCCTGCTCGTCGGTGGTGATGCAGTCGATGAACGCATAGATGCTGAGTGCCAGCGGCACCAGGATCATCAGCACCCGGAGCATGAGGCGATCCCCCTGCGTGTGGTGTTCGGGGCCGATGGCACGGGCCCCAGGTACGGGACCAGGGTAGTGCGTACCGGATACTGGAACGCATGGCTTATGACGATCTTCGTTCCTTTCTGCGGGCGCTGGACAGAGAAGGCGACCTCACGCGGGTCAAGGCCGAAGTCGACCCGTACCTGGAGATCGGCGAGATCGTCGACAGGGTCAACAAGGCGGGCGGCCCCGCCCTGCTGTTCGAGAACGTCAAGGGCTCGTCGATGCCGCTGGCGATGAACGTCTACGGCACCGACCGCCGGTTGCTGAAAGCCCTCGGGCTGCGCTCCTACGACGAGATCAGCGAGAAGATCGGCGGGCTGGTCAAACCCGAGCTGCCACAGGGCTTCGGCGGGCTGCGCGAGGCGTTCGGGAAGCTGGGCGCCATGGCGCACGTACCGCCGAGGAAGGTCAAGGAGGCGCCCGTCCAGGAGGTCGTCCTCACCGGTGACGACGTCGATCTGGAGGCGCTTCCGGCGCTGTTCACCTGGCCCGAGGACGGCGGTTCGTTCTTCAACCTGGGCCTGACGCACACCAAGCACCCGGAGACCGGGGTACGCAACCTCGGCCTCTACCGCCTCCAGCGCCATGACCGCCGCACGATCGGCATGCACTGGCAGATCCACAAGGACAGCCGCAACCACTACCAAGTGGCCGCCAGGCGGGGCGAGAAGCTGCCCGTCGCCATCGCCTTCGGCGCACCGCCCGCGGTGACGTACGCCTCCACCGCCCCGCTCCCCGGCGACATCGACGAGTACCTCTTCGCCGGATTCGTCCAGGGCAGGCGGATCGAGATGGTCGACTGCAAGACGGTGCCGCTCCAGGTCCCGGCCAACGCCGAGGTGGTCATCGAAGGATGGCTGGAGCCGGGGAAGACGCTGCCGGAGGGCCCGTTCGGCGACCACACCGGCTTCTACACCCCGCAGGAGCCGTTCCCGGCGCTGACCATCGACTGTGTGACGATGCGCAGGCGGCCGCTGTTGCAGTCGATCGTGGTGGGTCGGCCGCCGACCGAGGACGGCCCGCTGGGCCGGGCCACCGAGCGGTTCTTCCTCCCGCTGCTCAAGATCGTCGTCCCGGACATCGTGGACTACCACCTCCCCGAGTCCGGCGGCTTCCACAACTGCGCGATCGTCTCGATCGACAAGAAGTACCCCAAGCACGCCCAGAAGGTGATGCACGCCATCTGGGGCGCCCACATGATGTCGCTCACCAAGCTGATCGTGGTGGTCGACGCCGACTGTGATGTGCACAACCTCCACGAGGTGTCCTGGCGCGCGCTGGGGAACACGGACTACGCGCGCGACCTCACCGTCGTCGAGGGCCCGGTCGACCATCTCGACCACTCCTCGTACCAGCAGTTCTGGGGCGGCAAGGCGGGGATCGACGCCACCGCGAAATGGCCCGAGGAGGGCTATACGCGCGACGGCGGCTGGCCCCGGATGGTCGAGTCCGATCCCGCGACATCCGACCGGGTGACGCGTCGTTGGAAGGAGTACGGGCTGTGACGTCCGCCGCCGCTGCCGCGCCGCGCCCCGGCACCACCAAGTCGTTCCTGCGGCTGGTACTGATCGAGCACTCCGTCTTCGCGCTGCCCTTCGCCTACATCGCCGCGTTCACCGCGATGTTCCAGTGGGACGAGAGCGTCCACTGGACCCGGCTGCTGCTGATCACGGTGGCGATGGTGGGGCTGCGCACCTTCGCGATGGCGGCGAACCGGATCATCGACCGCGAGATCGACGCCCGCAATCCGCGTACCGCGGGCCGTGAACTGGTCACCGGCGCCGTGTCCGTGCGCACCGCGTGGACCGGGGCGTTCATCGCGCTCGCGATCTTCCTGGGCGCCGCGGCGCTGCTGAACCCGCTGTGCCTGGTGCTGGCGCCGGTCGCCGTGGTGCCGATGGTGGTCTATCCGTACGGCAAGCGGTTCACCGACTTTCCGCACGCGATCCTGGGCCTCGCCCAGGCGATGGGGCCGGTCGGCGCCTGGATCGCGGTCACCGGCGAGTGGTCCTGGGACGCGGTGATCCTGGGGCTCGCGACCGGCATCTGGATCGGCGGCTTCGACCTGATCTTCGCCTGCCAGGACGTGGCCGCCGACCGGGCGCACGGGGTGCGGTCGGTCCCGGCCCGCTTCGGGATCGCCGGGGCGCTGTACGGGGCGCGGGTCTGCCATGTGCTCACCACGGCCCTGCTGGTCTGGTACGCGCTGGCCACGGACGCCGGAGCGTTCTTCTGGGCGGGACTGGTGATCGTCGCCGCGGCCTTCGGGTACGAGCACAGCATCGTGCGCCCGGGCGATCTGTCGCGGCTGAACCGCGCCTTCTTCACCGTCAACGGGTTCATCGGGATCGCGCTGTTCTGCTGTGCGCTGCTCGACCTGGTGGTGCGGGGGCTGAGCCTGTGAGAGCGCCCGGACGGCGGCGGATAGGCTCGGTCGTGTGGAGCCGCCGCAGGAGCCGTCCAGGCCGTACGAACAGGTGAGCCGCCGCCGTCCCTGGGTGGTCGGTGTCTCCGGCGCGTCCGGGACGCCGTACGCCGCCTCGGTGCTGCGCGCGCTGCTGGCGGCGGGCGAGGCCGTCGATCTGGTGATCAGCCGGGCATCACGGCTGACGCTGCTGGACGAGACCGGCATCGCGTTCCGGGACGCCCACTGGCGCGACGATCTGCGCCGCTGGCTGGCGCGCGGCGCGAACGGCACTCCCGACGCCTTCGAGGTACCGGCCGCGGTGGCGGACGTGCGCCACTGGGCGGCCGGGGACCTGGCCGCCGGGCCGTCCTCCGGTTCGTACGAGGTCAAGGGGATGCTGATCGTCCCGGCGAGCACCGCGTGTGTGGCCGGGGTGGCGCTGGGGCTGTCGAAGGACCTGCTCCAGCGGGCCGCGAGTGTGACGCTCAAGGAGCGGCGCCGGCTCGTGGTCGCCGTGCGGGAGACGCCGCTGAACGGGCAGACGCTCCGGCATCTGGTGTCGCTGGACGAGGCGGGCGCGGTGGTGCTGCCCGCCTCTCCGGCGTTCTACGCGGGGGCGACGCATATCCAGGACCTGGTGGACTTCGTCGCGGGGCGGGTGCTGGACGCGGCCGGGGTGCCGCACAAGCTGTACCGCCGGTGGGAGGGGGAACTCGGTGGGGACCGAGGGAGGGGTTAGCGGGTCCAGCGCTTCCGGGCCAGCGCGGCGCGGGCCGCGACGACAACAGCGCGGCGCCCCGCACGGGTGGTGGGCCGGTGGTTCGCACGCGAGCGGTTGGCCAGGTCCCGCAGCTCGTGCATGCGGGCTTCAAGACCCTCGATCGTGTACACGGTGAGTCTCATCTCCTGAGGAAAACAGGTCGATCGCCTAAAAGATTTACAGGACTTGTGGTCCTGATGCCTTAGATTCTACATGTAATGTCGCTCGAACTCTGAATAATGGAAGGCGCACGGCATATGGACGCGGTGGACAGGCAGCTCATCCAGGCGCTGCGGGAGAACGGCAGGGCCTCGTACGCGGAGTTGGGCAGGCTTGTCGGCCTGTCCGGACCCAGCGTCACGGACCGCATCAACCGCCTGGAGGCGGCCGGGGTCATCACCGGCTATCGCGCGACCGTCGACGCCGCTTCCCTCGGGCTCGGGGTCACCGCGCTGATCGGCATTCAGCTCTCCGACGCCACCGACCACGAGGACGTGGCGCAGCGGCTGCGCGAACTGGCCGAGATCGAGGACTGCTGGTTCATCGCGGGCGACGACTCCTACATGCTCAAGGTGCGCGCCTCGGACGTGGACGGCCTGGAGCGGACCATCCGCAGGCTCTCCGGCACCAAGGGGGTCTCCCGGACCCGCACCACGATCGTGCTGTCCACCAAGTGGGAGAACCGGGTCGGGGAACTTCCGGCGGACACCGAGGCGTAGTCTCGGCGAAGCCGACATCGGCAGAGAAGCCGGCATCGGCGGAGAAAGGGCCGGACACACACGGCCGACGCAGGGCGAAGGCATGGGAGGCGACCGCGTGACGGCGACCACACACGACGTGGGTTTCAAGCGGGAGTTGGAACAGAAGGTTCGTGCGGGGGAGCGGCTCTCCCGTGAGGACGGCATCGCCCTGTACGAGTCCGACGACCTGGCCTGGCTCGGCGGTCTCGCCCACGAGGTGCGCACCCGCAAGAACGGCGACGTCGTCCACTTCAACGTCAACCGTCACCTCAACATGACGAACGTGTGCACCGCGTCCTGCGCGTACTGCTCCTTCCAGCGCAAGCCGGGCGAGAAGGACGCGTACACGATGCGCATCGAGGAAGCGGTGCGGCTCGCCAAGGCGATGGAGCACGAGAACCTCACAGAGCTGCACATCGTCAACGGTCTGCATCCCACCCTTCCCTGGCGCTACTACCCGCGGTCACTGCGGGCGCTCAAGGAGGCGCTGCCGGAGGTGTCGCTGAAGGCGTTCACCGCCACCGAGATCCACCACTTCGAGAAGATCTCCGGACTCAGCGCCTCCGAGATCCTCGACGAGCTGATCGACGCCGGTCTGGAGTCGCTGACCGGCGGCGGCGCCGAGATCTTCGACTGGGAGATCCGCCGCCACATCGTCGACCACGAGACCCACTGGAAGGACTGGTCGCGCATCCACCGGCTGGCCCACCAGAAGGGGCTGAAGACCCCCTGCACCATGCTGTACGGCCACATCGAGGAGCCCCGGCACCGCGTGGACCACGTGCTGCGGCTGCGGGAGCTCCAGGACGAGACCGGCGGCTTCCAGGTCTTCATCCCGCTGCGCTACCAGCACGACTTCGTGGACATGCGGGACGGCAAGGTCCGCAACCGGCTCCAGGCGCGGACCACCATGGCGACCGGGGCCGAGGCGCTGAAGACCTTCGCGGTCTCCCGGCTGCTCTTCGACAACGTGCCGCATGTGAAGGTCTTCTGGGTCATGCACGGGGTGCAGACCGCACAGCTCGCGCTCAACCACGGCGCGGACGACATGGACGGGTCGGTCGTCGAGTACAAGATCACGCACGACGCGGACAACTACGGCACGCCGAACAAACTGACCCGCGACGACCTGCTGGAGCTGATCCGGGACGCGGGCTTCCGCCCGGTCGAGCGGAACACCCGGTACGAGGTCATCCGCGAGTACGAGGGCCCCGACGCGGAGCGGCGGGAGTCGCCGCAGCCGATGCGGGTGTGACGACGGCTGTCTGAGCGCTGCTGAGCGGGGCACCCGGGGCGTATGACCCGCGGCAGAGGCCGGACGAGCCCGGAGGACGCCTACACCGCCGCCCCCTTCGTTCCGGAGGGCGCCGACCTCGGCGCGCTCCGGGAAGCGGCGTCCGGATGCCGCGGCTGTCCGCTGCACCGCGAGGCGTCGCGGACGGTCTTCGGGGCCGGTGACGCGGACGCCCGGGTCGTGCTCGTCGGTGAGCAGCCCGGCGACCAGGAGGACCGGCGGGGCAAGCCCTTCGTCGGCCCCGCGGGCAAGGTGCTCGACCGGGCCCTGGACGAGGTCGGTATCGACCCGGACGAGACATACATCACCAACGCCGTCAAGCACTTCAAGTTCACCCAGGTCCCCGAGCGCGGCAAGCGCCGTATCCACAAGGCGCCGAGCCTGCGCGAGATCTCCGCGTGCGGGCCGTGGCTGGCGGCGGAGCTGGAACTGATCGAGCCCGAGGTGATCGTCGCGCTCGGCGCGACGGCCGGAAAGGCGCTGCTCGGCCCGGGGTTCCGGGTGACCAAGGAGCGCGGGACGCGGCTGGAGGCGGACGGCTCGGGCCCGGCCCCCGGCGGGCTGGTCGTCGCCACCATCCACCCCTCCGCCGTACTGCGGGCCGACGACCGGGAGGCGGTCTACCAGGGGCTGGTGGCCGACCTCGGGGTGGCGGCGGACGTGCTCAACGGGTGAGGCACCCGGGACCGCGGCGATATCCGGCTCGGTATCGTCGGCGGCATGCCACTGACGTTCGAACTCGACCCGGCCGTCACCCCCGCGCTGCGCGACGGGATCTGCGCCCTGTGGGCCGACACCTCGAACGCGGACGGAGCCGTCGGCTTCGTCCCGCCCGTCACGGTCGACGACGTCCGTGCCGCTCTCGTCAAACACCTGGTGGCGATGGCCGAGGACCGCGCCCGGCTGCTGGTCGGCCGTGACGAGGGCGGCGCGGTCGCCGCCACCGCCCTCATCGGCCTCAACACCCACCGGCTGATGCGCCACTGGTGCTGGCTCTACACCGTGCTGGTCCACCCCTCCCACCAGGGCAAGGGGTACGGCCGCGCGCTGATGACGGCGGCCGAGGAAGCGGCCCGCGGGCTGGCCGGGATCACCGGGATACGGCTGACCTGCCGCGGCGGCCGCGGTCTGGAGCGGTTCTACGGCACCTGCGGCTACAAGGAGGTCGGCCGGGTACCGGACGCGATCCGCGTCGCGGAAGGCGAGTTCCGCGACGACATCACGATGTGGCTGCCGCTGAATTGATCGAAAGGCGGACGTGCTTCACTGGGAGGGCAGGATCCCCCCAGCAGAAAGAAGTCCAGCCGTGTCACTCCAGCCGAGCGCCACGTTCCGCTACACCCTGATGCGCCTGGGGATCTTCGCCGGTTCCTTCCTGGTCATCTGGGGGCTGGTCTGGTTCCGCATCGTCCCGTCCGGCCTCGGCCGGTCGAACCTGTTCTGGGTGGCCCTGCTCGCGCTGATCGTCTCCGCCCCGCTCAGCTGGATCCTGCTGCGCAAGCAGCGGGAGGCCATGGCGGTCCAGGTCGCCGGGAAGGTGGACCGGGCCAAGGAGCGGCTGGCGGCGAACCAGAGCCAGGAGGACGGCGTCTGACCGGCACCGCACCGGCCGCGCTGTAACCCCCTCCTGTAACCCTCCTCACACCGCCGACACACGCCTTGACGCGCCCCTTGGGCCGGCATCCGCCGCCCCAGGGGGCGTTGACGCGTTCCGGGCCGAGCGGGGGTCAAAGATATTCTTTGGGTTCCTCAAAGCGGCGGTGTTAACGTACTTGTCATGAAGACAGCAGCCGCGCCCCGTATCGCAGCGAGCGTTCCGCTCGTGGCGCGCCTGCACATCGATCTTTGCCGCTGCCTGTCCGCGGCCTGTCGCCGCCGCTGACCCCTCTCGCGTACAGCGGCCGGAGATCCCGTACGGACTCCTGGCTCCTCTTCACCCTTTTCTTGACCTCCCCCGGAGTGTGTCCGTTGTCGTCCGTCCCCGAGACGTCGTCGAAGACGTCGTCGTCCTTCCGCCTGCCCAAGGTCCCCTTCTGGGCCCAGATCCTGCTCGGCCTGGTGCTGGGCGTCCTGCTCGGCTGGGTCGCCCGGAGCGGCGACGTCGGCTGGCTGGTCACCACTCTCGACAAGATCGGCACGATCTTCGTCCAGCTGCTCAAGCTGGCCGTGGCCCCGCTGGTCTTCTTCGCGATCCTGATATCGATCACCAACCTGCGGAACGTCAACAACGCCGCCCGGCTGGCGACCCGCACCCTGCTGTGGTTCATGGCCACCTCGCTGATCGCGGTCGCCATCGGCCTGACCATCGGTCTCCTCACCAACCCCGGCTCCGGCACCGGCCTGACCCCCAAGGACGGCGCCGAGCCCGAAGAGGCGGGCTCCTGGCTGGACTTCCTGACCGGCATCGTGCCCACCGACATCGTCACGCCGTTCACCCAGCTCAACGTCCTCCAGATCGTCTTCCTCGCCGCCGTGGCGGGCGTCGCCGCCCTCCAGCTCGGCGAGAGGGCCCAGCCGATCCTGACCCTGAGCCAGTCGGTGCTGGAACTGCTCCAGAAGGCGCTGTGGTGGGTCATCCGCCTCGCCCCGCTGGGCACCCTCGGCCTCATCGGCTTCGCCATCGCCGAGTACGGCTGGGACCTTACGGCCAAGTACGCGACCTTCACCGCCGACATCTACATCGGCTGCGCACTGGTGATGTTCGGCGTCTACCCGCTGCTGCTCTCCACGGTCGCCAAGGTCAACCCGCTGAACTTCTTCAAGGGCGCCTGGCCCGCCATCCAGCTCGCCTTCGTCTCCCGTTCCTCGGTCGGCACCATGCCGCTGACCCAGAAGGTCACCGAGCGCCTGGGCGTCCCCAAGGAGTACGCCTCCTTCGCGGTGCCGTTCGGCTCCACGACGAAGATGGACGGCTGCGCCTCGATCTACCCGGCCATCGCCGCGATCTTCATCGCCCAGATCTTCGACGTCCACCTGGGCATCGGTGACTACCTGCTCATCGCCTTCGTCTCGGTCATCGGCTCCGCCGCCACCGCCGGCCTCACCGGCGCCACGGTCATGCTGACCCTGACCCTCTCCACCCTGGGCCTGCCCCTGGAGGGCGTCGGCCTGCTGATGGCCATCGACCCGGTCCTGGACATGATGCGGACAGCGACCAATGTGGCGGGCCAAGCGCTGATTCCGGTCCTGGTCTCGGCACGGGAGAAGATCCTCGACCGCGACGCCTACGCCCACGCCTCGTCGTCCCCGCTGGACGATCCGGACGGCACCGGTCAGACGGACCCGGCCGAACCCCAGCTGGCCGCCGCGTAACACCGCGGCCGGCGCGCCACCGCGACGGCGTCCCGGTGCCCCCGGACCTCACCGAGGTCCGGGGGCACCGTGCTGCGCGCGGCTGGATAGGCTCGTCGGCGATATGTGTGCGGGGGCACGATCGAAGAGGGGGCTGCCTGCGTGGGCGGGGCGATGAGGAGCAAGCGCGTACCGCGGGCGGTGCGGGAGCAGCAGATGCTGGACGCGGGGGTGCGGGCGTTCGCGCGCAGTGGCTATCAGCACGCCTCGATGGACGACATAGCGGAGCTGGCGGGGGTCTCCAAGCCGCTGGTCTATCTCTATCTGCACTCCAAGGAAGAGCTGTTCGCCGCGTGCATACGGCGTGAGGCCGCGGCGCTGGTGGCGGCGGTGCGGGCCGCCGTGGAGCAGGGAGCGCCCGCCGACCGGCAGTTGTGGAGCGGGCTGAGCGGGTTCTTCGCCCACACCGCCGCCCATCAGGAGGGCTGGACGCTGCTGCACGTCCAGGCCCGTACGCACGGGCGGCCGTTCGCGCGGGAAGTGGGCGAGATGCGGAAGGAGTTGGTGGATTTCGTGACCCAGCTGCTGGCCGTCGCGGCGCGGGACAACGCGGTGCGGGAGCGGCTGGACCGTACGGATGTGACCGCGATCGCGTACGCCCTGGTGGGCGCGGCCGAGTCGCTGGCCGACTGGGCGGGTGTCCGGGGCGGTCCTTCGGCCCAGGAGGCGGCAACGACCCTGATGGACTTCGCCTGGGCGGGGCTGGGCAATGTGCTCCGTGGAGAGGGATGGTCGCGCAAGGCCGTGTCCCGCGAGGCGGCCTACGATGGATGACGCGTTGTCAGCCGCGGTTCCCCGGGGGGGGCGGACGGTCACCCGATCGGGCGCGCGCGTCCGCGGTGCGCCGCCGTCGGCCTCCGTGCGCTGGCTAGTCTCGATGGGCTCGGTTCCGGTCGGACGTGTGAGAGCGGTGAGGGAGCATGGCCATGAACCGTCGGCCCGCCACGGCCGAATGGCTCGGCCTCCGGCCGCATCCCGAGGGCGGCTGGTACCGGGAGACCTGGCGCAGCGAGGTCTCGGCCCAGCCGCCGGGTTACACCGGTGAGCGGGCGACGGCCACGGCGATCTACTTCCTGCTGACTCCGGGTGAGGAGTCCCGCTGGCACGTGGTGCTCTCGGCCGAGTTGTGGATGTGGCACCGTGGCGGTCCGCTGCGGCTGCTCCTGGGCGGGGCGGGTGAGCGGCCGGAGACCGGCCGCCCCGCCGAGGTGATGGTGGGGCCGGATATCGCGGCCGGGCAGCGGCCGCAGGCCGTTGTCCCTCCGGGGGTGTGGCAGTCGGCGCGTCCGGCGACGGACGAGGAGGTTCTGGTGAGCTGTGTGGTCTCGCCGGGTTTTGAATTCGCCGACTTCCGCATGCTGGAAGACTGACGTCAGGCGGCGCGGCCGTCCTGTTTTCGTGGAGCCACGGCGCACGGATGCACATGCCGACGTCACCGATCCGGCTCGGCGGCGGAGCGGGGTGACCGTGCAGCGGCGCGGCCGAAGTCGGTGGTCAACCAGCATTCGATGGACACATCAGGGAATGCGTGGGGCTGGTAGGCGCCCGCCACCGGGGAGATGTCGGTGATCCGGTCGAGACGGAAGGTGCGCCAGTCGTCCCGGTCGACATCGAAGGCCACCAGGTACCAGTGGCCGCCGCGTAGGAAGTGGCGGTACGGCTCGACCAGGCGGATCGACGGCCGGTCGTGCTGGTCGATGTAGCGGAACCGGAGCCTGCTCTCCTCGGCCACCGCGTCGGCGATCACGCCGACGGTCGCTGCCGCGACCACGGCGCCGGGCTGCTGAAGCACCTCGGTTGCGAGGTCGGTCGCGGCCGCGCGGCGGCGCAGGGGGCGGGGCAGGACTTGGTCGAGCTTGAGCAAGGCGCTCGATGCGACCGCCTCTTCGGGGAGCCAGGCACGGATCAGATGCAGCCCGGCCACCAGTGCGGTGACCTCGTCGGCGGTGAACAGCAACGGCGGGACCTTGACTCCGGGCCTCAGCCGATAGGCGCTGCCAGGTCCCGGGCGGGCCTCGACGGTGTATCCGAGCCGGCGTAGCCGCTGGGCGTCGCGCCGTACGGTGCGGACGCTCGTGCCGAGCCGTTCGGCCAGGTCGGCGGCCGTCCACTCGCCCCCCGACTGCAGCAGGGTCAGCAAGGTCAAGGTCCTGATCGTCGGATCCGGTTCCATGCCTTCAGCCTTCCAGGAGAGGAGGACGGGTTCGGGCCGCCTCTGTTCCTAGCCTGAAGTCGAACCACCGAATGAGAGGAAGCCATGCAGATCGCTGTCACCACTCCGACGGGCAACGTCGGCCGCCACGTCGTCGCCACGCTGGTGCGCGCCGGGGTCCGGCCGCGCGTCCTGCTGCGTGAGCCCGGCCGGCTGGCTCCCGATGTCCATGACGAGGTGGATGCCGTATCGGTCGACCAGTACGACGCCGACGCGGTGGTGGCCGCCACCGAGGGCGTCGACGCACTGTTCTGGGTGGACCCGACCACCGGTGGTGCGGATCCCCTCGCCGACTACGCCCGCGCCACCGGCAGTGTGGTCCGCGCCGTCGCCGAGAACCGGATCGGCCGTGTCGTCTTCCTCAGCAGCGTCGGCGCCGAGAAACGTCACGGGGCCGGCGAGATCGACGGCCTGGCACACACCGAAACCGCCTTGGATGACATCGGCGTCGACGTCACCCACCTCCGCTGCGGCTACTTCTTCACCAATCTCGAGCTTCAACTCGACGCCCTGCGCGGCGGCGCGCTCCAGGTGATCCTTCCGCTCGACCAACCCATGGCCTGGGTGGCGCCTCGCGACATCGCCGAGGTGGCCGCCACTCGTCTGCTGTCTCCTGCCTGGTCCGGACGTTGCGTACAGGCGGTTCACGGGCCCGCCGACCTCACCTGGCGGCAGGTCGGCGACATCCTCACCGCTGCCACCGGTCGGCGGATCAGCGTCGAACGGATCACCGACGACGCCATGCGCGCCCGGCTCCATCAGGCCGGGATGACCGACGGATTGGTCGAGGCCGTGCTCGGAATGTCGACCGGCCTGCGCGAGAACTTCGTGCCCGAACAGCGCCGCACCGTCCGGACCACCACCCCGACCACCCTCGCCGCCTGGGCCTACGACCATCTCCGGCACCGGATCGTCGGCGCGTCGTGAGTCATCCGTCGTGAGTCATCCGTCGTGAGTCATCCGGGGGGCCGGAACACGGGCCCGGAAAGGCAGGAGCCCCGCTTCCTCCGCGGTTGCGGAGGAGCAGGGCTCCTTGGGTACTGCTAGATCAGACCGCGCTGACGTTCTCGGCCTGCGGGCCCTTCGGACCCTGGGTGACGTCGAAGGTCACGGCCTGGTTCTCCTCGAGGGAGCGGAAGCCAGACGCGTTGATCGCGGAGTAGTGAACGAAGACATCGGGGCCGCCGCCGTCCTGGGCGATGAAGCCGAAGCCCTTCTCGGCGTTGAACCACTTGACGGTTCCGGTAGCCATAAGCCCTCCTTGGGCCAAAGGGTTGCCCTGCTCCAGAACCTGCAAGAAGTCTGAAAACTACAAAAGCCTGCGGTTACATGCTCCGCAGGCTCTGTACTGCAAGGGAAACCAAACTGCAACTTGCGGCGAGCTTAGCACGCTGCGTGTGCGAGGCGAAAGAGCCGAAGATCACGAATACGTGGGGTTTCCGGGCGCCTGGAGATGGATAAGAACGCAGGTCGCGCGGCTGCGCCCGGGGAATCGCGGGTGATCGCGCGCCCCCGCCGCCGTCGCGGATGCCGCACGGGGCTAGCCTCCGGATGTGGACAATTCACCGAGTTCCCCCACGCGGAGTACACAGGGTGCCGCCGAAGGCGTCACGGCCGCCGGCGACCACCGGCGCAGCCGCCCGAGAGTGGGCCACATCCAGTACCTGAACTGCATGCCGCTGTACTGGGGGCTCGCCCGGACCGGCTCGCTCCTCGACTTCGAGCTCACCAAGGGGTCGCCCGACGCGCTGAACGACCTGCTCGTCAGCGGCGACCTCGACATCGGTCCGATCAGCCTGGTCGAGTACCTGCGCAACGCCGACGACCTGGTGGCGCTCCCCGATATCGCGGTGGGCTGCGACGGGCCCGTGATGTCCTGCGTGATCGTCTCGCAGTTGCCGCTGGAGCAGTTGGACCGGGCCCGGGTGGCGCTCGGCTCGGCCTCCCGCACCTCGGTGCGCCTGGCCCAGCTGCTGCTGGCCGAGCGGTACCAGATCACGCCCGAGTACTACACCTGCCCGCCGGACCTCAGCCTGATGATGCAGGAGGCCGAGGCGGCGGTGCTCATCGGTGATGCCGCGCTGCGCGCCAACCTCCACGACGCGCCCCGGCTGGGTCTCCAGGTCCATGACCTCGGCCAGATGTGGAAGGAGTGGACCGGGCTGCCGTTCGTCTTCGCGGTCTGGGCCGCCCGCCGCGACTACCTGGAGCGGGAACCGGTGATCGTGCGCAAGGTGCACGAGGCGTTCCTCGCGTCCCGGAACCTCTCGCTGGAGGAGGTCGGCAAGGTCGCCGAGCAGGCGGCGCGCTGGGAGGCCCTGGAGGAGTCGGTGCTGGAGCGTTACTTCACCACCCTCGACTTCAGCCTCGGCGAGGCGCAGTTGAAGGGCATCGCCGAGTTCGCCCGCCGGACCGGACACGAGGGGGGCTACCCGGCGGACGTGCGGGTGGAGCTGCTGGATCTGTCCTCCGGCGCCTGAGCGGACGGAGGCGTCTGAGCGGGCGAAGCGGATCCGGAAGGTTCGCGGAGGTCGGGGGCCGGGGCTGGGCTGGGCCGCCGTCCCGGCTCCCGCCTAAGCTGGACCGCGCCGTCGAGGGGGGAGGGGCGCCATGGATCCGCTGGGAGCGGACGACCCGCGGGTCATCGGCGCGTACCGGCTGCTCGGGCGGCTCGGATCGGGCGGTATGGGCCGGGTCTATCTGGCGCGCAGCGCCGGAGGGCGCACGGTCGCGGTCAAGGTGGTGCACGCGCACTTCGCGCTGGACGAGGAGTTCCGCGCCCGCTTCCGGCGTGAGGTCGAGGCCGCCCGCCGGGTCGGTGGCTCCTGGACCGCACCGGTGCTGGACGCGGACCCGGAGGCACCCGTTCCGTGGGTGGCCACGGGCTATGTGGCGGGCCCCTCGCTCAGCCGGGCCGTATCCGACGAGGGACCGCTGCCCGAGGCGTCGGTACGGGCACTGGGGGCGGGGCTCGCGGAGGCGCTGGGCGCCGTGCACGCCCTGGGTCTGGTCCACCGTGACGTCAAGCCGTCCAACGTGCTGCTGGCCCTCGACGGGCCGCGGCTGATCGACTTCGGGATCGCCCGGGCCACCGACGGCACCGCGTCGCTCACCTCCACCGGCGCATCCATCGGCTCGCCCGGCTATATGTCGCCCGAGCAGATCCTCGGCGAGAACGTCGGCGGCCCGACCGACGTCTTCTCGCTGGGCTCGGTGCTGGCGTACGCGGCGACCGGTGGGGGCCCCTTCCCCGGCGACAGCTCGGCGGCGCTGCTGTACAAGGTGGTCCACACCGAGCCCCGGCTCAGCGAAGGGCTCACCGGCGAACTGCGCGCTCTGGTGACCGCGTGCCTCGCCAAGAACCCCGCCGACCGCCCCACCCCGGAGCAGATCGTCCGGCGGCTGGCGCCCGCGGCCGGTGCCTCGGAGCTCGTACGGTCCGGCTGGCTGCCGGGGGCGCTGGTCGAGCGGGTGAGCCGACGGGCGGTGGAGCTGCTCGATCTGGAGGCGGAAACGGAGGATCCGGAGCCGGTCACGGCAGCCGAACCGGCGGCTACGCGCGAACCGGCGGCTACGCGCGAACCGGCGGCTACGCGCGAACCGGCGGCTACGCGCGAACCGGCCGCCGCATCGGAGGCGGCTGCCGCACCCGAACCGGCCGCCACGCGGAACCCGGCGGCCGAGGAGACGTCCGCCACCGGCCCGGACCGGCCGGCGCCGCCCCCGGCCCCTTCCCCGCCTCCCAAGACCTCCACCGCCGGAGCGCCCGCCCTGGGCGCCTTCGGCCCCCCTGACCCCTCGTACGCGGGCGGGACCTCCTACCCGAACGGGCTCCCCCGCCACGAGCCCGCCGACGGCCCCACCCCGCCGCCGTCCCACCCCGCCCCGGCACCACCGCACCCGGGGCCGTCGGCCCCGGCACCGCCGTCCCCGTCCCCGGTCCCGGAACAAGCCCGCAGCGTCGCGCTCAGCGCGTCCCTCGGCGGCCGGAAGCGGCCCAAGGCGGTCAGCTGCACCCTCGTGCTGTCCGTCGCGGGCGCCCTGGCCGCCGCGACGACCGCCGCGGTGGTCTTCCACGTCCTGCCCGGCAGTGACAAGGACGCCGGCGCCGGTTCCGACCGCGGCGACACCCGGCCCGACAGCCCGTCCAGGACGCCGCCCGGCGACGGCGCGGGCCCGGGCGCGGTGCCGAAGAAGTTCCTCGGCACCTGGCGGGGCGATCTCACCTCCGACTCCGGCATCCCCGTGGGCACCATGACCATCACCTTCCGGCAGGGCCGCGTCGGCGCGCAGGTCGCCAGCGGCCGGGTGACGCTGTCGGTGCTGCGCTGCGACAGCACCTGGAAGCTGCTCTCCGCCACCTCCGGCGAACTCCGTCTCGACGCCGCTCTGAAGCGGGACGGGCCCCGGGAGGGATGCAGCGACGGCTCCACGGACGAGCGGTTCGTCCTCGTCAACGGCAACACCCTGAGGTACCGCGCGAAGGACAAGCAGGCGGGCGACCCCAGCGGCACCCTGCGCAAGCTCCGTTAGGGCGCGGCCGAGGCCACGTCCCAAGGGCCCTCGGGGTACCGGACACGCACCCGCAGCGGCCTGCAACCGCTGGCGTAGGCTGAGTCGGTCCGCCCGTAAATCCTCCGAAAGGTACGCCCCGGTGACCGCGAACGCAGAGTTGCAGGCAGTCCTCGACCGCGCCGCCGGCGGGGGGCGTATCTCCCCGGAAGAGGCGCTCGACCTCTACCGGTCCGCTCCGCTGCACGCGCTGGGAGCCGCCGCCGACGCCGCCCGCCGCAGGCGTTACGCGGGTACCGAGCACATCGCGACGTACATCATCGAGCGGAACATCAACTACACCAACGTCTGTGTGACGGCGTGCAAGTTCTGCGCCTTCTACGCCCCGCCCAAGGACACCGCCAAAGGCTGGACCCGCGATCTCGACGACATCCTGCGCCGCTGTGCCGAGACCGTCGAACTCGGCGGCACCCAGATCATGTTCCAGGGCGGCCACCACCCGGACTACGGCGTCGAGTACTACGAGCGGCACTTCGCGGCCATCAAGAAGGAATTCCCGCAGCTGGTGATCCACTCGCTGGGGGCCTCCGAGGTCGAGCACATGGCACGGATCTCGGGTGTCCCGGCGCAGGAGGCGATCCGCCGGATCCACGCGGCGGGGCTGGACTCCTTCGCGGGCGCGGGCGCCGAGCTGCTGCCCGAGCGGCCGCGCAAGGCCATCGCCCCGCTGAAGGAGTCCGGTGAGCGGTGGCTGGAGATCATGGAGATCGCCCACAACCTCGGGGTGGAGTCCACCTCCACGATGCTGATGGGCACCGGCGAGACCAACGCCGAGCGGATCGAGCACATCAGCATGATCCGTGACGTGCAGGACCGTACGGGCGGCTTCCGCGCCTTCATCCCGTACACCTACCAGCCCGAGAACAACCACCTCAAGGGCCGCACACAGGCGACCGTCTTCGAGTACCTGCGGATGATCGCGATCGCCCGGCTCTTCCTCGACAACGTCGCCCACATCCAGGGCTCCTGGCTGACCGTCGGCAAGGAAGCCGGACAGCTGTCCCTGCACTACGGCGCGGACGACCTCGGCTCGGTCATGCTGGAGGAGAACGTGGTCTCCTCCGCGGGCGCCAAGCACCGCTCCAACCGGATGGAACTGCTCCATCTCATCCGCGCCGCGGGCCGCGTCCCCGCACAGCGCGCCACCACCTACGAGCACCTGGTGGTGCACGACGACCCGGCGAACGACCCGGTCGACGACCACGTCGTCTCCCACCTGTCGTCCACGGCCATCGCGGGCGGCACCGCCCACCCCGAGCTGACGGTCATCGAAGCCTCCTGATGCTGACGCTCCACGCCGCGCCCCTCGTCCGGCACACCCCGGACGACGCGGCACCGCTGCACGACGCCGCCGTCGCGGTCGACGGCGACCGCATCGCGGCCATCGGCCCGCTGGAGGAGCTGCGCCGGACCCATCCGCGGGCCCGGGTGCGGGAGTGGCCCGGCGCACTGGGCCCCGCCCTCGTCCACGAGGGGCCGGTGCCGGAGGCGCCCAGTCCGCGCGAGCGGATCCACGCCCTGCTGCGGCAGGGGGCGACGGGCGTCCTCGCGGACCGGCTCACCGACCCCGAGCTGCGCGCGGCCGCCCATCGCAACGGCCTCGCCGTCCTGGACCGGCCACGGGCGGTCGCCCTGGTCCCCGGCGGCCGTGCCGACCTCGCCGTCTTCGGCCCGGACGGGGAGTGCCTGGCCACCGTGGTCGCCGGGCGGCTAATGCACCGTCGCCGGTGATCGCCGCCGCGGCGGTGCCGACCCCTGCGGCGGACCGCCGCCGCGCGAGGTGAACAATAGGGCTGTGACCCGAGCATCCCTGGACAAGCAGCCGCATGAAGTCGCCGCCATGTTCGATGACGTGGCGGCCAACTACGACCTCACCAACGACGTGCTGTCCCTCGGGCAGGCCCGGCTGTGGCGCAAGGCGGTCGCCCGGGCGGTCGACGCGTCCCCCGGTGAGCGGGTGCTCGACCTCGCCGCCGGTACCGGCACGTCCTCGCTGCCGTTCCGCGCCGCGGGCGCCTACGTGGTCCCCTGCGACTTCTCGCTCGGCATGCTCCGGGAGGGCAAGAAGCGCCACCCGAGGCTGCCGCTGACCGCGGGCGACGCGACCCGGCTGCCCTTCGCTGACGGGGTCTTCGACGCCGTCACGATCTCCTTCGGGCTGCGCAACGTCCAGGACACCCAGGGCGCGCTGCGCGAGATGCTGCGGGTGACCCGGCCCGGCGGCCGGATCGTCATCTGCGAGTTCAGCCACCCCACTTGGGAGCCGTTCCGCACGGTCTACACCGAATACCTGATGCGCGCGCTGCCGCCGATCGCCACCGCGGTCAGCAGCAGCCCGGACGCGTACGTCTACCTCGCCGAGTCCATCCGCGCCTGGCCCGCTCAGCCGGGGCTGGCCGCACGGCTGAGCCGGGCGGGCTGGTCCCGGCCCGCCTGGCGCAACCTCACCGGCGGTGTGGTGGCCCTGCACCGCGCGTACCGGCCGTAACCGGCTGCCGAGGCTTGTCTGCTCCGGAGGTTTGCAGATCCAGCCGGTGGCAGATGGCCGGGGACCGGGAGTCCGGGCTCACCAGGTTCTCCGCGGACCGCATGCCCAGCCGCCGGGTCACCGCTATGGAGCGTTCGTTGCGGGCGTGCACCGTCGCGACCACATGGCCGACCCCGGGGGCGCGCACCCGCTCCAGGGCGGCCGCCTCCGCGGCCACCGTGGCGTACCCCTGGCCCCAGTACGCGCGGCCGAGCCGCCAGCCGGTCTCGATCTCGCCCACCGGTCCCCAGTCCTGGGGCCACGGCTGGGCGCCGGTGAAGCCGATCACCTCGTCCGAGGCGTCCAGCAGGGTGTAGAGGCAGAAGCCGTACCGCTCGGCGTGATCGCGCCGGCGGGCGGTGAACTCCTCGTAGTGGGCGAGGTCGTGGGAGGCGTCGCCGTGGAACTCCATCACCTCCGGATCGTCGAAGACCCGGTGCCAGGCCGCGGCGTCGCCGGGGGTGGGCACACGCAGACGTACGGCAGGCTGGGTCACGGTCGTGGAGTACGGCCCTTCGCAAGTGGTGGAGCGCGCCCCCATAGACTGCTGGTGTCCAGTGACCGGCGCGACCGGCATGCCGTTACCGAGGCTTCGGGAGACCCCGCGTGAGCGAGACCGCACCCACCCAGAGCGCGTCCTCCGTGAGCTCGGAGCGCAGCGCCGACGTGATCGTCGTCGGCGCCGGACCGGCCGGTTCCACCACCGCGTACTACCTGGCCAAGGCGGGCCTGGACGTTCTGCTGCTGGAGAAGACGGCCTTTCCGCGCGAGAAGGTGTGCGGTGACGGACTGACCCCGCGCGCCACCAAGCAGCTGGTCGCCATGGGCATCGACGTCTCCGAGGAGGCGGGCTGGCTGCGCAACCGGGGCCTGCGGATCCTGGGCGGCGGGGTGCGACTGGAGCTGGACTGGCCCGATCTGGCCGCGTATCCGAACTACGGACTGGTCCGCAAGCGCGACGACTTCGACGAGCAGCTGGCGCGCCAGGCGCAGAAGGCCGGGGCGCGGCTGTACGAGCGCTGCAACGTGGGCGCGCCGATCACCGATCCGCGCACCGGCCGGATCACCGGTGTCGAGGCCAAGCTGGGCGAGGAGAAGACCCCGGTCACCTTCCACGCGCCGCTGGTCGTCGCCGCCGACGGCAACTCCACCCGGCTGTCGCTGGGGATGGGGCTGCACCGGCGCGAGGACCGTCCGATGGGCGTGGCGGTGCGCACGTACTTCACCTCGCCCCGGCATGACGACGACTACCTGGAGTCCTGGCTGGAGTTGTGGGACCGGCGCGGTCCGCAGGACCGGCTGCTGCCCGGCTACGGCTGGATCTTCGGCATGGGCGACGGTACGAGCAACGTCGGTCTGGGGGTGCTCAACACCTCGTCCTCCTTCAAGGAGTTGGACTGGCGGGAGGTCCTCAAGGCGTGGTGTGCCTCGATGCCGGAGGACTGGGGCTACACCCCGGAGAACATGACCTGCCCGATCCGCGGTGCCGCCCTGCCGATGGCGTTCAACCGTCAGCCGCACTACACCCGCGGGCTGCTGCTGGTGGGCGACGCGGGCGGCATGGTCAACCCGTTCAACGGCGAGGGCATCGCCTATGCGATGGAATCCGGGCAGCTGGCCGCGGAGGTGACCGTGCAGGCGCACGCCCGGGCCACCGCCGCGCAGCGCGAGATGGCGCTCCAGCGCTATCCGAAGGTCCTCAAGGACACCTACGGCGGCTACTACACGCTGGGCCGGGCCTTTGTGAAGCTGATCGGCAATCCGAAGGTGATGAGGCTGGCGACCGAGCGTGGGCTGACCCATCCGATGCTGATGCGCTTCACTCTGAAGCTGCTGGCGAACCTGACCGATCCGACGGGCGGGGACGCGATGGACCGCATCATCAACGGTCTGACGAAGGTGACGCCGCGGGCCTGAGCGGGCGTGGCCTGAGCGGGCCTGAGCGGGCGTGCGGGCCCGGCGGGGCTTCTTACGCGCCGGGCGGGGCTCTTACGGGCCATCCGCCGCCGACGTGGCTACCCGCCGCTGTCCGGGCTCGCGCTGGTGATGACGCCGAACGGCGCCCCGGCCACATCCGTCAGCCAGGCCATCCGGCCGATGCCCTCGGCCGACACGGCGGGCATCAGCACCGAACCGCCCAGCTCCTGCCCCTTGGTGACCACTTCGTCACAGTCCGTCACCTCGATGTAGGGCAGCCACTGCGGTGGAGTCGAATGCCCCTCCTGGAGCTGGGCGACACCGCCGAAGGAGCCGTCCTTTCCGGCACCGGCCGTGGAGAGCATGGTGTACGTCCCGCCCGGGAACGACATCTCCTCGGTGTCCCAGCCGAAGACGGCGCGGTAGAAGGTGCGGGCCTCGGCGGGGTCGGGGGAGTGCAGCTCGGTCCAGCACAGGCTGCCCGGTTCGGTGACCAGTTCCAGGCCCGCCGTCTTGCCGGGCTGCCAGACGGCGAACCGGGCGCCCGCGGGATCGGCGAAGTGGGCCATCCGCCCCTCGTCGAAGACGTCGAACGGCGCGACCGCCACCCCGCCGCCCGCCCGCTCGACGGACTTCGCGGTGGCGTCGGCGTCGGGCGTGTGGAAGTACGGCGTCCAGGCCGCACGGGCACTCTGTTCGGTGAGCGGACCGAGGGCGGCGACGGTTTTGCGGTCCCGCTTGAAGAAGCCGTATCCGCCCGCCTCGGGACCGGCCGACTCGAAACTCCAGCCCAGCACCCCCTGGTAGAAGGCCGCGGCCGCATCGGTGTCGGGAGCGCCGAGATCGAGCCAGTTGGGTGCGCCGGGGACGTAGTCGGTGGTGAGCATGGATGCTCCTTCAACGATCGGACGTGAAGGACTTCTCGTACTCAGTCTGGCACCGGCCACCGGCCGCCGCCGCCGGGACCGCACGGTGTCCCAAGGGTTCGGAAAGCACCGCGAGGGTCCGAAATGACGGCATCGCCCGCGGGTGGTGACAATGAACAGAGGGGGCGCCGCGGGCGTCAGCCGCGGCGACCGGAACGATGGGGCCCGCGGGCCGGTTCCGCCGCCGGTGGGCCGTCAGGAGGTACACCCATGACGAAGGCAGCGGACATCATGCACCCGGGCGCGCAGTGGATTCCGGCCACGGAGTCGCTGGACCGCGCCGCGCAACTGATGCGCGAACTGAACGTCGGGGCGCTGCCGGTCAGCGACAGCAATGAGCGGCTGTGCGGCATTCTCACCGACCGCGACATCGTGGTCGGCTGTGTGGCGCGCGGTGGCGACGCGGCCCGGATGACGGCCGGCGACCTGGCCAAGGGCACCCCGCGCTGGATCAGCGCGGACGCCGATGTCAGCGAGGTCCTGCGGGAGATGGAGGAGCACCGGATCCGCAGACTGCCGGTGATCGACAAGAACAAGCGGCTCGTCGGCATGATCAGCGAGGCGGATCTCGCCCGTCACCTCTCCGACCAGCAGATCGGCGAGTTCGTGGAAAAGGTGTACGCCACGTCGTGAACGGCGTGAGGCCGCCGCCCCGGGAAGGGAACGGCGGCCCCGCGGCCATATTGGTGCGGCACGTGTGTGCGCGCGGGAATGACGGGAACTACAGGACGCGCACGGCGCCGGTGGGCTGGTCGTAGTCCAGCGGACGCTCGACGATGCCGGTGCTCGGGTTCTGGGCGCCGATGAACTTGCCGCCGCCGATGTAGACGCCGACGTGGTACGCGCTGCCCGCGCTGCCCCAGTAGAGGATGTCGCCGGGCTGGAGGTTGTCCAGCGAGACCGGGGTGCCGGTGGTGGACTGGTCCTGGGAGACCCGCGGCAGGTCGACGCCGACCTGCTTGAACGCGGCCTGGGTCAGACCGGAGCAGTCGTAGGAGGACGGGCCGCTGGAGCCGAGCACGTACGCCTTGCCGAGCTGCGCCTTCAGGAAGCTGATGACGGTGGCGGCGTTGCCTGTGGCGTTGCTGGTGCTCGGGGCGGAGAGCGTGCTGCGCTCCGCGGAGCGGGACGCCTTCGCGGCCTTGGCCTTGGCCTCGGCCGCACGCTTGGCGGCGGCCTTGCGCGCCGCCTCCCTGGCTTCCTTCGCCTTGCGGTCGGCCTCCGCCTTGGCCTTCTTGGCCGCGGCCTTCGCGTGGGCGGCGGCCTGGTCCTGCTGCGCCTGGAGCTGGTAGTCGGACGCGGCCTGCTGCGTGGCGTCGGCGGTCTGGGCGGCCGTGCTCGCCAGCGTGGCGCTGACGGTCGGCATCTCCACCGTCGACTCGGCGGCCGACGACTCGGTGGCGGAAGCGGGCACGGCGGCACCGGCCACCGCAATGGTGAGGAAGCCACCGGTCACCCCTGCGCGGAGTGTGCCCTTGGACGCGGCACGGCGGGGCTTCCGGTGGCTGGGTATGTGTGCGACTGGGGACATAGGTCACTGGCTATCAGGGCCGAAAGGCCCGGATCAACAAAAGTGGGGTGCGCCACATTTGGCGTGTACACGCCTGAAATTCGCCCTAACCGATCTCCATCGCAGGCTCCGCGGCGATGTCCGAATTTCTCGATCATGTCTCTACGCATGGCATTTGGCGGCCGTGTGGAAGCGGCGAGCGGCCTACCACCGATACGGCCCGCGTATCAAAGATTCCCGTGAAATCGCGTTCCACAACCCATCGCGGCGTGGGATACCTCACTCCGTGGGGCCCGCTCGTGAAGCAACCGGGGCCGGTGGTGAAGCAAACGCGACCCACCGGTGAAGCGAGCGGGGACGCGTGCGGAGACGAGCGGGATCGACATGCGGAAGCGGTCGCGGCACGCGCTCGTGAATCAAAGCGCGAACCGGCGATCAAGAAGACGGGAGGGGTGCCGGACGGAGCCCGGAGGAGACCCGGGGGTGGTGCGGGCCGCGGTCCGGAGACCGGATCACCCGGGAGGGTGGCGGATAAGTATCAGCTGACGATGCCCATCGCAAATTTGCATGTATGTACCATGTCTTGGTAAGGGCGCAACGTCCTCACCAGTGACGACGCCCCCGAATGTCACCTCTCGTGATCGTTCGGATGCTTCGCGTGCAAGATCACCGCTCATCCGACTTCATGATCCTTCGTCAGGTGGTGGAGATCACAAAGACGTTGTCGCACCCCGTGTCGCAGATCACAGACCGACAGGCATAGGATGCAGGCGAAACGGGCTTGTGAACTGCCTCACATGAGCACGATCTTCGTGGGGCGACAGCACGTCCGTGCGGTCCGCCAGACAGTCATCGTCGACTGAAGGGAGCGAGGACGGTGAACGCATACGCGCCCATCCTCGTACTGGGAGCCCTCGGGGCAGGTTTTGCGATCTTCTCGGTTTTCATGGCCGCGATCATCGGCCCCAAGCGCTACAACCGGGCCAAGCTCGAAGCCTATGAATGCGGCATCGAGCCGACTCCGCATCCGGCCGGCGGTGGGCGCTTCCCCATCAAGTACTACCTGACGGCGATGCTCTTCATCGTCTTCGACATCGAGATCGTCTTCCTCTACCCCTGGGCCGTCTCCTTCGACGCCCTGGGGCTGTTCGGGCTCGTGGAGATGCTCCTCTTCGTGCTCACCGTCTTCGTCGCCTACGCCTATGTGTGGCGGCGCGGCGGACTGGAGTGGGACTGAAGGGCTCTAGAGGAGATAGGGGAAACAGCGCATGGGTATCGAAGAGAAGCTCCCCAGCGGCTTCCTGCTCACCACCGTTGAGCAGGCCGCCGGACTGGCCCGCAAGTCCTCCGTGTTCCCGGCCACCTTCGGCCTGGCCTGCTGTGCCATCGAGATGATGACCACCGGCGCCGGCCGCTACGACCTCGCACGCTTCGGCATGGAGGTCTTCCGGGGGTCGCCCCGGCAGGCCGACCTCATGATCGTCGCCGGGCGGGTCAGCCAGAAGATGGCCCCGGTGCTGCGCCAGGTCTACGACCAGATGCCGAACCCCAAGTGGGTCATCTCCATGGGCGTGTGCGCCTCCTCCGGAGGCATGTTCAACAACTACGCGATCGTGCAGGGCGTCGATCACATCGTCCCCGTCGACATCTATCTGCCCGGCTGCCCGCCGCGCCCCGAGATGCTCTTGGACGCGATCCTCAAACTGCACGAGAAGATCCGCGAGGAGAAGCTCGGCGTGAACCGCGAGCGTGCGGCCCGGGAGGCGGAGGAAGCGGCGCTGAAGGCGCTCCCGACGATCGAGATGAAGGGGCTGCTCAGGTGAGCGACGCACGCGAGGCCGCCCGGCGGCTGTCGACGACGAAGCCCGCACGTCTGCGCCTCGTGGGCGGAGAAGCGAACGGAGGGACGCTGTGAGCGACGCACGCGAGGCCGCCCGGCGGCTGTCGACGACGAAGCCCGCACGTCTGCGCCTCGTGGGCGGAGAAGCGAACGGAGGGACGCTGTGAGCGAGGCTAATGGGGTCAACCCGGACCAGGACCTCAACGCGGAGAACCTCCCCGGCAGGCGTGGTGACCACGGCGAGGCGATCCGTGTCCAGCGCGGCATGTTCGGCGCCGACAACGGCGGCGACACCACCGGCTACGGCGGTCTGGTGCGCCCGGTGCGGCTGCCCGGCCAGGCCAACCGTCCGTACGGGGGCTGGTTCGACGAGGTCGCCGACGAACTCGAGGGTGCCCTGGAGGAGCAGTCGCTGCTCCCGCAGAACGCGATCGAGAAGACCGTCGTGGACCGCGACGAGCTGACCTTCCACATCGCGCGCGAGTATCTGCCGCGGGTCGCCCGGACCCTGCGCGACGACCCGGCGCTCCGCTTCGAGTTGTGCACCGGCGTCAGCGGGGTCCACTTCCCCGGTGACAAGGGCCGTGAGCTGCACGCCGTGTACCACCTGCGGTCGATCACCCACAGCCGGGTGATCCGGCTGGAGGTGAGCGCTCCCGACAGTGATCCGCACATCCCGTCGATCGTCGATGTGTATCCGACCAACGACTGGCACGAGCGCGAGACCTACGACTTCTTCGGCCTGGTCTTCGACGGACATCCCGCGCTGACGCGGATCATGATGCCCGACGACTGGCAGGGCTTCCCGCAGCGCAAGGACTACCCCCTCGGCGGCATTCCCGTCGAGTACAAGGGCGCCCAGATCCCGGCTCCGGACCAGCGGAGGTCGTACAGCTGATGTCTGCCACCCGTGCAACCCCCTCCGCCTCCGCGCGCGAGACGACCGAGGGCACCGTCTACACCGTCACCGGCGGCGACTGGGACGAGGTCGTGGCCGCCACGGCCAAGGCCGACGACGAGCGGATCATCGTCAACATGGGTCCGCAGCACCCCTCCACCCACGGGGTGCTCCGGCTGATCCTGGAGATCGACGGCGAGACGGTCACCGAGGCCCGCTGCGGAATCGGTTATCTGCACACCGGAATCGAGAAGAACCTCGAATTCCGGAACTGGACGCAGGGCACCACGTTCGTGACCCGCATGGACTACCTGACGCCCTTCTACAACGAGGCGGCGTACTGCCTGGGCGTCGAGAAGCTGCTCGGCATCGAGGACCAGGTCCCGGACCGGGCCTCGGTCATCCGGGTGCTGCTGATGGAACTCAACCGGATCTCCTCCCATCTGGTGGCCATCGCCACCGGCGGGATGGAGCTGGGCGCGACCACCGTGATGATCTACGGCTTCCGCGACCGCGAGATGATCCTCGACATCTACGAGCTGATCACCGGGCTGCGGATGAACCACGCCTACATCCGGCCCGGTGGGCTCGCCCAGGATCTGCCGCCGGGAGCGGTCGACCAGATCCGCGCCTT
This sequence comes from Streptomyces sp. NA02950, assembly GCF_013364155.1. NCBI lineage: Bacteria > Bacillati > Actinomycetota > Actinomycetes > Kitasatosporales > Streptomycetaceae > Streptomyces > Streptomyces sp. NA02950. Next base: position 4,097,407 of record NZ_CP054916.1, on the reverse strand, counting down.
CATCAAGAAGATGCGCAAGAACCTGACCGAGTACGACAAGCTCGCGACCGGGAACCCCATCTTCAAGGCCCGGCTCCAGGATGTCGGCTATCTCGATCTGGCGGGCTGTATGGCCCTCGGTGTGACCGGCCCGATACTGCGCGCCACCGGACTCCCGCATGATCTGCGCAAGACCGATCCGTACTGCGGTTACGAGACGTACGACTTCGAGGTGCCGACCGCCGACACCTGCGACGCCTACGGCCGTTTCCTGATCCGGATGGAGGAGATGCGCCAGTCGCTGCGGATCGTCGAACAGTGCCTGGAGCGGCTGGAACCCGGTCCGGTGATGGTCGCGGACAAGAAGATCGCCTGGCCCGCGCAGCTGGCGCTCGGCCCGGACGGCCTCGGCAACTCGCTCGACCACATCAAGAACATCATGGGCACCTCGATGGAGGCCCTGATCCACCACTTCAAGCTGGTGACCGAGGGATTCCGGGTACCGCCCGGACAGACGTACATCGCGGTGGAGTCGCCCAAGGGCGAACTCGGTGTGCACATGGTCAGCGACGGCGGCACCCGCCCCTATCGCGTCCACTTCCGGGATCCGTCGTTCACCAATCTGCAGGCCGTGGCGGCGATGTGCGAAGGCGGCCAGGTGGCCGATGTGATCGTCGCTGTCGCGTCCATCGACCCCGTGATGGGAGGCGTCGACCGGTGACCGACGCACGCATGAAAGGTGCCTGCGCGCAGCGCGGCCGCTTGAGGGCGGTGGCGGGTGACGGGCGGGACGCTCGGCCGCGGACGACGATGGCCGCACCTCTGCGCCGTGCGGGCGGAGAAGGGAACGGTGAGGGACTGTGAGCGATGTTGAGCTGGGGATGCCGCAGCTTCCCGCCCCCGACTACCCGGCCGAGGTACGTGCCCGGCTCGAGGCGGACGCCCGGGAGGTGATCGCCCGCTACCCGGACAGCCGCAGCGCGCTGCTGCCGCTGCTGCACCTGGTGCAGTCCGAGGAGGGCCATGTCACCCGCACCGGGGTGCGGTTCTGCGCCGAGATGCTGGACCTCACCACCGCCGAGGTCACCGCGGTCGCCACCTTCTACACCATGTACCGGCGCAAAGCCTCCGGCGACTACCAGGTCGGGGTGTGCACCAACACGCTGTGCGCGGTGATGGGCGGTGACGCGATCTTCGAGGAGCTCCAGCGCCATCTGGAGGTGGGCAACGGGGAGACCACCGAGGACGGCAAGGTCACCCTGGAGCACATCGAGTGCAACGCGGCCTGCGACTTCGCCCCCGTGGTGATGGTCAACTGGGAGTTCTTCGACAACCAGACGGTGGAGTCCGCCAAGCGGCTGGTCGACGACCTCCGGGCGGGCCGGACCGTCGAGCCCACCCGCGGCGCACCGCTGTGCACCTACAAGGAGACCGCGCGCATCCTCGCCGGATTCCCCGACCCGCGGCCGGGCGCCGTCGAGGCCGGTGGCTCCGCCGGGCCCGCCTCACTGGTCGGGCTGCGGCTGGCCAGGGGCGAGGGCGCACCGGGGCGGGTCGTCTCGCCGAGGTCCGCGGGAGCCCCGTCGGACGAGGCGCCGGCAACGCACCCCAGCTCGCACGACGCACCGCAGCGGACCTCCGCGTCCGACCCGCACCACCCGTCCGGTCCGGTCACCGAGGAGGGGGAGTGATGACCGTGACGACCGAGATCAACGAACACAGCCCCGAGAAGCTGCTGGCACCCGTGCTCTCCGCGTTCTGGGACCAGCCCAACGCGTGGACCCTGCGCACCTATCTGCGGCACGAGGGCTACGACGGCATGCGCAAAGCCCTCGCGATGGACCCCGACGATGTGATCGCGCTGGTGAAGGACGCGGGTCTGCGCGGCCGCGGCGGGGCGGGCTTCCCCACCGGAATGAAGTGGCAGTTCATTCCGCAGGGCGACGGCAAACCGCACTATCTCGTGGTCAACGCGGACGAGTCGGAACCGGGCACCTGCAAGGACATCCCCCTTCTCTACGCCAATCCGCACTCCCTCATCGAGGGCATGGTCATCGCCTGCCACGCCATCCGCTCCGAGCACGCCTTCATCTATCTGCGCGGCGAGGTCGTCCCCGTACTGCGGCGGCTGCACGAGGCGGTGCGCGAGGCGTACGAGGCGGGCTACCTGGGCACGGCCGAACGGCGCGGCCGGAAGCTGGGGGTGGCCGGACTTCCCGGTCTCGACATCACGGTGCACGCGGGCGCGGGCGCGTACATCTGCGGTGAGGAGACCGCACTGCTGGACTCGCTGGAGGGACGTCGCGGTCAGCCCCGGCTGCGGCCCCCCTTCCCGGCGGTCGCGGGTCTGTACGCGTGCCCCACTGTGGTGAACAACGTCGAATCCATCGCCTCGGTTCCCGCCATCCTCAACAAGGGCAAGGAATGGTTCCGTTCGATGGGCAGTGAGAAGTCCCCGGGCTTCACGCTCTACTCGCTGTCCGGCCATGTGGCCAACCCCGGGCAGTACGAGGGCCCGCTCGGCATCACCCTGCGCCAACTGCTCGACATGAGCGGCGGGATGCGCCCCGGCCACCGGCTGAAGTTCTGGACCCCGGGCGGTTCGTCCACCCCGCTGCTCACCGAGGAGCACCTCGATGTCCCGCTGGACTACGAGGGCGTGGGCGCGGCCGGGTCGATGCTGGGCACCAAGGCGCTCCAGTGCTTCGACGAGACGACCTGTGTGGTGCGGGCCGTCACCCGCTGGACCGAGTTCTACGCCCATGAGTCCTGCGGCAAGTGCACGCCCTGCCGCGAGGGCACGTACTGGCTGGTGCAGCTGTTGCGCGACCTGGAGGCCGGCAAGGGGCGCATGGACGACCTCGACAAGCTGGCGGACATCGCCGACAACATCAACGGCAAGTCCTTCTGCGCGCTGGGCGACGGTGCGGCCAGCCCGATCTTCTCCTCCCTGAAGTACTTCCGTGCGGAGTACGAGCAGCACATCACCGGCGGCGGCTGTCCCTTCGACCCGGCCAAGTCCACCGTCTGGGCCGACGAGCCGCGCTCCACTCACCTGGGGGTGAACGCATGACCGTGACCACCAACGCACCCTCGGGAGGCGGGGAGGCGGCGGTGCCGCGAGAGGATCTGGTCTCCGTCACCATCGACGGAATCGAGGTCTCCGTCCCCAAGGGGACTCTGGTCATCCGTGCCGCCGAGCTGCTCGGCATCGAGATCCCGCGGTTCTGCGACCATCCGCTGCTGGACCCGGCCGGTGCCTGCCGCCAGTGCATCGTCGAGGTCGAGGGCCAGCGCAAGCCGATGGCCTCGTGCACCATCACGTGCACCGACGGGATGGTGGTGAAGACCCAGCTCACCTCGCCGGTCGCCGAGAAGGCACAGCGCGGGGTGATGGAGCTGCTGCTGATCAACCACCCGCTGGACTGCCCGGTCTGCGACAAGGGCGGTGAGTGCCCGCTCCAGAACCAGGCGATGTCCACCGGCTCGGCCGACAGCCGCTTCGAGGGCAGGAAGCGGACGTTCGCCAAGCCCGTGCCGATCTCCACGCAGGTGCTGCTGGACCGCGAGCGCTGTGTGCTGTGCGCGCGCTGCACCCGCTTCTCCAACCAGATCGCGGGCGACCCGATGATCGAGCTGCTGGAGCGGGGCGCGCTCCAGCAGGTCGGCACCGGTGAGGGCGACCCGTTCGAGTCGTACTTCTCCGGCAACACCATCCAGATCTGCCCGGTGGGAGCGCTCACTTCGGCGGCGTACCGCTTCCGCTCCCGCCCCTTCGACCTGGTCTCCTCGCCGAGTGTGTGCGAGCACTGCGCGGGCGGCTGCGCGACCCGCACCGACCACCGGCGCGGCAAGGTCATGCGGCGCCTCGCGGCGGACGACCCCGAGGTCAACGAGGAGTGGATCTGCGACAAGGGCCGTTTCGGCTTCCGTTACGCGCAGGCGGCGGACCGGCTCACCGCCCCGCTGGTGCGCAACCGGGAGACCGGGGAGCTGGAGACGGCGAGCTGGCCGGAGGCGCTGGAGGCGGCGGCCGCGGGGCTGGCCGCGGCGCGTGGCCGGACCGGAGTGCTGACCGGCGGCCGGCTGACGGTCGAGGACGCCTACGCCTACGCGAAGTTCGCGCGGGTGGCCCTGGAGACCAACGACATCGACTTCCGCGCCCGGGTGCACAGCCAGGAGGAGGCCGACTTCCTGGCCGCCCATATCGCCGGGCGCGGCCGTGACCTGGACGGCACCGGGCTGACCTACACCACGCTGGAGAAGGCCCCCGCGGTGCTGCTGGTCGGCTTCGAGGCGGAGGAGGAGGCGCCCGGGGTCTTCCTGCGGCTGCGCAAGGCCCACCGCAAACACGGCCAGCGCACCTTCTCGCTCGCCACCCACACCACCCGGGGCCTGGAGAAGGCGGGCGGCACCCTGTTGCCCGCCGCCCCCGGCACCGAGACCGAGTGGCTGGACGCCATCGCGGGCCGCACCGGTCTGGACGAGGCCGGGGAGCGCGCGGCCGAGGCGCTGCGCGCCGAGGGCGCGGTGATCCTGGTGGGTGAGCGACTGGCGTCCGTGGCGGGCGCGCTGACCGCCGCGGTGCGGGCCGCCGCCGCCACCGGGGCCACGCTCGCCTGGATCCCGCGGCGGGCGGGGGAGCGGGGCGCGATCGAGGCCGGGGCGATGCCCGGGCTGCTGCCCGGCGGCCGTCCGGCCACCGACCCGCGCGCCCGCGAGGAGACCGCGGCCGTGTGGGGCGTGGCCGGTCTGCCGCACCAGGAGGGCCGGGACACCGACCGGATCATCGAGGCCGCGGCGGCCGGAGGGCTCGGCGCGCTGCTGGTCGCCGGGGTCGAGGTGGCCGATCTGCCCGATCCGGCGCGGGCGTTGGAGGCGCTGGACGCGGTCGGCTTCACGGTCAGTCTGGAGCAGCGGCCCTCGGAGGTCACCGAGCGGGCGGACGTGGTGCTGCCGGTCGCGGCGGCACCGGAGAAGCCGGGTACCTTCCTCACCTGGGAGGGCCGGGCCCGGCCGTTCGAGGCGGCGCTCAAACCCGACCAGATGACCCGTCGGCACACCCTCCCGGACGTCCGGGTGCTGCACATGCTGGCCGACGCGCTCGACGCCCCGCTTGACCTGCCGGACGTGGCCGCGGCCCGTGCCGAGCTGTCCCGGCTGGGCAGCTGGCAGGGCCCGCACGCCACCGTTCCGCTGGAGACCGGGGGCCCGCTGCCGCGGCCCGCCGAGGGCGAGGCGGTCCTCGCCGGTCACCGGCTGCTGCTGGACAACGGCCGGCTCCAGGAGGGCGACCCGGCGCTGGCGGGCACCCGCCACGCCGCGGTGGCCCGGCTCTCGGCGGCGACGGCCGAGGAGGCGGGGGTGACGGACGGCCAGACCCTGCGGATCACCGGCCCGGCCGGATCCGTCCTGCTGCCCCTGGCCGTCACCGCGATGCCCGACCGGGTCGTCTGGCTGCCGATGGCCTCCACCGGCGGCGGAATCCACCGCGACCTGGGGGCGCGCCCCGGTGATGTGGTCCAGATCGCCGCGCCCGCGACCGAGCCGGAGGTGACCGCATGAACTTCGCCGCTGAGGACCTGTCGATGTTCGGCCGCGACCCGTGGTGGCTGATCCTGATCAAGGTCGTCTTCTGCTTCGCGTTCCTGATGCTGACCGTGCTGATCTCCATCGTCATGGAGCGCAAGGTCGTCGGCTGGATGCAGCTGCGCATCGGGCCCAACCGGCACGGCCCCTGGGGCATGCTGCAGTCCCTCGCGGACGGCGTGAAGCTCATGCTCAAGGAGGACGTGACGGTCAAGGGCGCGGACAAGGTGGTCTATGTCCTGGCGCCGATCGTCGCGGCCATCCCCGCCTTCATGGCGGTCGCGGTGATCCCGTTCGGCCCGGCCGGTAACGAGATCTCGGTCTTCGGCCACCGCACCACGATGCAGCTGACCGATCTGCCGATCGCCGTCCTCTACATCCTGGCCACCGCGTCGGTCGGCATCTACGGCATCGTGCTGGCGGGCTGGTCGTCCGGTTCCACCTATCCGCTGCTCGGCGGACTGCGCTCATGCGCCCAGATGATCAGCTACGAGATCGCGATGGGGCTGTCGTTCGCGGCGGTGTTCCTCTACTCCGGGTCGATGTCGACCTCGCAGATCGTCGCCTCGCAGCAGGACCGCTGGTACGCGGTGCTGCTGCCGGTCTCGTTCCTCATCTACATCGTCTCGATGATCGGTGAGACCAACCGGGCGCCGTTCGATATGCCGGAGTCCGAGGGCGACCTGGTCGGCGGCTTCAACACCGAGTACTCCTCGATCAAGTTCGCGCTGTTCATGCTCGCCGAGTACATCAACATGGTCACCGTCTCGATGGTCGCGGTCACCCTCTTCCTCGGCGGCTGGCGGGCGCCCTGGCCGGTCAGCACCTTCTGGGCGGGCGCCAACCACGGCTGGTGGCCCCTGCTGTGGTTCCTCGGCAAGGTCGTGACCTCGCTGTTCGTCTTCATCTGGGTGCGCGGCACGCTGCCGCGCGTGCGCTACGACCAGTTCATGAAGCTGGGCTGGAAGGTGCTCATCCCGATCTCGATGGTCTGGCTGATGCTGGTCGCCAGCGTGCGGGCACTGCGCAACGAGAACTACGACTACCAGGACGTCGTGCTCTACGTCGGCGGCGCGGTGATCACGCTGTTGCTGCTGTCCTTCGTCGTGGACGTCTTCCGCGACCGCGGGGCGGCCAGGGCCGCGGCCGAGGCCGAGGAGGCTCCCGAGCCCGCCTTCGATCCGATGGCGGGCGGCTTCCCGGTGCCACCGCTGCCCGGGCAGTCCCTGCCACCCGTACCCCGCCGACGGTCCCGCCAGGAACGCGAGTTGATTGTCAGTGGCGGCCCCGACACTGTCAGTGACGGAAAGGAGGCCGACGATGTCTGACTTCCAGAATCCGGTGGCCGGCTTCGGCGTGACCTTCAAGGCCATGTTCAAGAAGCGGCTCACCGAGCAGTACCCCGAGGAGAAGAAGCCCACCGCGCCCCGATTCCACGGACGCCACCAGCTCAACCGCCACCCGGACGGGCTGGAGAAGTGCATCGGCTGCGAGCTGTGCGCCTGGGCCTGCCCGGCGGACGCGATCTACGTCGAGGGCGCGGACAACACCGAGGAGGAGCGGTACTCCCCGGGGGAGCGCTACGGCCGCGTCTACCAGATCAACTATCTGCGCTGCATCCTGTGCGGTCTGTGCGTCGAGGCGTGCCCCACCCGGGCGCTGACCATGACCAATGACTACGAGCTCGCCGACCGCACCCGCGAGTCGCTCATCTACACCAAGGAGGAGCTGCTCGCCGGGCTCGAGGAGGGCATGGTCGACAGCCCGCACGCGATCTACCCCGGGACGGACGAGCAGGACTACTACCGGGGCCTGGTCACCGAGGCGGCGCCCGGGACCCGGCGTCAGGTCGCGGTCAGCAAGGGCGAGACGCCCGCGGGGGACGAGGTCGCGGAGAACAGCGGTGAGCGCGCGGACGAGGGGGTGCAGGCATGAGCGGCGCGCTGGCCGCGGCGGCCTCCACCACCTCCACCGGTGAGGCCGTCCAGTTCTGGGTGCTCGGCACCGTCGCCGTGATCGGCGCGCTGTGCACGATCCTGATGCGCAAGGCGGTGCACAGTGCGCTGAGTCTGGCCGGGACCATGATCGTTCTGGCGGTGTTCTACCTCGCCAACGGCGCGTACTTCCTGGGCGTCGTCCAGATCGTGGTCTACACCGGCGCGATCATGATGCTCTTCCTCTTCGTGGTGATGCTGGTCGGTGTCACCGCCGCCGATTCGCTGAAGGAGACCCTGAAGGGGCAGCGCTGGCTCGCCGCCCTGTGCGGGCTGGGCTTCGGCATCCTGCTGTGCGCCGGGATCGGCAATGCCTCGCTCACCACGTGGAACGGTCTGGGCCAGGCCAACTCCGGGGGCAATGTCGAGGGGTTGGCGACGCTGGTCTTCACCAAGTACGTCTTCGCCTTCGAGATCACCGGCGCGCTGCTGATCACCGCGGCGGTCGGCGCGATGGTGCTGACCCACCGCGAGCGCATCGAGCGGGCGCGCAGCCAGCGCGAGCAGTCCGAGGAGCGGGTGCGCACCGGGCGGAACGTCCCGCCGCTGCCCGCCCCCGGTGTCTACGCCCGGCACAACGCGGTGGACATCCCCGGTCTGCTGCCCGACGGCACCACCTCCGAGCTCACGGTCAACGCCACCCTGCGCGGCCGCGGTCAGATCCGGGATGTCTCCGGTGAGGCGCTGGCCGAGCTGGCGGCGCTGGAGCAGCGCTCCGAGCGCTGGCTGGGGCGCAAGCCCAAGGGCGCAGGCGGTGCCGCGAACGGACGCGGAGCGAACGGCACCTCGGCGAACGACGCCGTCAACGGCGCGGACGCGAACGGCGCGAGCGCCGACGGCAAGGGCGCCGACGAGCGGTCCGAGGACGCCGAGAGCCACAAGGGAGCCGCCAAGTGAATCCGGTCTACTACCTCTACCTGGCCGCCCTGTTGTTCACCATTGGTGCGGCCGGGGTGCTGATCAGGCGGAACGCGATCATCCTCTTCATGTGCGTCGAGTTGATGCTGAACGCGTGCAACCTCGCGTTCGTCACCTTCTCCCGGATGCACGGCAATCTCGACGGCCAGATCATCGCCTTCTTCACGATGGTCGTCGCCGCCGCGGAGGTCGTGGTCGGCCTCGCGATCATCGTGACCGTCTTCCGCTCCCGCCATTCGGCCTCGGTCGACGACGCCAGCCTGATGAAGCTCTAGAAGGGGTCGCGTTCAAGTGGAGAACCTCATCGGATTGCTTGTCGCGGTGCCGCTGTTCGGAGCGGCCCTGCTGCTGTGCGGAGGGCGGCGGCTGGACGGCAAGGGCCACTACATCGGCACGCTGCTCGCGGCGTCCTCCTTCGCGATCGGGGCGGTGCTCTTCGCCGCCATGCTCGGCCGCGGCGAGCACGACCGCGCCCTGCACAGCAAGGTGTTCAGCTGGATCCCGGTGGGCGGCTTCCGCGCGGACGTCGCCTTCCAGCTCGACCAGTTGTCGATGACCTTCGTCCTGCTGATCACCGGTGTGGGCACGCTGATCCACATCTACTCGATCGGCTACATGGAGCACGACGAGCGCCGCCGCCGCTTCTTCGGCTATCTCAATCTCTTCCTCGCGGCGATGCTGCTGCTGGTCCTCGCCGACAACTACCTGCTGCTGTACGTCGGCTGGGAGGGCGTGGGCCTCGCCTCGTACCTGCTGATCGGCTTCTGGCAGCACAAGCCCAGCGCGGCAACGGCGGCGAAGAAGGCGTTCATCGTCAACCGCGTCGGTGATGTCGGCCTGTCCATCGCGATCATGCTGATGTTCACCACCTTCGGGTCGTTCGCGTTCGCCCCGGTGCTGGCCGAGGCGGACCGCGCGGGCGAGGGCAAGCTCACCGCCATCGGGCTGATGCTGCTGCTGGCCGCCTGCGGCAAGTCGGCCCAGGTACCGCTCCAGTCCTGGCTCGGGGACGCGATGGAGGGCCCGACCCCGGTCTCGGCCCTGATCCACGCGGCCACCATGGTGACCGCGGGCGTCTACCTGATCACCCGCTCCGGCGCGATCTTCAACGCCGCACCGGACGCCCAGACCGCGGTGGTCACGGTCGGCGCGGTCACGCTCCTCTTCGGTGCGATCGTCGGTTGCGCGAAGGACGACATCAAGAAGGCCCTCGCCGGATCCACCATGTCGCAGATCGGCTACATGATCCTGGCGGCCGGGCTCGGTCCGATCGGCTATGTCTTCGCGATCATGCACCTGGTGACCCACGGCTTCTTCAAGGCCGGGCTCTTCCTCGGCGCCGGCTCGGTCATGCACTCCATGAACGACGAGGTCGACATGCGCAGGTACGGCGGCCTGCGGACGTACATGCCGATCACCTTCGTCACCTTCGGGCTCGGCTATCTCGCCATCATCGGCTTCCCCGGACTCTCCGGCTTCTGGTCCAAGGACAAGATCATCGAGGCCGCCTTCGCCAAGGGCGGCACCGAGGGCTGGATCCTCGGCGGCGCGGCCCTGCTGGGCGCGGCCATCACCGCGTACTACATGACCCGCGTGATGCTGATGACCTTCTTCGGCGAGAAGCGCTGGGTCCCGGACGAGAACGGCAATGAACCGCATCCGCACGAATCGCCGGGGTCCATGACCTTCCCCATGATCGTCCTGGCCATCGGATCGGTCTTCGCGGGCGGGCTGTTCAGCCTCAACGACGCGTTCGTGAAGTGGCTGGAGCCGGTCACCGGCCACAGCCACGGCGACTCACCGCTCAGTGCCGCCGCCGTCACCGGCGGCACCATGGTCGTGCTGCTGATCGGCGTCGCGCTCGCCTGGGCGCAGTACGGGCGGCAGCCGGTGCCGCGCACCGCGCCGCGCGGCAGCCTGCTCACCCGGGCCGCCCGCCGCGATCTGCTCCAGGACGACTTCAACCACGTCGTCCTCGTCCAGCCCGGCCAGTACCTCACCCGCGGTCTGGTCTACGTCGACCACAAGCTGGTCGACGGAGTGGTCAACGGCACCGCGGCCTCCGTCGGCGGGCTCTCCGGCCGGCTGCGCAGGCTCCAGAACGGCTACGCCCGCACGTACGCGGTCTCGATGTTCGGCGGTACGGCGGTGCTCATCGCCGCGACCCTGCTGATGAGGGCGGTCTGAGTGATGTCCTTTCCCCTGCTGACGGTCACGGCCGCGGTGCCCGCGCTCGGCGCGGTCGCCACCGCCGCCGTACCCGCCGCCAAGCGCGCCGCCGCCAAGTGGGTGGCGCTGGCCTTCTCGCTGGCCACGCTCGTCCTCGCGGCCGTGGTGCTGGTCCGCTTCGACCCCGGCGGCAGCCGCTTCCAGCTCACCGAATCCCACGCCTGGATCAAGGACTTCGGGGTCCGCTACGAACTGGGCGTGGACGGGATCGCGGTGGCGCTGATCGCCCTCACCGCGGTGCTCATCCCCTTCGTCATCCTGGCGGGCTGGCATGACGCCGATCCGCTGGAAGGGGAGCGGCCCAACCGCCGCTGGCGACCCACCCAGGGCTTCTTCGCGCTGATCCTGATGGTCGAGGCGATGGTGGTGATCTCCTTCGAGGCCACCGACGTCTTCCTCTTCTACATCTTCTTCGAGGCCATGCTCATCCCGATGTACTTCCTCATCGGCGGCTTCGGGGACCGGGCCGGAGAGCGGTCCGAGGAGGAGACGGCCACCCAGCGCTCGTACGCCGCGGTGAAGTTCCTGCTCTACAACCTGGCGGGCGGCCTGATCATGCTGGCCGCGGTGGTCGGGCTGTACGCGGTCACCGCAGACGACCTGGGCACCGGCACCTTCTCGCTCCAGGAGATCGTCCAGGCGCGGGCGGGCGGTGAGCTCTCCATCGCGACCGGCACCGAACGGCTGCTGTTCCTCGGCTTCTTCTTCGCCTTCGCGGTGAAGGCCCCGCTGTGGCCGCTGCACACCTGGCTGCCCAACGCGATGGGGGAGTCCACCGCCCCCGTCGCCGTGCTGATCACCGCGGTCGTCGACAAGGTCGGCACCTTCGCGATGCTCCGCTTCTGCCTTCAGCTCTTCCCCGAGGCCAGCAAGTGGGCCACCCCGGTGATCCTGGTGCTGGCGCTGATCAGCATCATCTACGGCGCGCTGCTGGCGGTCGGCCAGCGGGACATCAAGCGGCTGATCGCCTACGCCTCGATCTCCCACTTCGGCTTCATCATCCTCGGCATCTTCGCCATGACCACCCAGGGCCAGGGCGGAGCCACCCTCTACATGGTCAACCACGGGATCTCGACCGCCGCGCTGATGCTGGTGGCCGGATTCCTGATCACCCGGCGCGGTTCACGGCTCATCGCCGACTACGGCGGGGTGCAGAAGGTCGCCCCGGTGCTCGCGGGCACCTTCCTGATCGGCGGTCTGGCCACCCTATCGCTGCCCGGCCTCGCCCCCTTCATCAGTGAATTCCTGGTCCTGGTCGGCACGTTCAGCCGCTATCCGGCGCTCGGTGTCATCGCGACCGTCGGAATAGTGCTCGCCGCGCTCTACGTCCTGGTGCTCTACCAGCGCACCATGACCGGACCGGTGAAGGCCGAGGTCCGCGGTATGCCCGATCTGAAGGCGCGCGAACTGCTGGTGGTCGCCCCGCTCATCGCGCTGCTGATCTTCCTCGGTGTCTATCCCAAGCCGCTGGCCGACATCGTCAACCCGGCGGTCGACCACACCCTGTCGGTGGTGGACAAGAAGGACCCCAAGCCCGACCACCCCGTTGACGCGGGCTGGTTCAGCTACAGCCCGATGCACGACGGTGCTTCCGGAGGTGCCAAGTGACTCACGCGGCCCCTGTCCACAGCCTGTGGACAACAGCGGCGGCGGCGCCCGACAAGATCCCCGCGCCGCATATCGAGTACGGCCAGCTGTCCCCGACGCTGATCGTGCTCGGCGCGGCGATCGTCGGCGTCCTGATCGAGGCGCTCCTGCCGCGCCGCCGGCGCTACGCGGCGCAGCTGTTCCTCTCCGTCGTCGCCCTGGCCGCCGCGTTCGCCGCGGTCGTCGGGCTGGCCGCCGGTGACTACGGCACCGGCAAGGCTCATGTCGCGGCCATGGGCGCGATCGCGATCGACGGCCCGGCGCTGTTCCTCCAGGGCACCATCCTGCTGGTGGCGCTGGTCGCGGTGTTCACCTTCGCCGAGCGACGGCTCGACCCCGTGGTGCACGGCAACCAGGTCGACTCCTTCGCCGCACAGGCGGCCGCCGTCCCCGGCGGCGACGCCGAAAAGGCCGCCGTGAAGGCCGGGTTCACCACCACCGAGGTCTTTCCGCTGGTGCTCTTCGCGGTCGGCGGCATGCTGGTCTTCCCGTCGGCCAACGACCTGCTGACGCTGTTCGTGGCGCTGGAGGTCTTCTCGCTGCCGCTGTACGTGCTGTGCGCGCTCGCCCGGCGCCACCGCATGCTCTCCCAGGAGTCCGCCGTCAAGTACTTCCTGCTCGGCGCCTTCTCCTCCGCGTTCCTGCTGTTCGGCATCGCCCTGCTCTACGGTTACGCGGGCACCGTCGGCTACGCGGGGATCGCGGACGTGGTCGACGGCCAGGTGCGGAACGTCACCCCGGCGCTCGCCGGGACCATGGGCAATGACGCGCTGCTGCTCATCGGCGGTGCGATGGTGCTGATGGGGCTGCTGTTCAAGATCGGCGCCGTGCCGTTCCACATGTGGACCCCGGACGTCTACCAGGGCGCCCCGACCCCGGTCACCGGCTTCATGGCGGCGGCCACCAAGGTCGCGGCGTTCGGCGCGCTGCTGCGGCTGCTGTATGTCGTCCTGCCCGGGCTGCGCTGGGACTGGCGGCCGGTGATGTGGGGCGTCGCGATCGTCACCATGCTGGGCGGCGCCATCGTCGCGGTCACCCAGACCGATGTGAAGCGGCTGCTGGCGTACTCGTCGATCGCGCACGCGGGCTTCATCCTCGCCGGTGTCATCGCCACCACGCCCGACGGCATCTCCTCGGTCCTCTTCTACCTCGCCGCGTACTCCTTCGTGACGCTGGGCGCCTTCGCGGTGGTCACCCTGGTGCGGGACGCGGGCGGCGAGGCCACGCACCTGTCCAAGTGGGCCGGGCTCGGCCGCCGTTCGCCGCTGGTGGCCGCGGTCTTCGCGGTCTTTCTGCTGGCCTTCGCCGGTATCCCGCTGACCAGTGGCTTCGCCGGGAAGTTCGCCGTCTTCAAGGCGGCGGCCGACGGCGGTGCGGGCCCGCTGGTGGTCATCGGTGTGATCTCGTCGGCGATCGCGGCGTTCTTCTACATCCGGGTGATCGTGCTGATGTTCTTCAGCGAGCCGCGCACGGAGGGCCCGTCGGTCGCCGTGCCGAGCGTGCTGACCTCGTCGGCGATCGCGATCGGTGTGGCGGTCACGCTGGTGCTCGGTGTCGCGCCGCAGTACTTCCTCGATCTGGCGGGCCAGGCAGGGGTGTTCGTGCGGTAGCGGATCCGTTCGCCCGTGGGGTGGGCCCTCCCGTCGTGGGAGGGCCCATCTCTTTGCGATCGGGGCTGTGATCGGGGCATCGAGAAAACCGCTCGGCGGCTACACCGTCTGCCCCTCCCGGGCGGACGCCGTACCCCCGCCCTTCACGGCCCTGGACGCGTAGGCACGGACATCGGCGTCCGGATCGGTGAGCACCGTGGCGAGGGCGTCGTGGGCGGCGGGCCGGCGGTCCGCGTGCGGCGACAGCGACAGCACGGCCGCCTTGCGGACATCGGCGTGCGGATCGGCCAGGGCGTCCGCCAGCGCCGGGATACCGAACTCCGGTTCGGCGGCGGTCAGCGCCGTCGCCGCTCCCTTGCGCACCTGCCACGCGGGGTCGCCCAGCGCCGCGACCGCCTCGGCGTCGAGCGGCGGTGGGCAACCGGCCGCGGCCAGCGCCTCCAGGGCGGCGGCCCGTACGAGCACGTCCCGGTCGCGCAGCAGCGGAGCCAGCAGCTCACGCGCCCGGGCGGCGCGGCCGTCGGCGGCGGGGGCCGCGAGCGTGGCCAGCGCACCCGCCGCCGCCACCCGCACCTCGCGGGAGGGGTCGGCGGTGGCGGGCGCCAGCGCGTCGAGGGCGTCGACGGAGACCAGGGCCCGTACGGCCTGCAGGCGCACCTCGGTCTCGGAGTCCGTCAGCGCCCGTGCGAACAGCCGCGCCCCGCCGAGCCGCAGCGCGCGCAGCACCTCCAGCGCCGCCGCGCGCACCGTCGGATCGGACACCTCCAGGGCACGCACCAGCGGATCGCGCAGGTCCGGTTCGGGCGGCAGCACCTCGACCAGCTCCCGCAGCGAGGCGGCGGCCCCGGCCCGCACCTCGGCGTCCGGGTCGGCCAGCGCCGCGGCGAGCGCCGGACCGGTGCCCGAGGGCGCGGTCTCGGTCAGCGTGGCGACGGCGGACCGGCGGACCGCGGGGTCGGGGTCGGCCAGATAGGGCTGGAGTGCGGGCAGACCCGGCTGCTCCTCGGCGAGGGCGAGAAGTTCGAGGATGCGCGGGGAGGCGGTGGCGGATGCCCCGGTCCCGCCGCCGTCCGTGCCGGGCGCCCGCTCCGCCCCCCTCGGCGGGGTCTCGCGCGGCCCGGCCGTGGCGACGTGCTCCGGGTGCACCTCGCCGAGCCGCCGGGACGGCCCGCCGACGGGGGAGTACTCCGCCACCGGGACGAGGTAGGGCGCCACGGGCCGCGCGGTGAACTCCATCGCTCCCGACGCCGACTTGCGCAGATCCAGATGGTGCAGCCAGGACGCGTCGTCCCGCTGCGGATGGTCGGTGCGCTCGTGGTACAGCCCCCACCGGCTCTCGGTCCTGGCGAGGGAGGAGCGGGCGGCCATCTCGGCGCAGTCGCGGATGAAGCTCACCTCGGCGCAGCGCATCAGCTCATGGGGGGTCTGGGCGCCCATCTCGGCGAGGTCCCGGCGCATCCGCTCGAACGCCTCGACGGCGAGGGAGAGCCGGGCGCCGCTCTTGGGCGGGGCGACATAGTCGTTCACCATGCGGCGCAGCTTGTACTCGACCTGGGGCTGCGGCGGGCCGTCGGGGTTCCGCAGCGGGGCGTAGATCAGCTCATGGGCCTCGGCGAGCTGGTCGGGCGGCAGTTCGCCCTCGTAACGGCGGTGCCGGGAAGCGTCTGCGCCCGCCAGATCGCCGAAGACAAAGGCTCCGATCATGTAGTTGTGCGGTACGCAGGCCAGATCACCGGCGGCGTACAGCCCCGGGACCGTGGTGCGGGCGTGCTCGTCGACCCGTACGCCGGAGGCCGAATGGCCGCCGCACAGCCCGATCTCGGAGATGTGCATCTCCACGTCGTGGGTGCGGTAGTCATGGCCGCGTCCGGCGTGGAAGGTGGCGCGGGTGGGGCGTTCGGTGGAGTGCAGGATCGACTCCAGCGCCGCCACGGACTCCTCCGGGAGGTGGCTGAGCTTGAGATAGACCGGACCGCGTTCGCTCGCCACTTCCGCCGCGAACTCGGCCATCATCTGGCCCGACCAGTAGTCGGAGTCGACGAAGCGCTCACCGTGCCGGTTGACCTGGTAGCCGCCGAACGGGTTGGCGACATAGGCGCAGGCCGGGCCGTTGTAGTCCTTGATCAGCGGGTTGATCTGGAAGCATTCGATACCGGTGAGTTCGGCGCCCGCGTGATACGCCATGGCGTAGCCGTCGCCCGCGTTGGTGGGGTTCTCGTAGGTGCCGTAGAGATAGCCGCTGGCGGGCAGGCCGAGCCGGCCGCAGGCGCCGGTGGCGAGGATCACGGCCCCGGCCCGGACGGCGACGAAATCCCCGGTGCGGGTGTGGAATCCGGCGGCGCCCACGGCCCGGCCGTCTGAGGTGAGCACCCGCACCGGCATCACGCGGTTCTCGATGCGGATCCGCTCCCGCATCTCGCGGCGGCGCAGTTGCCGGTAGAGGACCTTCTTGACGTCCTTTCCCTCGGGCATCGGCAGGACGTACGAGCCGGAGCGGTGCACCTGGCGGACCGCGTACGCGCCGTGCTCGTCCTTCTCGAACTTCACGCCGTACCGCTCCAGCCGCTTGACCATGTCGAAGCCGCGGGTCGCGGTCTGGCGGACGGTGGACTGGTCGACGATGCCGTCGTTGGCTCGGGTGATCTCGGCGATGTAGTCGTCGGGTTCGGCCCGGCCGGGGACGACCGCGTTGTTGACGCCGTCCATGCCCATGGCGAGCGCGCCGGAGTGCCGGACGTGCGCCTTTTCCAGGAGGAGGACCGAGGCGCCGTGTTCGGCGGCGGTGAGCGCCGCCATGGTGCCGGCCGTGCCGCCGCCGATGACGAGGACGTCGCAGGACAGCTCCTCGACCGTCTCGGGTGCGGGGATCTCCATGATGTCCGAATGCTCCGTGCTTTCCGTGCTTTCCGTGCTCTGTGGGCTTTCCGTGCTGTTCGTGGTCTCCATGGCGGGACCTTTCACATACCGAGGGATGCGAGGACCTGGCGGCGCAGCGCGACGGTCGCGGCGGCGTCATGAGCGGCGCGCTCCCGCGGATGCGGTACGTCCAGCACCCGGCCGGCCTCCGCCCCACCGCCGAGCAGGGCGACGCGGTCACCGAGGAACAGCGCCTCGTCCACGTCGTGGGTGACGAAGACGACCGTGGCACGGGTGCCGCGCAACACCTCGACCAGCAGCCGCTGCATCCCGGACCGGGTCTGCGCGTCGAGCGCGCCGAACGGCTCGTCCATGAGGACCGCGCGCGGCTCGCCGACGAGCGCGCGGGCGAGCTGCACCCGCTGCCGCTGGCCGCCGGAGACACGGTGCGGGTATCGCCGCAGGTGGTCGCCGAGCCCGACCCGCTCCAGCCACCCCTCGGCCCGGGCGCGGCGCTCGGCCCGCGGCACGCCCCTAATGGCAAGCGGGAGTTCGACGTTGGCACGCACGGTGCGCCACGGGAGCAGCGCGTCCTCCTGGAAGACCAGCGCACGGTCGGCGTGCGGCCGGGTGATGGGTGCGCCGTCCTGGGTGACCCGTCCGCCGAGGGGCGGCAGCAGCCCGGCCAGTGTGCGCAGCAGGGTGGACTTGCCGCAGCCGGACGGGCCCACCACAGTGAGGAGTTCACCGGGGGCCACCTCCAGGTCGAGGCCATGGAGGACGGGCGCGCCGGGGCGGCCGAGCGCGACGTCCTCCAGGCGCAGCCGTACGCCCGGCGGGGCGGCCCGGTCCCTCGGCGGGGCGGGGGTGGTGGCGACATCGGGCGTGCTCACGGGGTACCTGCTTCCTTGCGCCGGGGCGTTGCCGGTCCCGCGGTCTCGGTGCGGGGCAGCCATCGGGTCAGCCGCCGCCCGGCCAGCTCGACCGCGGTGGAGGTGAGCCAGCCGAGCAGACCGATGGTGGTCATGCCGACGAAGACGCCCGGATAGTCGACGATCGTGTAGTCCTGCCAGGTGCGGTAACCGACGCCGTACGCGCCGGAGATCATCTCGGCGGAGATCACACAGATCCACGAGACGCCGATGCCGACGGAGAGCCCGCCGAGGATGCCGGGCAGCGCGCCCGGCAGCACCACCGAGCCCAGCACGCGCCGGCGGCCGCCGCCCATGGTCAGCACCGCCTCCTCCCAGACCGGGCTGAGCGCGCGGACCGCGTGCCGGGTGCTGACCATGACCGGGAAGAAGGCGGCGGTGAAGGTGATGAAGACGATCCCCTGCTCATTGCTGGGGAACAGCAGGATCGCCACGGGGACCAGTGCGATGGCGGGGATGGGGCGCAGGACTTCGAGGACCGGGCTCAGCAGGTCGGACGCGAGGTGTGAACGGGCGATGGCGGTGCCGACCGCCACGCCCAGGACCGCGGCGAGCGCGAACCCGGTGAGGATGCGGGTGAGGCTGTCGGTCAGGTCCTGCCAGTAGGCGTCGGTGCCGACGCGGTCGGCGAACTCCCGGGCGACGTCGGTCGCGGTCGGGAACTGCGCGAAGCGCAGCCACAGATTGACGTCGAGCGAGGTGAGCAGCTGCCACAGGCCGAGGGCGGCCAGCAGCGACCCGGCGCGCAGGGCGTAGCGGGGCCAGGGGCGGCGGCGCGGGCGCTGCGCGGCGGGGGCGGCGGGTGCGGACGTCGGCCGCAGCGGAGTCGTGGGCGCCGTCATCCCGACTCCTTCAGGGCCGTGGCGTACGAGACCGTGCGGGCACCGGGGTGGGAGGCGCTCCAGGTGCGGGCGTTCGCCGGGGTGACGAAGGCGCGCAGCCCGGCGCCGTCCTTGACCCAGACCGCCCGGTCCGCGTACCAGAGGGTGCCGGTGGCGGCGTCGGGCACATACGCGGCCCGGATCAGGTCGCGGTGGGTGCTGGCGAACCGCAGCAGCTCGGCGGGGGTGCGGAAACTCCGGGTCCGCTCCTCGCCCTTGAGCCAGATCTGACTGGACGAAGCGGGCGGTGTGGTGCGCAGCGCCTTCGCGTAGGCGTCCGTGCTTCCGTACGCCCGCTTGATGTAACGGTCGTCGACAAAGGAGTTCACGTCCACCGGGCCGACCAGTTTGGCCGCGCGCAGCACCGGGACGTCCTTCTTGAGGGCCGCGATCAGCGAGGGCTTGAGGGTGGGGTCGAAGGTGGCGATACCGCCGGCGCCGTTGTAGAGGTAGACCACCTCCGGTGGCAGCCCGGTGGCCTTCGCGACCTTCCGCGCGGCGGGCAGCGGGTGGGCGCGCAGATAGCGGGTGGCGTCGATCTGGGCGGCGAGGAACGCCTTGACGACGGCCGGGCGCTCATCGGCGAACTTCGCGCGCGTGGTGACACCGTGGAAGGTGGGGAGGTTCAGCCGCGCCCCGTCGTACAGCGCCTTGGCCTTGCCCTGGAAGGCGAGCAGCCCCGGCCAGGCCACGAACTGCGAGAGGGCGTCCGCGCTGCCCGCCTGGAGGGCCGAAGCACCGACGGCGGGCTGCTGGTTGAGCTTGTGGATACCGTCTTCCGGGTCGATGCCCGCCCGCTGGAGGGCCCGTACGAGCGTGCCGTCGGCGGCCGAGCCGACACTGGTGGAGACCTGCTTGCCGCGCAGCTCGGACAGTTCGCGAAGATCGGAGCCGGGGCGGGTGACGATGGTGTTGAGGCCACCACGCAGGTTGTAGCCGGTGACGGAGACCAGACGGGTCGGGGCGTTCAGCTGCTTGCCGCGGCCGGAGTTGATCAGGAGCGGGAAGTCGCCCATCGAGCCGATGTCGACCTTCCCGGCGACCATCTGCGCGGTGATCGGCGCGCCGGTGGCGTAGTCCTGCCACTTTACCTTGTAGGTGTGGCCGTCGCGGCGGCCGAGGGCGCGCAGTTCGCGTTCGAAGGAGCCGAGCGCGCGCAGCAGGGTGCCCGCGGTCACGGTGTTGATCGTCTTGGACTGGTAGCCGACGGTGACCGTCACGGTCTTGCCGCCGGCTTCCGCGTCGCCGCCGCAGCCGGTGAGGGACAGCAGCAGTGCGCCGGTGGCGACAGTGGCCGGGAGGGTGGTGCGCTGCATCGGAGAGCCTTTCACCGCAGGAGATAGGGCATGTTGACCGTGACCGCGCCGGTGGGACAGCGGGCGGCGCACGGGCCGCAGTACCAGCACTCGTCCACGTGCATGTACGCCTTGCCGCTGTCGGGGTGGATCGCGAGCGAGTCGAGGGGGCACATGTCCACGCACAGGGTGCAGCCGTCGATGCACTTCGACTCGTCGATCGTCACGGGCACGTCGGCACGCTGGGGCGCGAGAGGCATGGCTGTCTCCAGGGAGGGCGGAACGGGAACGGAAAGGGGTGGAACCGCGGCGGAACAGGGACGGAACGGGGGCGGGGCAGGGGCGTCAGCCGGTGCGGCGCAGTTGGCCGCTCATGGTGATGCGGTCGCCGCGGAACCGGATGAACTCCAGGTCCACGGGGCGGCCGTCGGCCAGGTGGGTGAGACGCTCGGTCATCAGGACGGCGGCACCGCGCGGTGCCTGAAGGACGGCGGCGGAGTGCGCGTCGGCGTTGACGGCCTCGAGGGTGATCTCGGCGGTGCCCAGATCCTGTCCGGTGATCTTCTCGATCAGCCGGAAGACATCGGTGTTCTCCAGGTCGGCGCCGAGGAGCTCGGCGCCGATGTCCATCGGGATGTAGGTGAGGTCGAGGGAGAGCGGAAGCCCGCCCAGCCGCCGCAGCCGCTCGATGTAGAGGACGTCCGCGCGGGCGGGGACGCGCAGCCGGTCGGCGACGCAGGACGGCGCGGGCACGGGTCCTACGGTCCGTACCTCGTTGCTGACCCGGCCGTGCTCGTGCAGGGTCTCGGCCAGCCCCATCAGCCGGTCGAGGCCGTGCCGGTACTTCTCGCCCACGACCACCGTCCCCACCCCCGGCAGCCGCTCCACCAGGCGTTCGGCGCGCAGCAGGTCGAGCGCCTGGCGCACGGTGTTGCGGGAGGCGCCGTAGTCCGCGCCGAGCGCGTCCTCCAGCGGCAGCACACCCCGGGGAAAGCCGCCGGTGAGGACCTGGTGGCGGAGCAGATCGGCGAGTTGCCGCGCCTGGTCGGCGCGGAGCCTGCGGCGGCGCGCGGCGGCGACCGGCGGGGCGTGCTCGCGGGTGCGGTCGCGGGTGCGTTCGGCTGGCATCGGCCGACTCCGAGGTGTGCTGGGTGGACGGCGGGTTGTGTTCGGACCATACCGAGGGGGTCGCCGCGATGGTGTTGCCGAAGTGTTGCGCCACTTGACGGCGTCTTCGATACCGCCCTGACCTGCGGCTTTGTTCTTCTTGTCGCAAGATCTGCCACTACGCGGCGAGCCCCCCGGCGCTTTCGCCGGGGGGCTCGGGGACGCGGTCGTGGTGCCGCGGGTGCCGCTGGGTGCGGTCGCCTCAGCTGGTGGGGAGGTCGGGCATACCGGTCGGCAGACCGGAGGGCACCGAGGTGGGAAGCCCGGTCGGGAGGTCCTTCGGGGAGGCCGCCTTGGTGAAGGTGTCGTTCTCCGAGAGCGCCTCCCAGTCGACGGTGAGCGTCTTGCCGTCCCCGCTCGGGGCCACCTTGCCCATGGTGCGGTCGGCGTTGCCGTCGCTGCACTTGAGCATCAGCCTCTTCTCACCGGTGTCGGTGTACTCACCGGAGCAGGTGTGCTTGCCCGCGACCAGGGCCGCCTTCTCGCCGCTGATGGACAGCACCAGCGTCTCGTTGCCGCTCTTGGCGACGTAGGCGCCGGTCAGCTGGGCGCCCGCGCCCCCCTCCGCCGGGGCGCTGGACTGCGAGGCCGACGGGGTGTCCTTGGAGGTGTCCTTCTTCCCGTCGTCGCTGTCGCTGCCGCAGGCCGTCAGCAGCAGGGCGGCCGCGGCCACCGTTCCGGCGACGCTCACTGCCTTGATCACGCACATCTCCTCGGTTGTTAGGGCAGGGGCACGACAACGTAGCAGCCGCTCAGGGGGTCGCCGGAACGACGTGGCCGGTCACCTCACCCAGACCGATGCGGGCGCCGTGCGGGCCCGGTGCCCAGGCGGTGAGGGTCACTTCGTCGCCGTCCTCCAGGAAGGTGCGGCTACCGTCGGGCAGCCGCACCGGATCGCGTCCGGCCCAGGTGAGTTCGAGCAGACAGCCGCGCTCGGTGGGGCGCGGGCCGCTGACCGTGCCGGAGGCGAAGACATCGCCGGTGCGCAGCGAGGCGCCGTTCACGGTCATATGGGCCAGCTGCTGGGCGGCGGTCCAGTACATGGTGGAGAACGGCGGGCGGGAGATGGTGTGGCCGTTGACGGCGACCTCGATGCGCAGGTCGAGGCCGCCGGGCTCGGCGGCGGAGTCGTCGAGGTAGGGCAGCAGCGGGAGATCGCGGGCGGGCGGGGCGGTACGGGCCGGGGCGAGGGCGTCCAGCGGGGTGATCCAGGCGGCGAGGGAGGTGGCGAAGGACTTGCCGAGGAAGGGGCCGAGCGGACGGTACTCCCAGCTCTGGATGTCGCGGGCGGACCAGTCGTTGAGCAGACACAGACCGAAGACGTGGTCCTGGAACCCGGAGAGCGGCACCGGTGTATTCAAAGGGGAAGGGGCGCCGACGACGAAAGCCACCTCCGCTTCGAAGTCGAGGCGCAGGGAGGGGCCGAAGACCGGAGTGGGGGAGGACGCATGAGGTGTGGAGGGTGTGGCCGGGGACGCCGCGGGCGGGGCGGACGGCAGATGCTGGCCCTGGGGGCGCACGATCGGGGTGCCGGAGACCAGGACCGTGCCGGCCCGGCCGTGGTAGCCGATCGGCATGTGCTTCCAGTTGGGGGTGAGCGCGTCGCCGTCCGGGCGGAACATCCGCCCCACATTGGCGGCGTGGTGCTCGCTCGCGTAGAAATCGGCGTAGTCGGCCACCTCGATCGGGAGGTGGAGGGCGAGGGTGGTGAGGGGGTGCATCAGCGGCTCGATGGTCGGCCGGTGCGCCGGGTTGGTCAGCCAGTCGAGCAGCTCGGCGCGGACCGCCTGCCAGACCGGGCGGCCCGCGGCCATCAGCGGGTTGAGCGAGGCGGCGCCCAGCAGTTCGGCGTGCGGCGAGGCGGTGGCGGCCGCCGCGGCTCCCGCGTCCAGCACATGACTCCCGTAGCGCACACCGATCCTGCGCAGATGCGGCGCGTGCGGCGTGGTGAAGACGCCATAGGGGAGATTGTGCGGCCCGAAGGGATCTCCTTCGGGCAGATCGAGCGGGCTTCGCTGCGGCATGGATGCTGCCTCGCCTTCTCCTCGTCACCGTGGTGGCCAGGCCACACCCTACGGCGCGAGGGGCGTCGGAGGAGGGGGTGCCGGATGCTGCCCGAAGCGCCGGCGATGTCCGGACAGTTCTTGCTGGAGGCAGTCATTCCGAAGTAGCGCCCTGCATGGGGTCACACACAGCCGGGGGGAGCCATTGCGGTCCTGGCCGCCGCACGCGGGGGATGACGGCATGTGCGTCGGTGGTCGACAACAAGGAGCTGGCCCAGATGGCGGCCCAGTCCCTCAAGCGGATCCGGTTCAGTGGCACCGTCGGTCCGGACTGGCGCTTCGACCGGCGCGACGGCCGGTACAAGCTGCTGGACGCGGAGCGCCAGCCGCGCGGCTGCGGCCCGAATCGCCCTTCGGCCGCCCCTGGTCGCCGTACGCGCTGTCGTACCACGCGGCCGGGTTCCGCAATCTGCCCGCAACGGCCCGGGAGTATCTGGTCCGCGGGGTGCTGGGCCGCAAGGGCGCCTGGTGGCCGCGGGGCCGGTGCGCCGGGCGGGTGCAGGTCACCCAGGGGCCGCACATCCACCGGGTCACCGTGGAGGGTGACGGCCGGCCGGTGCTCTCGCTGCGCGGTGCGGGCGGCCGCGTCGCCGCGGTCGGCGAAGGCGGTGGTGGCGGCCGCCCACGGATGACACAGCGGGGCCCGTTCCCCGGCCGTTCACCGAACGGCCGGGGAACGGGAGGAATGATCTGCTGGTGATCGCGGTACTGCGTGGGGATGCCGGTCGCTCAGGGGCATGGACGCTGTGAGGCGCACAAGGCGGGAAGCCGCCCACAGTGATCGATACCCGACCGGATACGCTGCCTGTTGGTGAAGGCAGCGACACATCGACATTCCGCGTGATCGTAGGCAGACAGGAGTACCCCGTGAGCGTCATCGGGCCCCTTGGGCTGAGCGTGCGGGACCAGACTCTGGAAGCCGACACCCAGGCCGGGCTGACGGCTGTCGAAGAGGGCCTGTTGGAGGCCACCAAGAGTGATGTGCCCTTCATCACCGAGGCCGCCCAGCATCTGGTGCGGGCGGGCGGGAAGCGGTTCCGTCCGCTGGTGGTGCTGCTCGCCGCGCAGTTCGGCGATCCGCACGCACCCGGTGTGGTGCCCTCCGCCGTGGTTGTCGAGCTGACCCATCTGGCGACGCTGTACCACGACGATGTGATGGACGAGGCGGAGGTGCGGCGCGGGGTGTCCAGCGCCAACGCCCGCTGGGGCAACTCGGTGGCGGTGCTCACAGGCGACTTCCTCTTCGCCCGGGCCTCGCACATCCTGGCCGACCTCGGCCCGGAGGCGGTCCGGATCCAGGCCGAGGCGTTCGAGCGGCTGGTGACCGGCCAGATCCTGGAGACCGCCGGACCGCGCGACGGACAGGACCCGATCGAGCACTATCTGGATGTGCTGGCGGGCAAGACCGGCTCGCTCATCGCCGTCTCCGGACGGTTCGGCGCGATGATGTCCGGCGCCGACGAGTCGATCGTCAACATCCTGACCCAGTACGGCGAGCGGCTGGGCATGGCCTTCCAGCTGGCCGACGACGTGCTGGACATCGCCAGCGACAGCCATGAGTCGGGCAAGACCCCCGGCACCGATCTGCGCGAGGGCATCGCCACCCTCCCCGTACTGCATCTGCGGGCCCGGGCGGCGGCCAGCGGTACGGCCGAGGACCGTGAGCTGTGCGAGCTGCTCGCCGGGGACCTCACCGATGACGCCCGTCATGCCGAGGTGCTGCGGCGGCTGCGGGCCCACCCGGCGCTGGAGGAGGCCCGCCAGGACACCCTCCGCTATGCGGCGGAGGCCCGTTCGATGCTGGCGCCGCTGCCCGAGGGTGCCGCGAAGGCCGCCCTCGAGGGGCTGTGCGACGCGGTGGTGCACCGCGCGGGCTGATCCCGCCCGGCCCGCCCGTGCCGTTCCCCCAGGGGCTCCCTCTTCCCCGGGGTCTCCCGGGGAAGTACGGCCTCGCCCGTCCGGCGATGGTTGTCATACCCGAGCATGAGAGCGCACTTGATCCTGCGGGCTGACGCCAGGAGGCGGTCTATTTGGTGGGATGAAATCACCACCACCGGGCGGGAACGGGCGACAATGGCCCGAGAGGTGGACGAGTGCAGGCTGACAACCGCCGCCCACGACGGAGGTAGAGCACATATGGCACGGATCCGACCGACACAGGTCGCGGACGACGGCTTCTGGGACGAGGGGCCCCCGACACGACGTACGAAGGCCGCCCGGTACGCCGTCCCGGTCGCGGTCGCGGGGGTTGCGGCGGCCACGATAGGGCTGGTACCGGCCCTCGCCAGCAGCGGTGACCCCGATCTGCCGAAGATCTCGGCGGAGAAGCTCATCAGCAAGATGGCCGCATCGGACACCGAGCGGCTGTCCGGCTCGGTGAAGATCACCACCGATCTGGGACTGCCCTCGCTGCCCGGCGGCGGTTCCTTCTCCGGCGTCGGCGGCGGAGCGGGCGGGGAGGGCGGTGACGGCGGCGCCTCCGCCGCACCCGAGTCCAAGCTGATGGAGCTGGCCTCCGGTTCGCACACCCTGCGGGTGGCAGCGGACGGACCGGAGCGGCAGCGGGTGTCGATCATCGAGAACGCCGCCGAGTACAGCCTGATCCACAACGGCGACGAGACCTGGGCGTACGACAGCAAGTCCAACGCGGTCTTCCACTCCACCGCCCCGAAGGGCACCGGAGCCGAGAAGGACCACCGGCGCGAGCTGCCCAAGGACCTCGAGGACGTCACCCCGCAGCAGTTCGCCAAGCAGGTGCTCGCCTCCGTGGACGACACCACGGACGTCACGGTCGACGGCACCACCCGGGTCGCCGGGCGGGACGCCTACGAGCTGCTGATCAAGCCCAAGTCCGGCGACACCACGGTCGGCTCGATCCGGATCGCGGTGGACGCGGACAACGGCACCCCGCTGAAGTTCACCCTCGCCCCCAAGAGCGGCGGCAAGGCCGTGGTCGACGTGGCCTACACCAAGGTCGACTTCGGCAAGCCCAAGGCGGGCACCTTCGACTTCACCCCGCCCAAGGGCGCCAAGGTCACCGAGGAGAGCGACCACAAGCGCGGTGCCAAGGACGGGATGAACGGCAAGGACGCGCAGGAGGCGCTGTCCGGGCTGAAGGTGATCGGCGAGGGCTGGGACAGCATCGCCCGCATCGACGGCCCCGAGGGCGGCACGCCCGCGGCACCGGGCCAGGGTGGCGACGGCGGAGCGGACAAGGAGGCCGGAGCGTTCCTCGACGGCCTCGGCGAGAAGGTCAAGGGCGACTTCGGGGCCGGCCATGTCTTCAGCACCCGCCTGGTGAACGCCCTGCTCACCGACGACGGCAAGGTCTTCGTCGGCGCGGTCGACAAGGACGCCCTGGTCGCCGCAGCCAACAAGGCCAAGTGAGCCGTCCGGCCGGTCAGGACGGAACGCGCCACAGCACTGACGCACCGCAGCACTGACGCACCACAGCAGTACGGCGAAGGGGAGCCCGTGGACGGAACCGGGGCCGCGGTCGAGACCCGCGGGCTCACCAAGCGCTACCGGGGCGGTCAGCTCGCCGTCGACGGGCTTGACCTGACGGTGCCGCGGGGCAGCGTCTTCGGCTTCCTCGGGCCCAACGGCTCGGGGAAGACGACGACCATCCGCATGCTCATGGGTCTGATCGAGCCGACCTCCGGAGCGGCCCGGCTGCTCGGCGAGCCCATGCCGCGCGCCGCCCGGAGCGTGCTGCCCAGGGTCGGGGCCCTCATCGAGGGCCCCGCCCTCTACTCCCATCTGACCGGCCGGGACAATCTGCTGCGCTACGACGCCGCCGACCCCACCGCCGATCCGCGCACCCGCCGCGCCCGCGCCGCCTCCGCCCTGGACCGGGTGGGTCTCGCCGCGGCGGCCGGGAAGAAGGCCCGCGCCTACTCGCTCGGCATGAAGCAGCGCCTCGGCCTGGCCGCCGCCCTGCTCCAGCCGCGTGAGCTGCTGATCCTCGACGAGCCGACCAACGGCCTGGACCCGCAGGGCATGCGCGAGATCCGCAGTCTGGTGCGGGCGCTGGCGGGGGAGGGGACCACGGTCTTCCTCTCCTCCCATCTGCTCGACGAGATCGAGCAGGTCTGCACCCACGCGGCCGTCATGGCCCAGGGAAAGCTGATCACTCAGGGCACCGTGGCCGAACTGGCCGCGAGCAGCCGCGGCCGGCTGTCGGTCACCACTCCGGATCCGACGGACGCGGTCCGCGTCCTGAAGGAGCACGGGGTGACCGATCTGGTGGTGCTCGACGAGCGCGTGCTCGGCGAGCTGCCCCGGACCCCCCTGGAACTGGCGGATCTCAACGCCGCACTGGTACGCGAAGGGGTGCGGGTCCGGGCCTTCGGCACCGAGCGCGCCTCGCTGGAGGACGCCTTCGTGGCGCTGACCGGGGAGGGTTTCGATGTCGCGGGCTGAGGCCGGAACACCGGAGGCACCGGCGGTGCGCCGACCGCGTCCGCTGTGGACATCGGCGCTCTTCCGCAGTGAGCTGACCACCACCTTCCGGCGCTGGCGGACCCTGGCCCTGCTCGGGGTGCTCGCGGCCGTTCCGGTCCTCATCGGCATCGCGGTGAAGATCGAGACCAGCGATGGCGGCGGGATCGGACAGGGCGGCGGGGGCGGCGGCGAGGGAGAGGCCCCGGCGTTCTTCTCCCAGATCACCAACAACGGGATCTTCCTGGTCTTCGCCGCGCTGGCGGCGACGCTGCCCGTCTTCCTGCCGATGGCGATCGGTGTGATCGCCGGGGACTCGATCGCGGGCGAGGCGGGCTCCGGGACACTGCGCTATCTGCTGGTGGCGCCCGCGGGCCGGACCCGGCTGCTGCTGGCCAAGTTCACCGCCGTCCTGGCCTTCTGCCTGCTGGCGACGCTGGTGGTGGCCGTCACCGGACTGGCGACCGGGGCGCTGCTCTTCCCGCTCGGGGACATCACCCTGATCTCCGGCACCACCGTCCCGTTCGGCGACGGGCTGGTGCGGGCCCTGGGCGTGGCGGCCGTCGTGGCGCTGTCGCTGGTGGGGATCGCCACGGTGGGCGTGTTCATCTCCACCCTGACCAACAGCGGTATCGCGGCCATGGCCACGACCGTGGGGCTGGTGATCACCACGCAGATCCTGGACACCATCCCGCAGCTGCACGCGATCCACCCGTATCTCTTCCCGCACTACTGGCTGAGCTTCGCGGATCTGCTCCGGGACCCGGTCTACTGGGACGACCTGGTCAAGAACCTGGGGTTGCAGGGGCTGTACGCGGCCGTGTTCGGCTCGGCGGCCTGGGCCCGGTTCACCGCGAAGGACATCACGGCCTGAGCCACCGGGCCGAACACGGCGCGATACCGACGGGGGGCGGGCGATCAGGCGCCGCTCAGGGTCCAGACCGCGTACCCGATGGCGTCGCTGTTGCGGTCCAGGGCGGTGTCGTTGATGTTGCTCGTGGTGTCACAGGAGCGGTGGTAGCAGCTGTCGAACGGCTGCCCGGAGGTACCGCCCCACTTCTGGGCCTGGGCCGCCGTCTTGCGGTAGTCGGCGCCGCTGAACAGCCCGCCCACCGGGATGCCCGCATCCTGGAACGAGGCGTGGTCCGAGCGGCCGTCGCCCTCGGTCTCGGGCTCGGTGGCGATGTTCTGGGCGGCGAAGTACTGCTTGAACACCGACTCGATGCCCGGGTCGTCGTCGTAGACGAAGTAGCCCGGGTTGGGCGAGCCGATCATGTCGAAGTTGAGATAGGCGTCGACCTTGGCGCGGTCGGTGGAGGACAGCCGGTTGACGTAGTTCCTGGACCCGACCATTCCCTTCTCCTCGGCGCCCCACCAGCCGAACCGCAGATGCTTGGTGGGCCGGGCCCCCGTGCGGGCGACGGTGAGCGCGGTCTCCAGGACGGCGGCGGACCCCGAGCCGTTGTCGTTGATGCCGGGCCCCGCGGAGACGGAGTCCAGATGGGCCCCGGCGAACACCACGTTGTTGGTGTCCCCGCCGGGCCAGTCGGCGATGAGGTTGTAGCCGGTGCTGCCGAAGTAGCTGAACTGCTGCACGGTGGTGGTGAATCCGGCGGCGTCCAGCTTGGCCTTGATGTAGTCGAGGGACGCCTTGTAGCCCGGGCGGCCGTGCGCGCGGTTGCCGCTGTTGGCGGTGGCGATGGACTGGAGCTGGCCGAGGTGGGCCTTCACATTGGCCACCGGGATGTCCGGTGCGGCCAGGGCACTGCCGGACGCCGCGGGGCGGGTGGCCGCCGCGGCGGTACCGCCCGGTGCGGCCGTGGGCGCTGCCCCGACCAGGGCGGCGATCGCGGTGCCGACGGCCGCGGCGGTCGTGGTGCGGCGCAGCCAGGATCTTCGGGGAGTGGTGGGGTGCCGATCTGCCGATGACGACATGGGGGGCTCCGAATTCCGAACGAGGACAGGACGGAATGACGTGACGCTGTGTGATACACGTGCCCGTGGGGGGCGATGGAGCGGTGAACCGGCGGCGCGGTGGTGATGCGGCTGATGGTCCGGGTGGTGCTGACTCCGCGTCAAGAGCGGAAATCGGACATCAGCCGCCGGATATCGAGCCGCCGTGCTTCTCCGGGGCCGTACCCGGGGCGAGGTCCGGCACGGCGTCCGGGACAGCGTCCGGAGCGGCGTCGGGGGCGGTCTTTGGACCGGCGCCCGGGATGACATCGGGCATCACTCCCGCGGCGGCCCCGGCGACCGCCTCCGGTACCGCATCGGAACCGGAGGCGGCACCGGCCGGGGACAGTCCCGCCCGCGCGGCGACGTCGGCCAACTCCCGCCGCGCCCGGTGCGAGGTGTGCAGCGCGTCCCAGGTCAGCAGGGTGAGCGCAAGCCAGACCAGGGCGAAGCCCGCCCACCGCTCCGGCGGCATCGACTCGTGGAAGACCACCAGACCGAGGGTGAACTGGAAGATGGGCGCGATGTACTGGAGCATCCCGATCGTCGACAGCGGAAGCCGCACCGCGGACGCCCCGAAACAGATCAGCGGCAGCGCGGTGATGACACCGCAGCTCGCCAGCAGCGCCGAGTGGCCCGCGCCCCCGCTGCCGAACGTGCTGTCGCCGCGCGCCCCGAGGAACACCAGGAAACCGAGGGCGGGCAGGAACTGGACGGCGGTCTCGGCGGCCAGCGACTCCAGCCCGCCCAGCCCGATCCGCTTCTTCACCAGACCGTAGGTGGCGAAGGTGAAGGCGAGGGTGAGCGCGATCCAGGGCAGTTTGCCGTAGCCGATGGACAGCACCACCACGGCCAGCGCCCCGACGCCGACCGCCGCCCACTGCGCCGGGCGCAGCCGCTCACGCAGCAGCAGCACCCCGAAGGCGATGCTGACCAGGGGGTTGATGAAGTAGCCGAGGGCGGTCTCGACAACGTGCCCGCTGTTGACGCCCCAGATGTACAGGCCCCAGTTGACCGAGATGACGCTCGCGGCGATCGCGATCAGGCCCAGCCGCCGGGGCTCCCGCAGCAGCGGCCGGATCCAGGCCCAGCGGCGCAGCGCGAGCAGGATCAGCCCGACGGCCGCCAGTGACCACACCATCCGGTGGGCGAGGATCTCCACCGCGTTCGCGGGCTCCAGCAGCGGCCAGAAGAGTGGCACCAGCCCCCACATGCCGTAGGCGGCGAAGCCGTAGAGGAGCCCGGCACGGTCCTGTTGCTGCGGCTTCATAACCCCTCCCCGACGCGTGGGACGTCCCTGGTGACCTGATGAAGGTAGCGCCCGGGAAGCCGCCTGTCATTTCCGTCTCATGAATACGGTGATGACAGAGGAGGGGATGGTGCGACGGGTCAGCCCTGGGTGGCCGTGAGGTCCCCGAGAGCCGCCGTGACCGCGTCCGCCAGCGGTGTGGTGGGACGGCCGATGAGCCGGGACAGTTCGCCGGGGGCGGCCGCCAGCCGGCCGCGTGCCACCGCGGTGTCGGCGTCCACGAGGATGTCGGCCACCGGCCCGGGGACCCCCGCGCCGGTGAGGACGGACCGGTAGGCCTCCGCGGAGACCGGGTGGTAGCGGATCTCCCGGCCGGTCCGCTCGGCGACCACGGCGGCGTACTCCGCGAAGCTCCAGGCGATGTCGCCGGACAGTTCGTACGCCGTGCCCGCGTGGCCCTCCCCGGTGAGCACGGCCACCGCCGCCGCGGCGTAGTCGGCCCGGGAGGCGGAGGCCACCCGGCCCTCGCCCGCCGCACCGACGACCGCGCCGTACTCCAGGACGGGGCCGAGGTTCTCGGTGTAGTTCTCGTGGTACCAGCCGTTGCGCAGCAGCACGTACGGCAGTCCGGACGCGGTGATGGCCCGTTCGGTGACCTGGTGCTCCTCGGCGAGGGCGAAGTCGGCGGTGGGCGCGCCGAGCACGCTGGTGTAGGCGAGCAGTGCGACTCCGGCCTCCCGGGCGGCGTCGATCACGGCTCGGTGCTGCGGGATGCGGCTGCCGACCTCGCTGCCGGAGATCAGCAGCACCCTGTCGCCCGCGGCGAAGGCGCCCTGGAGGGTGTGGGGTTCGCTGTAGTCGGCCCGGTGCAGCCGTACGCCGCGGGAGGCGAGGGCGGTGGCCTTCGCGGGGTCGCGGACCACGGCGACGATCCGGTCGGCGGGCACCTTCTCCAGCAGTCCCTCGACGACCAGGCGGCCGAGGTGGCCGGTGGCTCCGGTGACAACGATGCGCATGGCGTTTTCTCCCTGTTCATACGGTTCGCATGTGCTTCGCCGGCCACCCTAGATTCAGCACTAACCAGCCGAAAGTACCCACTTCAACGTAAGGTACTGTCATGAACGTAAGTGAAAAGCTCCAGGCCATGGCGGCTGCCGACGGTGACCCCATGGCCTGTCCGGCGCGGCTCATCGTGGAGCACCTGACCAGCCGCTGGGGTGTGCTGGTGCTGGCCGTGCTGCTCGACGGCACCCACCGCTTCAGCGAGCTGCGGCGTACGGTCGGCGGGGTCACCGAGAAGATGCTCGCCCAGACCCTCCAGACCCTGGAGCGGGACGGCTTCGTCCACCGCGAGGCGCATCCGGTCATCCCGCCGCATGTGGACTACTCGCTCACCGACCTCGGGCGCGAGGCCGCGCGGCGGGTGTGGGCGCTGGCCTGCTGGGCGGAGGAGCAGGCGCCGCAGGTGCTGGCCGCCCGCGAGACGTACGACGCGGCCAAGTCCGGCGGCTAGCGACGACCGAGCCGCCTCTTCCGCCGCCCCATCGCCCGTACCGCCCGGCCGACGTCGAACGGCAGGATCGTCACCGCCACCCCCGGCAGATGTTCCAGCGCCTTCGCCAGCGCCTCCGCCGTCCCCCGGTGGAGCAGTTTGCCCAGCGGTGAGGAGTAGGTGCGGCGCGGCACCAGCAGGGTCAGCGCGGTCCGGCCGTCCCCGGTGGTACGGGCCGCCAGCTCCATCACCGTATGGCGCAGCCGCCGGTCCGGGCACTCCACGACCTCCAGCGCCACGGTCACCCCCGCGGTCCGCTCCCACCGGGCCATCAGCCGGCGGGCATGGGTCTCGTCGACCATGATGTGCAGCGCCCGCACCTCGTCGGGCCGCAGCTCATGGGCGTAGCGCAGTGCCTCGACCGTGGCGAGGTCGATGCTGTCCGCCAGGACGTACACCACATGGCGGTGCCAGTGGGAGGCGTCGTCGCCGGGGCTCGGGACCGCCTCCAGGGCCGCGGCCTCCGCGCGGTACTCGCGGTTGATCCGGATCAGCGCCCAGACGCCGAGCGGGAAGACCACCACGACCAGCCAGGCCCCCTCGGTGAACTTGGTGACCGCGAAGATCAGCACCACCGCCGCGGAGACCACCGCGGTGGTGAGGTTGACCGCGACCTTCCGGGTCCGGCCCCGTCCCCTGCGCCGCAGGTGATAGGCGGTCAGCCCGGACCCGGCCATGGTGAACGCGGTGAACACCCCGATCGCGTACAGCGCCACCAGCCGGTCCACATTGGCGTCCGTGACGACGAGCAGCGCGAGCGCGACGACCGCCAGCGAGATGATCCCGTTGGAGAAGGCCAGCCGGTGGCCGCGCCGGGTCAGCTGCCGGGGCAGAAAGCGGTCCTCGGCGACAAAGCTGGCGAGGAAGGGGAAGCCGGTGAACGGGGTGTTGGCACCGGTGTAGAGGATGAGCGCGGTGGCGAGCTGGACGAACGCCAGCCCCAGCGCGCCCGGCACCCCCTCACCGAAGACCAGATGGGCCTCCTGCGCGAGCACGGTCGGGGTGCCGTCCCGGTAGGGGATGGCGTGGGTGAAGTGGGCCAGCGCCGAGACGCCCAGCACCAGCGTGCCCAGGACGCAGCTCATCGCGACCAGTGTGCGGCGGGCGTTGACGCCCTGGGGCTCCCGGAAGACGGAGACGCCGTTGGAGATCGCCTCCAGACCGGTCAGCGAGGAGCCGCCGTTGGCGAAGGAGCGCAGCACCATGAAGAGCGAGGCACCGTAGAGCCAACCGCCGTCCGGCTCCCCGAGGGGCACGGCGCCCGCGGCATGCACATCGGCGTGCGGCAGTTGCCCGGTGAGCCCGCGGACCACCCCGATCACCAGCATCAGCCCGACGGCGAGGATGAACAGATAGGCGGGGACCGCGAAGACCCGTCCCGCCTCGCGCAGTCCGCGCAGATTGCCGTAGGCGAGGATCACGACCACCAGGGCGCTGAGGGGCAGTTGGAGATGGTCGATCCCGGTCCAGGTGCCGCCCAGCAGATGGGCGAAGGAGATGATCGCGTTGGTACCGGCCGAGACCTGGACGGCGACGGTGACGATGTAGTCGACGAGCAGCGCGACCGAGGCGATCTGCGCGATATCGGGGCCGAAGTTCTCCCGGGCGACGATGTACGAGCCGCCCGCGCGGGTGTAGATCGTCACCACATCGCTGTAGCAGAGCGTCAGCAGGAGCAGCACCAGCAGGATCGCCCCGGTGACCGGCAGGATCAGGGTGAACGCCGCGACCCCGATGACCGGCACCAGCACCCGCAGCATCTCCTCGCTGCCGTAGGCCGTGGAGGAGATGCAGTCCGAGGCGAGCACGCCCAGCGCGACGGGATTGCGCAGCTTCTCGCGGGTGATGCGCTCGGTGACCAGGGGCGGGCCGAGCAGCCGTCGCTTGACGCGGTAGCCGAGGCGGTCGGGCGGCTGGAGCGGGGCGGCGGTGTCGGCCATGGGCTTATGACAGCCGCTGCCCGGCCGGGCCGCGGTCCGACGCTCCGGCCGGGCGGCCCCCTGCGCCCGGACGTACGAACGGGCCCCCGCGCCCGGACGGACGAACGCCCCCGCGGGCGCCGGAACGCTCGCGGGGGCGGATGCGGTGCGGGGTGCGGCTCAGCCGACGACGGTCCAGGTGTCGTTCCCCGCGAGCAGCGCGGCGAGGTCGCCCTTGCCCTTCTGCTCGACGGCGGCGTCGAGTTGGGTCGCCATGTCGGTGTCGTAGACCGGCCGCTCGACATCGCGCAGCACCCCGATGGGGGTGTGGTGCAGGGTGTCGGGGTGGGCCAGCCGCGACAGCGCGAAGGCGGTGGTGGGGGAGGCGGCGTGGGCGTCGTGGACCAGGATCCGGTCCTCGTTCTCCGCGGTGACCGTGACCACCTCCAGATCGCCGGTGGCCGGATCGCGCACCACACCCTTGTCCTGGTCGGCACCGAAGCGGATCGGCCTGCCGTGCTCGAGCCGGATGACGGCCTCTTCGGCCTGCTGTTTGTCCTTGAGGACCTCGAAGGCACCGTCGTTGAAGATGTTGCAGTTCTGGTAGATCTCCACCAGCGCGGTGCCCGGATGGGCGGCGGCCTGCCGCAGCACCCCGGTGAGGTGCTTGCGGTCGGAGTCCACGGTGCGGGCGACGAAGCTCGCCTCGGCGCCCAGTGCCAGCGACACCGGGTTGAAGGGCGCGTCGAGCGAGCCCATCGGCGTGGACTTGGTGATCTTGCCGACCTCGGAGGTCGGGCTGTACTGCCCCTTGGTCAGACCGTAGATGCGGTTGTTGAACAGCAGGATCTTCAGGTTGACGTTGCGCCGCAGGGCGTGGATCAGGTGGTTGCCGCCGATGGACAGCGCGTCGCCGTCTCCGGTGACCACCCACACCGACAGATCGCGGCGGGAGGCGGCCAGCCCGCTGGCGATGGCCGGGGCGCGGCCGTGGATGGAGTGCATCCCGTAGGTGTTCATGTAGTACGGGAAGCGGGAGGAGCAGCCGATGCCGGAGACGAAGACGATGTTCTCCTTGGCCAGGCCCAGTTCCGGCATGAAGCCCTGGACCGCGGCCAGGATCGCGTAGTCCCCGCAGCCGGGGCACCAGCGCACTTCCTGATCGGACTTGAAGTCCTTCATGGACTGCTTGGCTTCTGCCTTGGGGACGAGCGAGAGCGCCTCGATACCGGGCACCCCGTGCGCGATGGTCTCAGTCATCGATGGCCTCCTTGAGGGCCGCGGCGAGCTGCTCGGCCTTGAACGGCAGCCCCCTTACCTGGGTGAAGGAGCGGGCGTCGACGAGATAGCGGGCGCGGATGAGGGTGGCGAGCTGGCCCAGGTTCATCTCGGGCACCACCACCTTGTCGTAACGGCCCAGCACCTCGCCGAGGTTGGCCGGGAAGGGGTTGAGATGGCGGAGATGGGCCTGGGCGATCCGGTCGCCCGCGCCCCGCACCCGGCGGACCGCCGCGGTGATGGGCCCGTACGTCGAACCCCAGCCCAGCACCAGGGTGCGGGCGTCGCCGGTGGGGTCGTCCACCTCGAGGTCGGCCACCCTGACGCCGTCCACCTTGGCCTGGCGGGTGCGGACCATGTGGTCGTGGTTGGCCGGGTCGTAGGAGATGTTGCCGGTGCCGTCCTGCTTCTCGATCCCGCCGATGCGGTGCTCCAGACCGGGCGTGCCGGGCACGGCCCAGGGGCGGGCGAGGGTCTCCGGGTCGCGCTTGTACGGCCAGAACACCTCGGTGCCGTCGGCCTGCACATGGTTGGGCCCGGTGGCGAACTGCACCCGCAGATCGGGCAGATCGTCGATCTCCGGGATCCGCCAGGGCTCCGAGCCGTTGGCCAGATAGCCGTCGGAGAGCAGGAAGACCGGGGTGCGGTAGGCCAGTGCGATCCGGGCCGCGTCCAGGGTGGCGTCGAAACAGTCGGCCGGGGTCCGGGGGGCCACGATCGGCACCGGCGCCTCGCCGTTCCGCCCGTACATGGCCTGGAGCAGATCGGCCTGCTCGGTCTTGGTGGGCAGACCGGTGGAGGGCCCGCCGCGCTGGATGTCGATCACCAGGAGCGGAAGCTCCAGCGACACCGCGAGACCGATGGTCTCGGACTTCAGCGCCACACCCGGGCCGGAGGTGGTGGTCACGGCCAGTGCCCCACCGAAGGCGGCGCCCAGCGCGGCACCGATGCCCGCGATCTCGTCCTCGGCCTGGAAGGTGCGCACACCGAAGTTCTTGTGGCGCGACAGCTCATGGAGGATGTCGGAGGCCGGGGTGATCGGGTACGAGCCCAGGAACAGCGGCAGATCGGCCTGGCGCGAGGCCGCGATCAGCCCGTAGGACAGGGCCAGGTTGCCGGAGATGTTGCGGTACGTGCCCGCCGGGAAGGCGGTGGTGGCCGGTGCCACCTCGTAGGAGACGGCGAAGTCCTCGGTGGTCTCGCCGAAGTTCCAGCCCGCCCGGAACGCCGCGACGTTGGCCTCCGCGATCTCCGGCTTCTTCGCGAACTTCTGGCGCAGGAACTTCTCGGTGCCCTCGGTGGGCCGGTGGTACATCCACGACAGCAGGCCGAGCGCGAACATGTTCTTGCTGCGCTCCGCCTCCTTCCGGGACAGCCCGAATTCCTTCAGGGCCTCGATGGTCAGGGTGGTCAGCGGCACCGGGTGGACGTTGTAGCCGTCCAGCGAGCCGTCCTCCAGCGGACTGGTCTGGTAGCCCACCTTCGCCATCGGGCGCTTGGTGAACTCATCGGTGTTGACGATGATTTCGGCCCCGCGCGGCACATCGCCCAGATTGGCCTTGAGCGCGGCCGGGTTCATCGCGACCAGCACATTGGGGGCGTCGCCGGGGGTGAGGATGTCGTGATCGGCGAAATGCAGCTGGAAGCTGGAGACTCCCGGCAGCGTTCCGGCGGGGGCGCGGATCTCGGCCGGGAAGTTCGGCAGGGTGGACAGGTCGTTGCCGAACGACGCCGTCTCGGAGGTGAACCGGTCGCCGGTGAGCTGCATACCGTCACCCGAGTCACCCGCGAACCGGATGATCACCCGGTCCAGACGGCGGATCTCCTTGGCCCCGTCCGGCGTTCGCTGCCCCCCGGCGGGCCCGGGCCCGCCCTGCTGATCGGCTGGTTCGGCCTGCTCGGCCGGGCTACTGACCTGGCTGGTCACTGCTTCGGACCTCCCTTGAGGCGGCGCTCCTGGACAGTCGGTGCCGACCGGTTGTCCCATGACCATCGTACGTCGGTAAGGGTCGCCTTCCTTGGCTGGATCACATGCTGGACATCGTTATCTGGACCCTTTATGTCACGGTTTGACACGACGTGTACCCTCCCCCGTGTAGTCATTTCCGCTGATCCCCCGTTCAGCCTTTGGCCCCGCTTTGGCGCCGGGCCCGCCTCGCACACCCCCACCCGGCCCAGGGCTCTGACGGCAGGTCACACCGGTGGTCACGGTGTTGATCGGTCGATCAGGAATTGAGATACGTCAGCACCGCGAGCACCCGACGGTGATCCCCGTCACTCGGGGACAGCCCCAGCTTCAGGAAGATGTTGCTGACGTGCTTCTCGACCGCCCCGTCGCTCACCACCAGCTGCCGGGCGATCGCCGAGTTCGTCCGGCCCTCGGCCATCAGCCCCAGCACCTCCCGCTCCCGCGGGGTGAGCCCGGCCAGCACGTCCTGCTTGCGGCTGCGGCCCAGCAGCTGGGCGACCACCTCGGGGTCGAGCGCGGTGCCGCCCTCGGCGACCCGCACCACCGCGTCCACGAACTCGCGGACCTCGGCCACCCGGTCCTTCAGCAGATAGCCGACCCCGTGGCTGCTGCCCGCCAGCAGCTCCGTCGCGTACTGCTCCTCCACGTACTGTGACAGCACCAGCACACCCAGTCCCGGATGGTCGCTGCGCAGCCGGACGGCCGCCCGTACCCCCTCGTCGGTGTGGGTCGGCGGCATCCGCACATCGGCGACCACCACATCCGGCAGCGCGCCGTCGTCCGCCAGCTCGCGGATCGACTTGATCAGCGCTTCGGCGTCGCCCACCCCCGCGACGACCTCATGTCCACGGTCGGTCAGCAGCCGGGTCAGGCCCTCCCGCAGCAACACCGAATCCTCGGCGATGACCACCCGCACTCTGTCCTTCACGATGCACGGCCCCCGTTCGTTCGGTTCGTCGGGACCAGCATCCCAGGGTTCGGACGCCCGCGTCGCGCGGATCCGGCGGTACAGGGGTGGGCAGGGGGCAGCGGGTCCCGGCCGTCAGCGCCAGGGCAGCTCGGCGGTGACCGCGGTCGGGCCGCCGGGCGGGGAGTGGACGATGAGGATGCCGTCCACCGCGTCGAGCCGCTCGGCCAGACCGGCCAGGCCGGAGCCGACGGAGGTGTTGGCTCCGCCCCGGCCGTCATCGGTGATCTGGAGCATCACCCGGTCCTCGGCCCGCCACACATCGACCTCGGCGGTGCGGGCGCCGCTGTGCTTGCTGATGTTCTGGAGGAGTTCGGAGACGGTGAGGTAGGCGATGCCCTCGATGGCGGGCGCGGGCCGCTCCGGCAGTTCGACGGTGACGGTGACGGGGACGGTGCAGCGGGCGGCGAGGGCGGAGAGGGCGGGGCCGAGTCCGCGGTCGGTGAGGATGGCGGGGTGGATGCCGCGGGCGAGGTCGCGGAGTTCCTGGAGGGCGAGTTTCACCTCGCCGTGGGCTTCGTCGACCATTCTTGCGGCGGCTTCCGGGTCCTCTTCGAGTTTTTCCTTGGCGAGACCGAGGTCCATGGCGAGGGCGACGAGGCGGGCCTGTGCTCCGTCGTGCAGATCGCGTTCGATGCGGCGCAGATCGGCGGCGGCGGTGTCCACCACCGTCCCCCGGTCCGACTCCAGCTCCGCGATCCGCCGCTCCAGCTCGTCCGAGGGCGACAGCAGCCCGCGCACCAGCGCCCGGTCCACACTGGTAAGCCCACGGGCGATCCAGGGCAGCACCGGCCAGGCGACGAACAGCGAGGTCAGCGCGATGACGAAGGTGAGCACGCCCCAGGGCAGCCGGATGAAGCCGTACAGGGTGCTCCGCCAGCCCACCGGGTCCCGCAGACTCGTCCACAGCCAGCCGAAGAAGCTCTGGCCCCGCACATGCGGCAGCCGGCTGGGCTCGTCCACGTGCACCGAGAGCAACGCCCTGGCCCGCGACCGCTCGAACCGGCCGTACAGCCGCCCGCCGACCAGCCCGGCGGCCAGCAGCGGCAGCCCCACCACCGTGATCGACAGCCCCACGCCCACGCACAGCCATGTGACGGCGTAGACGAAGCCGACGATGCCCACCGGCAGATTCAGCAGCAGATGGGCGATCTCCCGCCATGTCTGCGCGGGAAAGGCGAACGCGGGCGGACGGGGCAGGCGCTCGTCCGCGCCACCGGCGTCGGAGCCGGAGAATCCGGCGGCTGGGCCGGAGGAACCGGAAGAACCCGAGGAACTGGAGGTCATAGCAGCCAAGAGTGCCGGGCCCGGAAGCCCGGCGCCATGGGGTGCGTCGCCGGGCCGGACGTAGGGCTAACCCCACCCGATGCGGGACGTATCACCACAGGCCGCGGGGCGTGGCACCACCGCGTGGCGGTCCCGCTCCCACCGCATGCCGGACGGGCGGACCAGCCAGGGACCGTCAGGGCCTAGACTCCCGTCCGTACGGATCGTCGAACACACGAGGTCGACGAGGAGCGGGCCAGACAGCCAGGACAGGGAGCGAGGGGCGGACGTGCCGGAGGCGACGACCGTGCGCACCACCACCAGCGTCCAGCTCGCGGCCGACTACTTCCACGGTTACGCGGTGGTCGGTCTGCTCGGAGCGGTCGGGGTGATCTTCGTAGCGGTGGCCTTCGGGGCCGGGCGGTTGCTGCGCCCCGTGGTGCCGACCCCCGAGAAGCTGCTGACGTACGAGTGCGGTGTGGACCCCGTGGGCGAGGGCTGGGCACACACCCAGGTCCGCTACTACGTCTACGCTTTCTTGTATGTGATTTTCGCGGTGGACTCGATCTTCCTGTTCCCGTGGGCGACGGTCTTCGCCGCCCCCGGCTTCGGTGCCGCCACGCTGGTGGAGATGTTCATCTTCCTCGGGTTCC
This sequence comes from Streptomyces sp. NA02950, assembly GCF_013364155.1. NCBI lineage: Bacteria > Bacillati > Actinomycetota > Actinomycetes > Kitasatosporales > Streptomycetaceae > Streptomyces > Streptomyces sp. NA02950. The sequence goes on along the minus strand of NZ_CP054916.1, from coordinate 4,057,001 downwards.
TCGCCGTAGGTCTGCTGTACGCATGGAAGAAGGGCGTCCTGGAATGGACGTGACACCGACGCCGACTCCGGTCCCGACGCCGACTCCGGTGGACCTTCCGGAGCCCCGCCGCCTCGGCGCGCTCGCCCGGCTGGCCCCCGAGCCGATGAAGGTGGTCCTGAACTGGGGCCGCCGCTACAGCCTGTGGGTCTTCAACTTCGGCCTGGCCTGCTGCGCCATCGAGTTCATCGCGGCGTCCATGGCCCGCCACGACTTCATCCGGCTCGGCGTGATCCCCTTCGCGCCGGGGCCGCGCCAGGCCGACCTGATGGTCGTCTCCGGCACGGTGACGGACAAGATGGCGCCCGCGGTGAAGCGGCTGTACGAGCAGATGCCGGAGCCGAAGTACGTGATCTCCTTCGGTGCCTGCTCCAACTGCGGCGGCCCGTACTGGGACTCCTACTCGGTGACCAAGGGCGTCGACCAGATCATCCCCGTCGATGTCTACGTCCCCGGCTGCCCGCCCCGGCCGGAGGCCCTGCTCCAGGGCATCCTCAAGCTCCAGGAGAAGATCGCCCGCGAGTCGCTGGGCGAGCGCTACGGAGCGGACGCCGCCGCGGGCCGTCCCTCCACGGCCGCGCTCCGCAGCGGCCTGGTCACGCCTCCGCAGCAGCCGCCGCAGCCTCCGGCGCAGGAAGACACCCGATGACCGAGCAGCGACCCGAACCCATGGAGCCCTCGGAGGAGACGGCGCGGACAGCCGGGACCCCGGCCGCGCCGCCCGTGGGCTGGCTGCCGCGGTCCGCAGCCGAGCTGTTCGGCGAGGGCGCCACGGCGGAGGAGGCCTACGGCCTGCTCACCGTCGACGTTCCCGCCGACTCCTGGACCACGGCGCTGGAGACGGCCCGCGACACCCTCGGCTGCACCTACTTCGACTGGCTGAGCGCGGTCGACGAGCCGGGCCAGGGCTTCCGCGTGGCCGCGTACGTCGTCGCGCTCGCGGGCCCCGCGGGCCCGGGCCCGGCGGTGCGCACCCTGCTGGTCCGCACCACCGTGCCGCACGACGCGCCCACCCTGCCGACCGCCACCGGCGTCTACGCCGGTGCGGTCTGGCACGAGCGCGAGACCCACGAGATGTTCGGGATCGGCTTCACCGGCCATCCCCATCTGGCACCGCTGCTGCTCCCCGACGGGTTCGAGGGCCATCCGCTGCGCAAGGACTTCGTGCTGGCGGCCCGGGTCGCCAAGGCATGGCCGGGCGCGAAGGAGCCGGGGGAGTCCGACCACGGCGGCCCCAAGCGGCGGCAGATGCTGCCGCCGGGCGTTCCCGACCCCAACGAGTGGGGGCCGCTCAAGGGCCAGCTGCCGCCCGCCCCGGCCCGTCCGGCCCGTGGCGCCCGTGCGGCGGGTGGAGCGGCGGGCGAACGCCCCGCGCGCGGCACCCGCACCGCGAGCGCGGGCTCGGCCGGCCGGCAGACGGCGGCCGCTGCCGCCGAACCGACGGCAAAGACCCCGGCGGGTACCGCCGAGCGCCCGGTGCGGCGCACCCGCACCGCGAGCGGGGGCTCGGCCAGTCAGCGCGAAACGGCGGCCCCGGACGCGGCGGCCCCGGACGCGGCGGCCCCGGCCGAGCGCCCGGCCCGCCGGGTACGCAGCGCCGGTGGGGGCTCGGCGAGCCGGCGCGCGGAGACCCCCGAGACCCCGGCGGCGGACGCCGCTGCCCCGGCCGCGCCGGAGCAGCCCGCGCGCCGGACACGGTCGTCCGACGCCCCCTGGCACCATGCCCGTCCGGCGCACGACGACGAAGCCCCGGGCGACAAGGCGGCGCCGGCCGAGGCGGCGCCGGACACGGCCGAGGCGGCGCCGGACCGCGCCACGTCCGGGAAACCGGAAGCCGAGGAACAACCCCGCCCGTCCGGCGAGGACCACCGCGCCGACGAGAACACCACCGACGACCAGCCAGGAGGCACCGGGTGAACGACGTCCTCGACGTCGCACTGCGACTGCTCGCCCTGCTGCTGGCCTTCCTGGTCCTCCCGCTGGTCGTCGGGCAGACCGAGCACAAGGTGATGGCCCATATGCAGGGCCGCCTCGGACCCATGTACGCGGGCGGCTTCCACGGCTGGGCCCAGCTCGTGGCGGACGGTGTGAAGTTCGCGCAGAAGGAGGACGTCGTCCCGAACGGGGCCGACCGGCGTATCTTCCAGCTCGCGCCCGCCGTCGCCCTGCTCCCGTACCTCCTGGTGCTCGTCGCGATCCCGATCGGCCCCGCCGAGGGCGCCGTCGGCCAGTTCGTGGACGCCGGGATCTTCTTCGTGCTCGCCGTGATGGGCGTCGGCGTCCTGGGCTCGCTGATGGCGGGCTGGGCCTCGGCCAACAAGTTCTCGCTCCTCGGAGGCCTGCGGACGGCCGCCCAGCTGATGGCCTACGAACTGCCGATGCTGCTCACCGCGGCGTCCGTGGCGATGGCCGCGGGCACGGTCTCGCTGCCCGGCATCCTCGACGCCTTCGAGTGGTGGTGGGTGCCGTGGCAGATCGTCGGCGGGGTGGTGTTCTTCACCGCGGGCCTCGCCGAGCTGCAACGTCCGCCGTTCGACGCCCCGGTGGCCGACTCCGAGATCATCTTCGGTGCGTACACCGAGTACACCGGGCTGCGCTTCGCGCTGTTCCTGCTCGCCGAGTACGCGGGCATCGTGATCCTGTGCGGGCTGACCACCGTGCTTTTCCTCGGTGGCTGGCACGGCCCGTTCGCCGATGACCTCGGCTGGCTGTGGACCCTGCTGAAGACGGCCGTCCTCGCCTTCGTGGTGATCTGGCTGCGGGTGACCTATCCCCGGCTGCGCGAGGACCAGCTCCAGCGGTTCGCCTGGACCTGCCTCATCCCGCTCTCCCTGGCCCAGATCGCCTTCACCGGCGTCATCAAGGTGGTGATCTCCTGATGGGCATTCCCGGTTCCGGTCTGGCCAAGGGCCTGGCCGTCACCCTCCGCACGATGACCCGGAAGTCGCACACCGCGCAGTATCCGGACGCACAGCCCGAACTGCCGCCCCGCACCCGCGGGGTGATCGGGCTGTTCGAGGAGAACTGCACGGTCTGCATGCTCTGCGCCCGCGAGTGCCCGGACTGGTGCATCTACATCGACTCCCACAAGGAGACCGTGCCCCCGGCCGCCCCCGGCGGGCGCGAGCGCAGCCGGAACGTGCTGGACCGGTTCGCCATCGACTTCGCGCTGTGCATGTACTGCGGAATCTGCATCGAGGTGTGCCCGTTCGACGCGCTGTTCTGGTCGCCGGAGTTCGAGTACGCCGAGACCGACATCCGCGAGCTCACCCATGAGCGGGACAAGCTCCGCGAGTGGATGTGGACGGTGCCCGCACCGCCCGCGCTCGATCCGGCCGCGGAGGAGCCGAAGGAGCTCGCCGCCGCCCGCAAGGCCGCCGACAAGCTGGCCGCCGCGGAGGCGGCCGCGGCCGCCGAAGCCGCCGCGTCCCCCGATGCCGACGGCGGCACCAACGGCGACACCCCCGGCGCGAACGGAGCCGCATCGTGAGTTCCGCAGGTTCGCTCGCGGCAGCCACCGGCCGCGAGCTCGCCGGGCACGGTCTGGCCGCCGGCGGCCACGGCTTCCTGTCGCCCACGGGTGTCGAGATCGCCTTCCTCCTGGTCGGCCTCGCCACCTTCGGCGCGGCCGTCGTCACCGTCACCACCAAGCAGCTGGTGCACGCCGCCCTCTGGCTGGTGGTCGCGCTCGGCGGTCTCGCCGTGGAGTACCTGCTGCTGACGGCGGAGTTCATCGCCTGGGTGCAGGTGCTGATCTACGTCGGCTCCGTCGTGGTCCTCCTCCTCTTCGGGCTGATGCTCACCAAGGCGCCCATCGGCCGCTCGCCGGACGCCGATTCGGGCAACCGCCCGGCCGCGCTCGCGGTGGCCCTCGCCGCGGCGGCCGCGCTGGTCTGGGTGGTCGTGGACGCCTTCCGGACCACCTGGATCGACCTCGACAAGGGCGTACAGGGCTCCACCGCCGTCTCCGGGGCGAGCCTCTTCCGGTACTGGGTGCTGCCGTTCGAGGCGCTGTCCGTACTGCTGCTCGCCGCGCTCGTCGGCGCGATCGTCCTGTCCCGCAAGAGCGGCGACAGGAACGCCGGTACCGGTGGAACCAACAGCGGCAAGGAGAAGCGCTGATGCACCTCGCCTACCCCGCCGTCCTCGCCGTCCTCCTCTTCTGCACCGGCCTCTACGGCGTGCTCGCCCGCCGCAACGCGATCCTGGTGCTGATGTCGGTCGAGCTGATGCTCAACGCCGTCAACCTCAACCTCGTCGCCTTCGACGTCTGGCTCCGCGACACCCTGCACGCGGGCCAGGCCCTCACCCTGTTCACCATCGCCATCGCCGCCGCCGAGATCGGCATCGGTCTCGCCATCGTCCTCCTCGTCCACCGCAACCGCGGCACCGCCGACGTCGACCGGCTCCGGGACCTCGCCGACCCCCCTCCGTCCGGCACCCCCGCTGACGACAGCGTGACAGCCCCCACTGACAACGGCGCCGACCAGGCAACTCCCGTTCGGAGGCAGACCGCGTGACGACCACGACCGCCGCCGTTCTCGTCCCCCTGCTGCCCTTCCTCGGCGCCCTGGCGGGTCTCGGGGCGGGCCGCCGCGCCCCCGGCTTCGTCCGCCCGCTCGCCGTACTGCCCACCCTGGCCGCGGCCGCGCTCGCCGTGCTCGTCGCCGTACGCCAGGGCGGGGGAGCGGGCTCCGGGACCGCGCCCCTCCACGCCTCGACCCGGCTGGCCGACACCGGCTCGGTCCCCATCGACCTCGCCCTGAACGTCGACGGTTTCGCCGCCCTGGTCGCCGTCCTCGTCGGCGTCGTGGCCTGCTGCGTCCAGATCTACTCGACCGGCTATCTGCGCGACGACCCGCGCTACCCCTCCTATGCCGCGCTGGTCTCCCTCTTCACCTCCGCGATGCTGCTCGTCGTCTACTCCGACGACCTCATCGTGCTGCTGGTCGGCTGGGAGATCATGGGCATCTGCTCGTACTTCCTGGTCGGCCACTACTGGGAGACCGCGGCCGCCCGCTCCGCCTCCCTCAAGGCGTTCCTGGTCACCAAGCTGGGCGATGTCCCCTTCCTGATCGGCCTCTTCGTGCTCGCGGGCGACACGGGAACGTATCGCATCAGCGGGATCGTCACCCGGCTCACCTCCGACTCCGGTGCGCCGCTGGACCATCCGACCCTGATCGCGCTGCTGCTGCTCGCGGGGGTCGCGGGCAAGTCCGCGCAGTTCCCGCTGCACACCTGGCTGCCCGACGCGATGGCCGGTCCCACCCCGGTCTCCGCGCTCATCCACGCCGCGACCATGGTCGCGGCCGGTGTCTACTTCATCGCCCGGCTGCTGCCCGTCTTCCTCTCCTCCGCCGCCGCGCTGGCCGTGCTCGCCGCCACGGCGGCCGTCACCATGGTCGGTTCGGCGCTCGCCGCGCTCGCCCAGGACGACATCAAACGTGTCCTCGCCTACTCGACCGTCGGCCAGCTCGGCTACATGACCGGTGCGCTGGCCGTCGGCGACCGCGGCGCCGCCGTCTTCCACCTCATCGCGCACGGCGCGTTCAAGGCGCTCCTCTTCCTCGGCGCCGGCCTGATCATCCACGCCGCGGGGACCAACTCGCTCTCCGCCATGTCCCGGATGAGCGGCCTCACCAAGCGGATCCCCGACGCCTTCTGGACCGTGACGGTCGCCCTGCTCGCGCTCGCCGCCCTCCCGCCCTTCGCGGGCTTCTTCTCCAAGGAGGCCGTCCTCGGCGCCGCCGAGCACGCCGCCACCGGCCACACCACGGACGTCCCCGAGGGCGTCGGCTGGACCGTGCTCGTCGCCGGGCTGCTCACCGCCCTGCTCACCGCCGGGTACGCCGCCCGGCTGTGGCTGATGGCCTTCCAGGGCAAGGGCGAGCCCGCCCCGGACCACGGCAGGCAGCCGGTCGCCATGAACGCGGTGCTGTGGGTGCTCTTCCTGCCCACCGCCGGGCTCGGCCTGACCTACGGCGTCCTGCCGGACTGGTTCGACGGCGGGAGCCTCACCCCGACCCTCACCACCTCCGTCCTGGGCACCGGGGCGGCCCTCGCCGGAGCGCTGGTGATGTACGGCGCCTGGCGGCACACCTCCGCCCGCGCCGCCCGTCTCCCGCTCGGCGCGGTGGCCGCCCACCCGGACGCCGCCGACGCCGTCTCCGAGGCCGAGGCCATCGCCACCCACGAGGCCGCCTACGGCTCCGTCGCGGCGGCGGCCGACCCGGCCGACCCCGGCCGCCTGCTGCTCGGCCCGCTGCACCGCCACGCGGCCACCGGCTTCCACCTCGACGCCCTCTACAGCGCGCTGTTCGTCCGCCCCGTGCGCGCCGCCGCCGGTCTCGTCCGCTTCCTCGACCGCGAGGTCGTGGAGACCTATGTGCGCGGCGCGGCCGGTGCGCCGGGCCTGTTCGGCGCGGCCGTCCGCCGCGCCCAGAACGGCAATGTGCAGACCTATCTCGGCGCACTGCTCGCGGGCTCCCTCGTCCTGGCCGTCGCCGCCGTCCTCGTCGCAGCGGGAGCCTGACCCGTGAACCACACCGCCCTGCACGTCCTGCTCCTGGCCGTCGTCGTACTGCCGCTGCTCGGCTCCGTCGCCGCCCTGCTCCCGGCCCCGCCCGGGCTGCGCGGCCGCGACCCCCGGCAGGCCGTGCTCCGGCACGGCGTGACCGTCACCGGTGCGGTGCTGGCCGCCACCGTCGCCCTGGCCATCGGGTTCGACCACGGCCACCCGGCCAGGATGCAGGCGCAGACCGACGTCAGCTGGATCCCGGCGCTGGACATCCGGATCCACCTCGGGGTGGACGGCGTCTCGCTGCCGCTGCTGGTGCTGACCGCGCTGCTGACCTTCCTCTGCGCGCTCTACGGCTACTACAACCAGCCCGCCGGGCCGTCGCCCAAGGCGTTCGTCGCGCTGCTGCTGCTCCTGGAGGGCGGCACCCTCGCCAGCTTCGCGGTCCTGGACCTGATGCTGTTCTTCCTGGCCTTCGAGACGGTGCTCATCCCGATGTACTTCCTCATCAACCGATGGGGAGGCGCCGAACGGGAGCGCGCCGCCTGGCGGTTCATCCTCTACACCCTGCTCGGCTCCGTCGTCATGCTGCTCGGCCTCCTCCTCGTCGGCCTCAAGGGCGGCACCTTCGACATGGTGGCCCTCGCCGCCCCTGCATCCGATAGCGCCTCCGGCGCGGGCGGCTCCGGACTCGGCCACACCACTCAGCTGATCGCCGCCCTGGCCATCATCGTGGGACTGGCCGTCAAGGCCCCGATGTGGCCGCTGCACAGCTGGTTGCCCGACGCCCACACCGCCGCCCCCACGGTCGGCTCCGTCCTCCTGGCGGGCGTCCTGCTCAAGATGGGCACCTACGGGCTGGTCCGCATCGTGCTGCCGATGACCCCCGACGGCGCCCACACCTACGCGCCCTACCTCGCCGCGTTCGCCGTCGTCGGCATCCTCTACGGATCGCTCGCCTGTCTGGCGCTCGCCCGCACCGGGGCCAGGGGCGACCTCAAGCGGCTGATCGCCTACTCCTCCGTCGGCCACATGGGCTTCGTGCTCCTGGGCATCGCGACCCTCACCCCCACCGGGGTCAACGGCGCGCTGTTCGCCAACATCGCCCACGGCCTGATCACCGGGCTGCTGTTCTTCCTCGTCGGCGCGCTCAAGGACCGCACCGGCACCACCGACCTCGACCAGCTCTCGGGCACCACCGGCGCGGCCCTCTACGGGCGCGCGCCGCGCCTGGGCGGACTGCTCGCCTTCGGCGCCGTCGCCTCGCTGGGGCTGCCCGGGCTCGCCGGGTTCTGGGGCGAGATGCTCGCCATGTTCGGCGCGTTCGACCCCGCCGACGGCCTCAGCCGCCCGGCGTACCTCACCTTCATGGCGCTCGCCGGTTTCGGCACCCTGCTGACCGCCGCGTACATGCTCGTCGTCGTACGGCGCGTATGCATGGGCGACCACCCCGCCGAGCCCGGACAGCACCCCGCCGAACCCGGGGCCGCACGGCCCGCCCTGGCCGACGTCCGCGGCCACGAGGCCGCCGCCTGGAGCCCCCTGGTGGCCCTCACCGTCCTCGCCGGACTGTGGCCCGCGGCCCTCCTCGGCCTCAGCGACCCGGCCGTGCAGCAGCTCCTCGCGGGAGGCAAGTGATGACCCCGATCGCCCCGGGCCCCTCCGGGCTCGCCGCGGACTCCACGGCGCTGGCCGGCAGCCTGGTCCAGTCGGTCGACTGGCTCGCCATCGCCCCGCCCACCCTCGCCGCCGTGGCCGCCCTGGTCTGCCTCGTCGCCGACCTCTTCCTGCCCGAGCGCCGCAAGCCCCTCCTGGGCTGGCTGGCCGTCGGGGGCCTCGCCCTGGCCGCGCTCAGCCTGCTGCCGCTGCTGGACGGCGACCGCTCCACCTTCTGCCTGACCTCCGACGCCGACGTATGCAGCTACACGGCCGACAGCTTCGCGCTCGTCGTCCAGTTCCTGGTGCTCGGCGGGGCGCTGCTCACCGCGCTGCTGTCCATCAGCAACGTCGCCGATCTCAAACTCCCCGCGGGCGAGTTCTGGTTCCTGCTGCTGTCCTCCGCCTCCGGCGCGGCCCTGCTGCCCGCCTCGCGCGATCTGGCGACCCTCGTCATCGCCCTGGAGGTGGCCTCCCTCCCGGCCTTCGCCCTGGTCGGCATGCGCCGCGGCGACCGCCTCTCCTCCGAGGCCGCGCTGAAGTTCTTCCTCTCCTCGGTCACCGCGACCGCCGTGATGCTGCTCGGCGTCAGCTTCGTCTACGCCGCCACCGGCAGCCTCCATCTGTCCCGGATCGCCGAGGGCCTCACCGACGTCGATCCACGGCTCGACACGCTCGCCCAGGCGGGCGTCGTGCTCACCCTGGTGGGCTTTGCGTTCAAGACCGCGGCCGTCCCCTTCCACTTCTGGGTGCCGGACACCTATGTGGGCGCGCCGGTCCCGGTGGCCGCCTATCTGTCCGTCGTCGGCAAGGCGGTGGGGTTCTCCGGCCTCATCCTGGTGACCGTCCTCGCCTTCCCGTCCTACGCCGATGTGTGGGGCCCGGTGGTCGCCGTCCTCGCCGCGCTGACCATGACCGCGGGCAACGCCGCCGCGCTGCGCCAGCGCCCCGAGCGCGCCTTCAGCGCCGTCCGGCTGCTCGCCTGGTCCTCCGTGGCGCAGGCGGGCTATCTGCTGGTGCCGATCGCCGCCGCCGGATACGGGGACAGCGCGCGGGACATCTCCCACGCCGTGGGCTCCACGGTTGCCTACGCCCTGATGTACGCGGCCGTGAACCTCGGCGCGTTCGCCGTGGCCGCCCTGGTGGCCCGTACCAGCCCGGGCAACCGGCTCACCGACTACCGCGGCCTCTACGCCGCCCGCCCGGCCGCGGCCCTCGCCCTCGGCTTCTTCCTGCTCTGCCTGGCCGGGCTGCCCCCGGGCGTCATCGGGCTCTTCGCCAAGGTGGCCGTCTTCTCCGCGGCCGTCGACGCCGGGCTGGGCTGGCTGGCCGTGGTGATGGCCGTGAACGTGGTGATCGCGCTCTACTACTACCTTCAGTGGACGGCGACGCTCTTCCGCGCCCCGGCCCCCACCCCCCGGACGGCCGCGGCGGAGACGCCCGCCGGGGAGGTGGCGGTCACCCGGACGGCGGCGGTCCCGCTCACCGCCGCCATCGGCCTGGCCGCCGCCCTCGGCATCGTCCTGTCCGGCGCCCCTCAGCTCGTGCTCCGCTTCGCCTCGGGCACCCTGCTGTGATCTGATCCTCACCGGCCGGCGGCCCGCGACCGCGTGCACAAGGGAACTAGTGGCCCTCACCTGGCGTTGACCAGTTCGGGAGGGTCCACTGGAAGGTGGAGACACCCACCGAAGGTTCCCCCGCGGCACTACTTGGGAGGGCGTACCGTGCACCGCCGGCACAACGGGCTGAAGACCGCCGTACTCCTCGGGGGACTGTCCGCGCTCATCATCGTCATCGGCAGCCTCTTCGGCCGCACGGGACTGATCATCGCGGTCTTCGTCGCCCTGGCGACCAACGCCTACGCCTACTGGAACAGCGACAAACTGGCCCTTCGCGCCATGCGCGCCCGCCCCGTCAGCGAATTCGAGGCCCCTCAGCTCTACCGCATGGTCCGCGAGCTCTCCACGGCCGCCCGCCAGCCCATGCCCCGCCTCTACATCTCCCCGACCGAGGCGCCCAACGCCTTCGCGACCGGCCGCAACCCGCGGAACGCCGCGGTGTGCTGCACCGACGGCATCCTGCGGCTGCTCGACGAGCGTGAGCTGCGCGGTGTCATCGGCCATGAGCTGAGCCATGTCTACAACCGCGACATCCTCATCTCGTCGATCGCGGGCGCCCTCGCCACCGTGGTGATGTTCCTGGTCAACTTCGCCTGGCTGATCCCCTTCGGCCGGTCCGACGACGACGAGGGCCCCGGCTTCCTCGGCATGCTGCTGATCATGATCCTGGGCCCGCTGGCGGCCTCCCTCATCCAGCTCGCCGTCAGCCGCTCCCGCGAGTACGAGGCGGACGCCGCCGGTGCCCAGCTCACCGGCGACCCCCTCGCCCTCGCCGGCGCCCTGCGCAAGCTGGACGCCGGGACCAGGCAGCTCCCGCTGCCCCCCGAGCCCCGGTTGGAGACCGCCGGCCATATGATGATCGCCAACCCCTTCGGAGCCGGTGGCGGCATGTCCAAGCTCTTCTCCACCCACCCGCCCATGGCGGAGCGCATCGCCCGGCTCGAGCAGATGGCAGGCGACCAGCGATGAAGACGATCCTGAACATCATCTGGCTGGTCTTCGCGGGCCTCTGGATGGCCCTCGGCTATGTGCTGGCCGGTCTGCTGCTGTGCATCACCATCATCGGCATCCCCTTCGGCATCGCCTCGTTCCGCATCGCGGGCTTCGCCCTGTGGCCCTTCGGCCGCATGGCCGTCCCCCGCCGCGACGCGGGCGCCCCCTCCTGCGTCGGAAACGTCCTCTGGCTCGTCCTCGCGGGCTGGTGGCTCGCCCTCGGGCACATCATCACCGGTGTCGCGATGTGCCTGACGATCATCGGCATCCCCCTGGGCCTGGCCAACTTCAAGCTGATCCCGATCTCCCTCACCCCCCTCGGCCACGAGATCGTCCCGACCGACCAGCCCTTCGCGGGCCGCTGAGCGCGGGTGGCTCGGGCCCGCCGCTCGCTCAGCGCAGTGCTTCGCCACAGGAACAACTGGGCCGCTTCGCCGGACCGTTCGAGGTCGACCACGCCACGGCCCAGAGGTACGTGCGAGCCGAACAGCCCACGCGTGCCGTACCGTTCCCGCGTGCCGCCCCGCGCGGCATCGGTTCCGCGCGACCGTCCGAGGAGCACTACGTGACGCCACCAGAAGCCATCACTGTCGGGCGCCTGGACGGGCGGGCCGCGCGCCCAGGTGGCGGAGCGGACCTCCACGACGTGCTGCTGCCCGACCTCGGACGAGGACCGAGCGCGACCGAGGGCACAACGAGGACACCGGCTGAGACTCCGCTCGGCGATATGCCCCGTTGTGCCCCCACGAACTCTGCGTGATGGCGTTCGCGCAGGTCGGACGGGCTAGCGGTAGTTCACGAACTGGAGCGCGAAGTCGAAGTCCTTGCCCTTGAGCAGCGCGATCACCGACTGGAGATCGTCCCGGCTCTTGGATGTCACCCGCAGCTCCTCGCCCTGCACCTGCGCCTTGACGCCCTTCGGCCCCTCATCGCGGATGATCTTGGCGACCTTCTTCGCGTTCTCCTGCGTGATCCCCTCCTGCAGCGAAGCGAAGATCTTGTACTCCTTGCCCGACGCCTGCGGCTCGCCCGCGTCCAGCGACTTGAGCGAGATCCCGCGCTTCACCAGCTTGGACTGGAAGACATCGAGGATCGCCTTCACCCGCTCCTCGGAGTTGGCACGCATCTCGATCTTCTCGCCCGACCACTCGATCGAGGCGCCGACGTTCTTGAAGTCGTAGCGCTGGGAGATCTCGCGGCTCGCCTGGTTGAGAGCGTTGTCGACCTCCTGCCGCTCGACCTTCGAGACGATGTCGAAACTGGAGTCGGCCATCTTGAGTTGGCTCCTCGTACGTAGATCCGTCAGTGGCACGGCCCCACGGACCGCATCAGCCAGCCTAGCGATCTCGGCCATGATCCAGAGGCGATCAACCGGGTGGCGAACCACCCCTCCGCATCAGGTATTGTTTACGTCGTTGCCAGGGAGCAGCGACGCGCAAGCGGAGCGCCTGGCCACATCCCAGGCGGTGTGCCCGAGTGGCCAATGGGAGCGGACTGTAAATCCGTCGGCTTAGCCTACCCAGGTTCGAATCCTGGCGCCGCCACACTGGGCAAACGGCCCCCGAGCCGCGGAAACGCGGCCGGGGGCCGTTCTCGTGAGGAAGTGGGGATCGCGCCCGATGGGCGATCTCGTCCTTCCGCCCCTGAGTTCAGCCGCAGCATGACGCATGCGTGCCGAAGAGGCCGACGCGGGGCTGCTGGACACACGCGCGCCGGGTGCTCCGACGGAGCACCCGGCGCGCGTGTTCCGTGGAGCCTCGGTCAGCATGACGCGGGCGGCTCCCGCGGTGGACGCGGGGCACCGGCGGGGGCGCCGGGCGGCCTCGACGGCGTCGCCGGTGCTCCATCAGGGGTATGAGGCGTGCTCCCCACAGGTGATTAATCAAACAATATAGAAGTATGCGCCGCTCCCGTGGAATGTCGCTTCTCGCCCTGGGTCTGGCGGGCCCGTTTTTCGCCCCTGGTCAGCGGGCCGCACACCTCGGCTGACCAGCGGTTGGGCCGTCGTTGTTGGTCGTTGTTGGTCGTCGGCGGTCGACCTCGGAGGGCCCAGAGAGGGCCCGGCGGTCTCGCCCCGGGCCTCACTCACGAAGAAGAGCAGCCCCCTCCCGGCTTGGGGGTGTCGTCCGTGAAACCGTGCTCAGCAGGACGTGTTGGGCGCTGAGCAAGCCAGCCAGACACCCGAGGGCCGCCGTTCACGGCCACTCCCTCAAGGACTGTCCGAACATGCTCGAAGCCTTGCCGAAGGTAGTACGCCTGAAGCCCCTCGTTAGTCGTCCACGCGTCCAGACGGAGCCACTTGGCTCCGGCCTCATAGGCCCGATCCCCCGCCCAATCGAGCAGGCGCCCCCCGACGTTCGCCCCGGCATGCGTGCGCGCCACAGTGAGCTTGTTGATGAACAGAGAGGGCTCCGCGAGTTCCTGCTCTGTCCAGAGCCCCGCTTCTGCGTCGGGAGTCAGAGTGATGGTCGCGACCGTCGCATCGCCGTCCACAACCATGAAGACAGTCCCTGCCTCGATGGTCTCCAGCAGCTTGTCAGCGGGATAGGGGCGTCGCCACTGGTCGGTGCCGAGACGGGCAAGCCAAGCTGCGGCCTCCTCCCGGAAGGCCAGCAGCTTGGCCACGTCGTGCGGCTCCGCGAGAGAGATGATCACGCGTTCTCGATTCGGGCGGACAGTTCGCCGATCTCGTAGTTCATCCGGTTCAGGTCGCCCCGAAACGTCGTGATCGTGCATCGGATGGGGCGATCCGGCGAGTAGCCCGTTCGGGTCCAGAGCATGACCGGCACACCGGCTCCAATCTCCAGTAGGCGAGCCTCCTCAGGCGTGGGCATTCGAGCCGCGATCTCGTCGAAGTACCCGACCTGTTCGATACCCCGGGAAGCGAGATAGCGTGTCGTGCCCTCAGCGATGTCGCCCGGCTCAGCCAGTCGCGGCGACTCGTCTACCAGCCACGATGGATAGTAGGTCGCTTGTGTGGACCATGGAACGTCGTCCACATAGCGATGACAGAACCGCAATACCGTCTTCGTACTCGGCTCGATCTTCAGTCGCTCAGCGATCTCCTGCGACGCAGGCAGCATCTCGACACGGAACGTCTGGTGCGGGCGGCGCCCCGCGTTCGTCACGTCCGTGTTGTACGCGTCGCCGTTCTGCGGAAATGTCAGGTTCTCGAAGCGAGACGCGTTGAGCTCGAACACCTCATGCGACTTGACCTCGTATCCGAGTCCCTGACTGGACGAGATCAGCCCCTCACTGACCAACAGACTCAGCCCATTGCGGATGGTGTTCCGCGACGCGTCGAAGCGCTGCTGTAGGTCGTTCTCAGAGGGCAGCCGCGATCCAGGCGCATGGGTGCCGTTGACGATCTCGCGGCGTAGGACGTCGGCCACTTGCCGGTACTTCGGCTGCTTGTTCATGGCCCCATCATGACGCACTCGCGCAACTTGTTGGTACATGCAGTCCCTAACCCCTTGACGCATCACTGTCCGTCGGTGCAGCATCACTGCATCGGCTTGTACCAACAAGCTGAGCAGGTGGTGTAACACCTCCAAGTGTGCCCGCCTGCGCCGAAAACTCAACAGCGTGATCCGCCACAGACACGACGGCCGTGACCAAACCAGCCGAGGTGAGCGGAGACCAGTCGGTCATCTCCCGTCAGGGACACGTGCCGACTCAAAAGAACGGATCTGCCCAAGGGCACCCACGCCGTGCGAAGAGACCGGGATGCGATTCCTCGGAGGAGCGGGACTGAGGCACAGATCCATATCGCGCAGTACGGGCCGTCACCTCCCGCAAAAGGTGTCCAGCGCGGCTCAGGCCCGCGCATCTCTGACTTCCGCCGCATCCGTGCGGCGGCCGGTTGCCTCCGCTGCTCGTCTCGTACGAGCAGCGCTGAGGGGAGCCGGATCTACCGACTTCAACGGCGCGCGGCCCCGGTGCTGGAACACCGGGGCCGCTGTTCGGGCCGTTCACCTGTGGAAGGACACACGACCCAATGGAACACATCGTTACTGTTCAGGACGCTGTTACCGCGTTCGCCGACTTCATGGAGCCGACGAACGCCGAGCTGGACGCGATCGAGGAGGAGATGCCCGCGATCCTCGCGGATGTCGACCTGTTGGACGCGCAGATCATCACCCTCGACCGCACGCCGACGGAGCTGGATATCCGGCGTATCCGCCGGGCCCGCCGCCGACTGCTCACCGCGCTGGTGAACCAGGCCACGGACGCGCACTGGGGTGGCGCGGCGTGAGCGGACAGAAGAGCGCGCGGGAGTTCACCGCGCAGATGTCCGTCCGACAGGGCCGCTGGCGTCTGTACGTGGCGCTGCTGAACACGACCGAGCAGTGGCCCGAGCATCGGTTCGGGCGCTCGGTCCCGACGTTCACGGACCGTACGGACGCGCTCAGCCTGCTCGGGTTCGAGCCGGTAGCGGGCGCTGAGTGGACGTGGACCGAGGACAGCGAGATCCCCAATGACCCCGCTTCCCCGGTCGTGCTGATCGCTGCGATCCGGGTCCGTTCACTGCCGGAGGTGAGCGCGTGAACGCCGTTCAGATCCGTTCAGCCGAGCGCGCGCTGTCGGTCGGCACGTGGTTGATCGTGGCGGGCGCGATGCTCTACTCGATCCTCACCGTCACCCCGCTCGCCGCCGCGCACACCCCCGAACGGTGGGACTGGACCGCGCCCATCCTGCCGCTTGTCGTGGATGCCGCCGTGGTCATCGTGGTCCGCCTGGACGCGGTGCTGGCCCGCCTCGGGGGCAACGGCGGACGGTGGCCCATCGTCCTGCGGTGGATGACTGGATGCATGACCCTGGCCCTGAACGTCGCGGACTCCGCGCTGCAAAAGGACCTGGTGGGCGTGGCCGTGCACGCGGTCGCGCCGCTGCTGCTGATCGTCACGGCAGAGACCGGACTCGCCTACCGGCGAGCGATCACCGCCGCCGTGCTGGCGCTGGAAGCCAAGCAGCAAACCGACCGGGACGCCCGCGAGCGGGCCGCCGCCGAGCGGCGTGACGAGGCTGCGCGGCGGGCCCGTGAGGAACGCGAGCACACGGCGGCGCTGGCCCGTGAACAGCGTGAGCACGAAGCCCGCATGGCCCGTGAACAGGCCGACCGGGAAGCCGCCGCGCGGCGTGAGGAACGCGACCGCGAGCAGGCCCGTGAGCGTGCCGAGCACGAGGAGCGTGAACGCCTTGAGCGTGAGCGTGAACAGATTCAGCGGGAGCGTGAACGCCGTGAGCGGGAAGCCGCCGAACGCGCGGAGCGGGAGCGGGCCGAGCGTCTGGAGCGTGAGCGCCGTGAACAGGCGGAGCGGGAGGAGCGGGCCGCGCGTGAACGCGCTGCTCTGCTGTCCGGCGGCCCCGCCTCGGACAAGCTGCCCGAGGACGACGCGCGCGCCATCGTGGCCGCCGCGCATGCCGAGGGCCTGTCGGTGCGGACCGCAGCCGAGCTGTGCGGCTGGTCGGTCGGGTGGGTCTCTTCCCGATATGCCGAGCTGCGCGGGCCGGTCAACGGCGTTCCGGTTGACCTGGCTAGCACGGGCCGCTGATGACCACCGCATCGGCCAGTGGCTCGCTGCCTGTGTACCGGTGGCGGCTCGCCCCGGACGGATTGGCCACCCGTCGGCAGCTCCGTGCGCTGGGGCTGCGTCCGGGTGGTCAGGACGTGGCCGCCGAACTCCAGCGCCCGCGCCGAGCGCGGGGGCCGCTGGTCGCCTATCTCTACCGCATCGACGGAGCGAAGGCCGTCCGGCCGATGACACCGGCCCGCCGGGCGGCCCTCGCCAGGGCCAACCGTGCCCGGCGGACCTGCCCCCTGTGCCGACGTGATGCCGGATACGTCATCCCCGCCGCGCTCGGGGCGTGCGTGCCCTGCGCAGCCCCCAACTGATCTGAGGGAGAGCCCTGATGGCCCACCGTGACCCGCCGGGGATCATCGCCCCGCACATACCCGCCGACGCCTACCGCCGCGCCGAAGCCACCGGGCAACCGGTTGTCATCGTCGTGCACACCACCGACCAGACCGGGCGCCCCCTGCGTCACTACCTGTTCCCCATCATCGTCGCAGGTGCGGGCGTCGTGGGGGTGTTCGGTCTAGTGGCGATGTTCGTGGCGCTGCTCGACTTCGCCGTGCACACGGCCGTCGCCATCGGCAGCGTGGCCGGACCCGTCGGCATCGGCGGGATCACCCTCCGCCTCGCACGCCCCAAGAACTGAGTCGGCAGAGCCCGCACCGTCGGCCTACGGCCCCCGCCTTCCCTGGAAAGGGGCGGAGGCCGTAGACGGCCCGCAGCGCGTCCGGCCCCCCTTCTGTGGGGGTGGAGACCCCCCGGGCCGTGAACGGCCCTTCAGGGCCCCGCGAGGGGGGTTGCACAACCAGTTATTCCGCCGCTCTACGCGCGCGTGCGCGTAGGGCCCCCACCCCTCCCCACCGCTCAACTCTGCAACGTCGCAGATCAGATGTGGTTGCAGGGGTTCAACCGGTGCTGTCGACGCAACCGACAGCACCGACCGCTGCAACTCGGGCGGGCCGGTCACGCCACGCAACGGCGCACCGGCCCTCATCCACGGTCTTGGAGGACCCTTTCGTGGACTGGAAGCAAGCATGGTCGACCACCACCAACACCACCAACGCGGCACTGGACTCGCTCGCCCCGGTGTGCGTGCCGTTCGCGGCCCGCTGGGACCTTGAGGCAGACCGGCGTGACAAGCTGCGCACCCCAGAACACCTCAAGGCGCTCATGGCGGCGCAGAAGGAGCACAACGCCGCGCGTTCCACGCACGCCACCGCCAAGTCGCAGCAACTCAGCGCGCGCGCCGCGTCGAAGAATCCGTTCGCGGCCGGTCGCCGCGCCGCACGTGTCGCGAGCAAGGCAGCCTTGAGGCACGAGCGGGACACCCGCGCCAAGCTCAAGGCCGCGCGGGTGAACTACCCCAGCACCCTCAAGGCTCGCGCGATCCAGGCGCACTCGGTGCACGCCATGCCGAGTGCTGTCGCGTCCGCGCTCATGTCCACCTCGCACCTGACCGTCTGGCCGGTCGCCACCTCGGCTGTGCTGATCGGGGCGAATGTCGCTGGTCTCGCGCTCGGGCGGCGCAGGCTGCGGGTGCCGGTGGATGAGTCGCTGTCGCTGGAAGAGCGTCAGCTCATGGAGCGGCTCGACCCGTCGTACTGGGTCGAGCACGCCCCCGACCGTGGCCTGTCGGGCACGGTCACCACGCCTCCCGCCATGGAGCCGGGCGGCATCCGGTGTGAGATCCGGCTGGATGGCACGTGGACGGTCAAGACGCTCGCGGACAAGGCCGACTCGGTCCGGGCGCTGCTGGGTGCCCGCACCGCGCTGCGCATACGGATCACCTCCGCCTCGCGCGGCGGGTGGGCCGTTCTGACCCTGGCCACCCGGTCGGCAGCCGCGGGCGTCTCCTCGCTGTGGACTCCGGACCGCATCCCGTCCGACCTGATGATGATGAGCCTCGGTCTGGACACCGAGACCGGTGATGAGGTCCTGATC
The DNA here is from genome assembly GCF_013364155.1 of Streptomyces sp. NA02950. NCBI lineage: Bacteria > Bacillati > Actinomycetota > Actinomycetes > Kitasatosporales > Streptomycetaceae > Streptomyces > Streptomyces sp. NA02950. The sequence continues at coordinate 4,038,660 of NZ_CP054916.1, read as the reverse complement.
CCGTTCGATGAGCGGCTGTTGGTCTCCGGCGCCTCCGGCACCGGCAAGTCCTGGTCGTTCCGTCCGCTCATGGCCACCGCCCACCTGCGCGGTGACCTGCTGCTCATCGACGGCAAGGGCGAAGAGGCCAACATCTGGGAGTCCGCGTGCCGCGTCGCCGTGGAACGCGACGACATCACGGACGCGGTGGACGAGGCGCACGCGGAGATGACCCGCCGCAAAGTCGACATGAAGAAGCGCGGCATCAGCGTGTGGGACGGCCGTCAGCTCACCGTCGTCGTGGACGAGGGACAGGTGATCCTGGCCCTGATCACCAAGGACAAGGACCGGCTACAGCGTTTGATCGAGCTGTCTTCTCTGGGTCGCTCGCGCGGTGTCGTTTTGTGGTGGGCGACGCAGTACCCGTTGACCGATGGTGGTGCGCCGGGTGTGCACAAGCTGATCGCGCCGAACCTCCTGACGCGGTTCTCGCTGCGGGTGGCCGGTACGACTCAGGCCCAGGTCGCGCTGGATGACTGCGCGCACTACGCGCCGCACCAGATCCCCGACGGCCGCGAGTACCGGGGGCACGGCTACCTCAAGGGCTACGGGCCGCGCATGCTGCGCACCTGGACCCTGGACGACGCGGGCGTGCGCGCCCTGCCCAAGTCCATCTGGACCCCCAAGCAGACCCCGGGCGATTCGTCGCCGCGAACGCCGCTGCACCTGGTCAAGGAGACGGCCGCACCGTCTGGGGCGGCGACCAACCGGGACAAGGTGCTGGCAGCCGTGCAGTCCGGTGCCCGCACCGCCAAAGACATCGCCGAGGCGACCGGCCTCAACAAGGGCACCGTCTCCCGGGAGATCAAGGCACTCACCGCTGGCGGGGCTCTGCATCGGACCGCCGACGGCCGTCTCCTGCCTGGTCAGCAGGCTGCCTGACGACTCCACGTGAACGACAACGGCGGCCCCCACTCCGCCAAGAACCGGGGCCGCCGCCAATCCAGCACGCCACTCACGAACTGGAGACCTCCAGCATGACCCAACCGACCACCATTCGGGCAGAGCACCTGCATACCGCTCTCTCTCTGGCAGCCTCCGGCGTGCCCGTGCTGCCGTTACGAGCCGGGAAGGTGCCGTTCGGTAACTGCACGCGCTGCGCGAACAACGCCTGTGGCGGCCGACCCAACATGAAGACCCCCGGCCCCTGCGCCTGCCCGGCGCCCTGCCACGCGTGGTCCGCCGCGACCACCGACCCAAACGTCGTCGGTTCTGGCGTCTGGCGGCGCGCCTGGCGGTGCGCGAGTGCGGTCGCCTACCACCCGGGCGGGGCGGGGTTGACGGTCGTGGACCTGGACGACGCCGACGCGATCGCGTGGGCCCGCGCGAACCTGCCCGCCACGCAGACCGTGCCCACCACGCGCGGCGAGCACTGGCTCTACTTCGGTGCCATGCAGTCCGCGAACGCGGTCCGGCCGGGCGTGGACATCAAGTCCACGATGGCCTACGCCCGGTGGCTCGGATTCGGCTCCGGCACGATGGCCCACCTGCCGGACGCCGTGCGCGCCCTGGCCGTCCAGAAACCCGCCACACCCCGGTCCGCGCCGCAGCCCCTCACGGTGCCCACACGGGCCAGGGGCGGGGAGTGCCCTCACCGCACGCCCACGTACCTGGACCGTGGCATCGCCATGGCGGAACAGCGCATCGCCCAGGCCACCAGTGCGGTGCACGCCACCGTCTACCGCACGTTCCTCGCCGTGCTGTCCACGCACGGCCGGTGCGGCTGCCTCACCGAAGCGCACACCGCGCGGCTCTTCACCGCCGCACAGGCCAAGGGCGAGACCGCCCGGCACTGCACCGACGCGTGGACCAACGCCCTGACCAGGTTGGGACTGTAGCCATGTCCGACGACGACAAGACCCCGGCCCGCGAGATCATCACCGACTACGCACAGGCGCACTTCCGGTACTTCCGCACCCCCGACGGCACCGTGTACGCGCAGAAGAACGGTCACCCCGTGGCCCGTCCGATCCGCTCCCAGGGCACCACGGGCAGCCACCGCCAGGAACTCATGGTCGGCCTGTTCAAGGACGGGCGCGGCGTGTTCAACGGGACCGCGTTGAAGGAGGCGTTGGACCTGATCGAAGCGCTCGCGCTGTCTGAGGACGTGCAGCCCGTCCACATCCGCGTCGCCCCCGGATTCGACGGGGCGACGTGGCTGGACCTGGGCCGCGATGACGGGAAGTCCGTCCGCATCCACCCCACCGGCTGGGACATCCTCACTCCCGACCCGCGCGAGGTGTGCTGGCGGCGCACCCAGCTCACTGGGGAACTGCCCCTGCCCGCCAAGGACACCGACGGCAAGGGCATCGACCTCCTGCTCCGCCTGTGCAACTTCGCCAACGCAGAGACCGAGTGCCTGGCTATCGCCTGGCTGGTCGGTTGCCTCGGGCCGTCCGTGCCCGTTCCCGCGCCGTTCCTCACCGGACCGCAGGGCGCGGGGAAGTCCACCGGCGGCCGGATGCTCGTGCGGATCATCGAGGGCATGAGCGGTGACCTGCGCCGCGCGCCGAAGGACGAGGAGAACCTGATCGCGGCGGTGGCGGCCGGATGGGTCACCGCCCTGGACAACCTCTCCCACATGACGCCGGACCTGTCCGACGCCATGTGCTGCATCGTCACCGGCGCCGAGAACGTCAAGCGCGCCCTCTTCACCGACGGGGACGTGTTCCGCGCTCGCTACCGCCGCCCCCTGCTCCTGACCGGGATCGATGTGGGAGTCATCCGGCCCGACCTGGCGGAACGGCTCCTGCCGCTGCGACTGGAGCGGCCCCGCGTCCGGCGCACCGAGGCAGAACTCTGGACGGAGTACGCGGAAGTTCTGCCCGTCGTTCTCGGCTCTCTCCTTGACCTCACTGTCAAGATCCGCGCGGTTGAGGCGGAAACCCCCACCGACCTGCGGATGGCAGACTTCGCGCACCTGTGCGCGCAGCTCGATGCGGCAACCGGCCTGGGGGCGCTCACCGCCTACCGGGCCAGTCTGGACGACCTGAACGACGACGTGATCGAGGGCGATCTCCTCGCGCAGACCGTTCTCAGGCATGCCGACACCATCGAGCCGGGCGGCGAGCAGCGGATGACGTCTACCGAGTGGCTGCACTGCCTCAGTCGCCTCTACAGCGGCGATGAACTGCGTGCCCTGCCCAAGGGCTGGCCGACCACGGGCAAAGTCCTCTCCGACCGGCTCAAGCGCCTCCAGCCGACGCTTGCCGCTCGTGGTGTCCTCATCGACACCGGCCGCACCAGCGAGGGCCGCTACCTCGAAATGACCCGCCCGGCCACCCCGCCCCCACACGAGCAGAAGCGGCTGGCCTGACCCGCGAACGCCGCTCGCCTGGACAAGCAAGAAGAGCACCAGGGCCGAGGCGTGCTCCTCTTGCTGTTCGGCGGAACGCCGCCCAAGGGTCGCGCCGCGAAGCGGCTCCTTCTTCACGCTTTGAGGCGCCACCGAACTACAACAGACACCCCCTCTTTTGTCCTAAGAGGGAAGACGCTGCGTCATCTGCGTCATGCGGACGAGAAAACGGCCCCTGACCTGCGGCAAGAGGCATGACGCAGACGGCGGCCTCTGCGTCATCCTGCGTCATCTGCGTCATGCGATGACACAGCTCATGACGCGCCGATGACGCACCCCCTAGCCGCTGCGTCACACAAAACCGCAGGTCAAAAGCATGAATGACGCTGATGACGCAATGACGCAGAAATCCGCACCTCGGACACACGCGGAGTCCGAGACACCCCCGAAGCCAACGCGACTCAACCTCTGAGGACCCCATGAGCCGAACCCGTTCCGCTCAACCCGACCCCCGCGCCACCCTCCGCAGCGGTGTCCTCGACCGGTACCTCACTCCCGACGACATCGCCGAGATCTTCGGCGTCCCCCTCGAAACCGTCTACCAGTGGCGCAGGAAGCGCACCGGTCCTCCCGGCTTCCGCGTCGGTAAGCACGTTCGCTACGACCCCGCCGAAGTAGGGGCCTACGTCACTCAGCTCAAGAACGTCGACCGCGTCGCGGCCTGACGCAACCTCACACACCGTCAGGGGCAGCCGTTCAACGGCTGCCCCTGCTCCATGCTGGGAAAGGACCCCGCCTCTCATGGCAGGCAGCATCCAAGACCGCTGGCTCAAGACCGAGACCAACGCCGACGGCAAGACCGTCCGAGTCAAGACCGCTCGCTACGGCCAGGGGCTGCGTTACAGGGCCCGCTACTTCGCGCCTGACGGGAAACGCAAGAGCAAGTCGTTCGCCGACGGACAGAAGCGCCTCGCCGAGCAGTGGCTGAGCAAGATGGCTGCGGACGTGGCTCGCGGTGACTACATCGACCCGAACGCGTCCCGGACGTCCTTTCAGGAGTTCGCGGAGGAGTGGCTTGCGAGCCAGAGCGGAGACCCGAACACCCGAGCGTCGATGCAGTCCCAACTCAGGCTGCACGCCTTTCCCCGCATCGGGTCACGTCCGCTCGGGTCGTTCCAGCCGAGCCACATCCGCGAGTTCGTAACGCAGCTCGAAGCGTCCGGCATGTCCGGCGCGTACGCCCGTGTGATCTTCTCCAACGTCCGCGCCGCTCTCAGCGCGGCCGTCGAGGACGGCTACCTTCGCCGGAATCCCTGCAACTCGCGCACGGTGACGCTCCCCGAGATGGGCATGCGCCGTGTCGTCCCGTGGCAGCCGGAACGCGTCTTCACCGTGCGGGCCGCCATGGTCGAGCGCTTCCGCACCATGGTCGACATGGGCGCTGGCTGCGGCCTGCGACAGGGCGAGATCCTCGGCTTGTGCGTCGATGAGCTGGACTTCGACACCAACACCCTGCACGTGGTGCAGCAACTCAAGCTGAGCCTGAGCAAGGCCGTGTTCGCGCCTCCGAAGGGCGGCAAGCTCCGTGACGTGCCTCTGCCCGATCCCGTGGCGGAGGCGCTGAAGAAGCACATCGAGCGCTTCCCGCCCGTCGAGGTCACGTTGCCGTGGATGCGGGCGAACGGCCAGCCTGTGACCAAACGCCTGATCTTCAGTGGGCCCAACGGCGGGCACGTCTGGCGTACGTCGCTGAACGAGGACCATTGGAAGCCCGCCCTCGCGAAGGTCGGCGTCATCCCGAAGGCCAAGAGCCGCGAGCACGCCGCCGCTCGCGAACACGGCATGCACGCCCTGCGGCACTTCTACGCGTCCGTTCTCTTGGACGCGGGGGAGAGCATCAAGGCCGTGAGCGAGTATCTCGGGCACTCCGACCCGGGCCTGACCCTGAAGGTGTACGCGCACCTCATGCCGAGTAGCCGGGACCGCGCCCGGAAGGCTCTCGGGCTGGCGCTCCGGCCGCAAGGCTCGGGGGACTGAGGGCCCACAGTGGGCCCGGGCCGTGAAAACGCCCCCGATCCGCGCCGTAGGCGCAGGTCGGGGGCGTGATCGCAAAGGCTACTTCTTCTTGCCATGGTCCTTTACGGCGTTCTGGATGGATCAGCGCAATGCGGTCTCGAAGAGATGCCTTCCGCTCGGCCGCCGATGGACCCTTTATTCACGGCCAGAAAGGCAGGAACATGAAGAAGCTCGCTTGGGCGGCCAGGGGCCTCGCGGCAGCGTCGGGAGTTCTCCTCGTCGGGGCTCTCGGGACCGTACCCGCGACCGCGGACGACCCATCGGCCACTTCCACCGCTTCGTCGTCGGTTTTCTCGTCCGTTTCCCCGTCCGCTTCCCCCTCCATTTCGTCGTCCGCTTCGTCGTCCGTGTCCACGGGCGGATTCTGTACGTCGCGGGAGCGCGACGTCAGCTCCGCCGTCGTGGACTACTCGGGCAGCGGTCTGTTCGAGACGCTCTTCCGTGCCACGACGGACCGCTGGGGACACGCCTTCCTCGAGGACAGCCGGGGCCCGGGGGTCTGGATCGACCTCACCCTCGTCCCCGGTGCGCCGACCTGCACGGAGGACACGGCCCTGTCCGTGACCGAGGAGGACCCCGGCCACCTCTTCATCTCCCTGCTGGGAGGTGACGGAGTCATTTACGCGGCCCGGTGCAACACCAGCGCGACCGCCTTCACCGCGGCGAACATCGCGACGGCGTGCGCCCCTGGGTTCACGCCCGTGCCGGGTACCCCGGTCTGACGACAGGGGCCGGGGTCGCGTCCTGGCATCGTCGCCACACTGGGTAAACGGCCCCCGAGCTGCGAGAATGCCGCCGGGGGCCGTTGTCGTCGCCTGGTGCTGTGGGATGGTGGGTCGCGTGACGCTGGAGGACCTCGTCCGGCTGCGCCGGGCCCGTGACCGGATGGACCGCGACTACGCGAAGCCGCTCGACGTTCCGGCGCTGGCGCGCGTCGCCCTCATGTCGCCGGGCCACTTCTCCCGCAGCTTTCGCGCCGCCTTCGGGGAGACGCCGTACAGCTATCTGATGACGCGCCGGATCGAGCGGGCCAAGGCGCTGCTGCGGCGGGGTGATCTGACCGTGACCGAGGTGTGCTTCGAGGTCGGCTGCACATCGCTGGGGTCGTTCAGCTCGCGGTTCACGGAGCTGGTCGGCGAGAGCCCGAGCTCGTACCGGGCCCGCCGTCATGAGGAGGGCGCCGCCATCCCGGCCTGTATCGCCAAGATCTACACGCGACCGGTCAGGAATGGAGAAGCGAAACCCGCAGCCCGACCGTAGCGTCAAGCGCATGGACATCACGCTTTCGCAGTGCTTCATCGCCGTTCACGACCACGACCAGGCGCTCGCCTTCTACCGGGATGTTCTCGGCTTCGAGGTACGCCACGACGTCGGGTTCGAGGGGATGCGCTGGGTGACCGTCGGCGCGCCGTCGCAGCCCGATGTGTCCATCGTTCTCGAGCCGCCCCTCGCGGACCCGAACGCCTCGCCCGCCGACCGGACGGCCATGGCGGAACTCCTGGCGAAGGGCCTGCTGCGCGGTGTCATCTTCAGGACCGACGACTGCGACGCCACCTTCGAGCGCATCCGCGCCGCGGGGGGCGAGGTGCTCCAGGAGCCGATGGACCAGCCCTACGGGGTCCGCGACTGCGCCTTCCGCGATCCCTCCGGCAACATGCTGCGCTTCAACCAGCCTCGCGGGCAGTGAGCTCCGGTTCCGAGCACCGGACGCCACCCCACCGGCGCCAAGCGCGGCCCCGGCCCGACCGATGTCACCGAACAGGTGAGCGGTGAACCGTTGCTGCCGCCGCGCTGACCAAGTAGAACCAGACGTACTGCTCGAAGCCGATCAGATCGAGTCAGATCGAGTCAGGTCGAGTCAGGCGACGCCGACGGAGACCGCGCAGGCGGCCCGCGTAACAGAGGGAGACACGATGAGCACCGCCCCGAGTGTGGCCCCGAGCGCGGACCCGCAGTCGCCTGCGCCGCACAACGCCGACAGCCACGACCTGATCAGCGTGCACGGCGCGCGCGAGAACAACCTCAAGGACGTCAGCGTCGAACTCCCGAAGCGCCGGCTGACGGTGTTCACCGGCGTCTCCGGCTCGGGCAAGAGCTCGCTGGTGTTCAACACGATCGCCGCGGAGTCCCAGCGGCTGATCAACGAGACGTACAGCACCTTCGTCCAGGGCTTCATGCCGACGCCGGCGCGGCCCGAGGTCGACGTACTCGAGGGGCTGACCACCGCGATCATCGTCGACCAGCAGCGGATGGGTGCCGACACCCGTTCCACGGTCGGCACCGCCACCGACGCCAACGCGATGCTGCGCATCCTCTTCAGCAGGCTCGGGCAGCCGCACATCGGCCCGCCCGGCGCGTACGCCTTCAACGTCCCCTCGGTCCGGGCGAGCGGTGCGATCACCGTCGAGCGCGGCGCCAAGAAGGCGGTGAAGGCGACCTTCTCCCGCACCGGCGGTATGTGTCCGCGCTGCGAGGGCCGGGGCACGGTCTCCGACATCGACCTCACCCAGCTCTACGACGACTCCAAGTCGATCGCCGAGGGTGCGTTCACCATCCCCGGCTGGAAGTCGGACAGCTTCTGGACCGTGCGGGTCTACGCCGAGTCGGGCCTGCTCGACCCGGACAAGCCGATCCGCGAGTTCACCGCGAAGGAGATGCAGGACTTCCTCCACCGGGAGCCGACCAAGGTGAAGGTCGAGGGCGTGAACCTCACCTACGAGGGGCTGATCCCCAAGATCCAGAAGTCGTTCCTGTCCAAGGACAAGGAAGCGTTGCAGCCGCACATCCGGGCGTTCGTGGAACGGGCGGTCACCTTCACCACCTGTCCCGAGTGCGACGGCACCCGGCTCAGCGAGGGGGCCCGGTCGTCGAAGATCGAGGGGATCAGCATCGCCGACGCCTGCGCGATGGAGATCAGGGACCTGGCCGTGTGGGTACGCGGTCTGGCCGAGCCGTCCGTCGCGCCGCTGCTGGCGGCGCTGCAACACGCGCTCGATTCGTTCGTGGAGATCGGGCTGGGCTATCTCAGCCTGGACCGGTCGTCGGGGACGTTGTCGGGTGGCGAGGCGCAGCGCGTCAAGATGATCCGCCAGCTCGGCTCCTCGCTCACCGACGTCACCTACGTCTTCGACGAGCCGACCACGGGGCTGCACCCCCATGACATCCAGCGGATGAACGACCTGCTGCTGCGGCTGCGGGACAAGGGCAACACGGTGCTCGTCGTGGAGCACAAGCCGGAGACGATCGCGATCGCCGACCACGTCGTCGACCTCGGGCCCGGCGCCGGTACGGCGGGCGGCACCGTCTGCTTCGAGGGCACCGTCGAGGGGCTGCGGGCCGGTGGCACCGTCACCGGCCGCCATTTCGACGACCGGGCCTCCCTCAAGGAGTCGGTGCGGACGCCCACCGGCCGGCTTCCGATCCGCGGTGCGACGGCGCACAACCTGCGCGACGTCGACGTCGACATCCCGCTCGGGGTACTCACCGTCGTCACCGGCGTCGCCGGCTCCGGCAAGAGCTCGCTCGTGCACGGGTCGATACCGGCCGGTGCGGGGGTGGTGTCGGTGGACCAGGCACCGATCCGGGGCTCGCGCCGGAGCAACCCGGCGACGTACACCGGACTGCTCGACCCGATCCGCAAGGCGTTCGCGAAAGCCAATGGTGTGAAGCCGGCGCTGTTCAGCGCCAACTCCGAGGGCGCCTGCCCCCACTGCAACGGCGCCGGTGTCATCTTCACCGACCTGGCGATGATGGCGGGCGTCACCACCACCTGCGAGGAGTGCGAGGGGAGGCGGTTCGAGGCCTCGGTGCTGGACCACCACCTCGGCGGCCGTGACATCAGCGAGGTGCTGGCGATGTCGGTGACCGAGGCGGAGGAGTTCTTCGGCGCCGGGGAGGCGCGTACGCCCGCTGCGCACCGCATCCTCGGCCGACTCGCCGACGTCGGGCTCGGCTACCTCACCCTCGGCCAGCCGCTCACCACGCTGTCCGGCGGCGAGCGGCAGCGGCTCAAGCTGGCCACGCACATGGCGGAGAAGGGCGGCGTCTACGTCCTCGACGAACCGACCGCCGGTCTGCATCTCGCCGACGTCGGGCAGCTGCTCGGCCTGCTCGACCGGCTCGTCGACTCCGGTAAGTCGGTCATCGTCGTCGAGCACCACCAGGCGGTCATGGCGCACGCCGACTGGATCATCGACCTCGGCCCCGGTGCCGGCCACGACGGCGGCCGGATCGTCTTCGAGGGCACACCCGCCGACCTGGTCGCCGCCCGCTCCACCCTCACCGGCGAGCACCTCGCGGCGTACGTGGGCGGCTGACCGAGGCTCTCGAGGACACCGGACACAGCCACAAGTGGACTCACTGCTTACACAGTTGTGTACTCAGTGCTCATGACGTGTCGGCCGCGTTCCGGGATTCTGGAGGAGAGGCGTTCGCCGAATCCCCTCGGCGGGCGCCTCATTTGCCGTCGCCTCATTTGCCGTCGCCTCATTTGCCGTCACCAAGGTGACGCCCGCGGACGTCGCGCTGTCCGGACAGCACGCCTAGCACGTACGCCCTGGGTCGAAGTCCAGCTCCAGCATCCGGATCGCGTTGCCCCGCAGGATCTTGTACGTCGTCTCCGCCGACAGCCCCGCCACGTGCTCGGCCGCGATCCGCCGGGTGTGCGGCCAGGTCGAGTCGACGTGCGGGTAGTCGGTCTCGAACGTCGCGTTGTCCTCCCCGACCGTCTTCAGCGAGGCGACCCCGTGCTTGTCGCGGAAGAAGCAGCAGTAGATCTGCCGGTAGTAGTACGTGGACGGCGGCTCGGGGATCAGGTCGCGTACTCCGCCCCAGGCCCGGTGCTCCTCCCAGACGTCGTCCGCGCGCTCCAGGGCGTAGGGGATCCAGCCCATCTGGCCCTCTGCATAGGCGAGTTTGAGCCGCGGGAACTTCACCAGCACACCGCTGAAGAGGAAGTCCGTCATCGACGCCATGGCGTTGTTGAAGCTCAGCGACGCCTGGACGGCGGGCGGGGCGTCCGGGGAGGCGGCGGGCATCTGCGAGGACGAGCCGATGTGCATGCACACCACCGTGCCGGTGGCCTCGCACTCGGCGAAGAAGGGGTCCCAGTAGCCGCTGTGGATGCTGGGCAGGCCCAGATAGGTGGGGATCTCGCTGAAGGTCACCGCCCGCACCCCGCGCGCCGCGTTCCGCCGGATCTCCTGGACGGCCAGCTCCACGTCCCACAGTGGGATCAGGCACAGCGGGATCAGCCGTCCGCCGCTGTCGCCGCACCACTCCTCGACCATCCAGTCGTTGTACGCGCGTACACAGGCGAGGCCGACGTCCTTGTCGTCCGCCTCGGCGAAGGTCTGGCCGCAGAAGCGGGGGAAGGTCGGGAAGCACAGGGACGCCTCGACGTGGTTCATGTCCATGTCGGCGAGCCGGGCCTTGGGGTCCCAGCAGCCGCGGCGCATCATGTCGCGGGTGATGCCCTCGAGCGTCATCTCGTCCCGGGAGAAGCCGACGGCCGCGATGATGCGCTTGTACGGGAAGAGGTCCCCCTCGTACTCCCACCAGTCGGTGGGCTGGCCGTCCGGATCGGTGGTGATCCGGTACTTGCCGCCGATGTACGCCAGCTCCCCGATACCGGCCGTGAGCGGTTTGGGGCCACGGTCCCGGTACTTGGCCGGAAGCCAGGTCTCGAAGAGGTGCGCGGGCTCGATCACATGGTCGTCCACGCTGATGACCATGGGCAGCCCGGCCCCGCCGTTCGTCTCGCCAGTCATCCCGCCATCTCCCCATGTCGCCCGGCGGTCCCTGGCCGCCGGGAACCATATCTGACGGGCCGTCAGATATGTTGCAGGGTAGGGGGCGCCGCCCCAGGCAACAAGGGACATGTTCCGTGAGCCCCGTTTTCGCCCGGGTGCGCAGGGCAAACGCAGTGCACACGTCCAACGGCCGGGAGGTATCGGTGAACGCATCGTCGATCACACGTGGTCTCGGCTCGGCAACGCGCGCACGCACCGGCACCCCGGGTGAGGCGGGCGACCGGGCCATCGAGGCGGCGGCTCGCTGCGGGCTGACCGCGCGCGGCCTCCTCTACCTGCTGGTCGGCCTGCTGGCGCTGCGGATCGCCTTCGGCGACGGCGGCGAACAGGCCGACCGGGGCGGGGCACTGGAGGTACTGGCCGACCAGCCCTATGGCTCGGTCCTGGTCTGGGCGGTCGGAGTGGGGCTCGCCGGGATGGCGCTGTGGCGGCTGTCCGAGGCGGTCTTCGGCGCGGCGGGGCCGGACGGCCGCAAGGCGAAGAAGCGGCTGGCTTCCGCGGCCCGCGCGGTCTTCTACGGCGTCGTCGCCTACTCCGTGCTCTCCTTCGCGGCCGGGGAGAAGGGCAGCGGTTCCAGCGACAAGCAGTCGCAGGACGTCACGGCACGCGCCCTCGACCTGCCGTACGGCCGCTGGCTGGTCGGCGTCGCCGGGGCCGCGGTGACCGTGGCCGGGATCTGGATCGCCGTACGCGCGCTGCGGCGCAGCTTCCGCAAGCACCTCGCGATGGCCGGTACGCCGCGCAAGGTGAAGCGGACCGTGGACGCGCTGGGCGTGTGCGGCGGGGCGGCGCGCGGGATCGTGTTCGCGGTGGCGGGCGGCTTCGCGGTCACCGCCGCCAGGCGCTACGACCCGGACACGGCGAAGGGCCTCGACGAAACCCTGCGCACCTTCGCCGACACGGCGATGGGCCCCTGGCTGCTCGTGGCCGTGGCGGTGGGCCTGGCCCTGTTCGGCGTCTTCTCCTTCGCCATGGCCCGCTGGCGCCGGGTCTGAGCCGGCGCCCCGCCACTCCCGGGGATCTCCCGACCGGGCGGTCGGCCCCGAGCGCATCCGCCGTGCCGGGACTGGCGCATGGAGCGAGGGACGAGCTCTGCTCGCGTCTCGGCTGAATCCGGCGCGGCGGTCTTCCGGTGCGCCTCCGAGGGCCGGGAGCATGCCGGGCATGACCCCGCGCACCCGGATCGCCGCCGTCGGGGCGGCCGTCGTGTTCGCCGCCGCCACGCCCGTCGCCGCGTACGCCGCGCTCGACACCGGGCCGGAAACCGTCGCCGCCGTCCCGGCCAGGGGCGCGGCGTATGTCGAGACCCGGCTCTTCTTCGGGACCGGGCGGCCCGACGGCGGGCCGCCCGTCACCGAGAAGCAGTTCCTGGCCTTCGTGGACCGGACCATCACCCCGCGCTTCCCGGCCGGGCTGACGATCCGGGACGGCCGGGGGCAGTGGAGGGACCGGAGCGGGGCGATCGAGCGCGAGCGCTCGTACGAGGTGGTGCTGCTCTACCCGGTGTCCGAGGCCCGCGCCCACGACCCGCAGATCGAGCGCATCCGGACGGTCTACGAACGGAAGTACGCCCAGGAGTCCGTGGCCCGCGCCGACGCGGCGGCCCGGGTGGACTTCTGACACCCCATCGGCACCGCCCCGCGACCAGGGCCTAGCCCTGCTCGACGATCGCCCGCACCGCATCCGCCGCCGGTGTCGGGCCGTTGACCAGCTCCAGGGTGCGTCGCGCCGTACGGGGCTCGTCGAGGAGGGCCGCCAGGACCACGGCCACGTCGTCGCGGGTCACCTCGCTCCGCCCGGTGTGCTCGGCGAGGTTCACCAGGCCCGTCCCCGGGTCGTCCGTGAGCCGGCCCGGCCGCAGCACGGTCCAGTCCAGCCCCTCCCGGGCCCGTACGTCGTCGTCCGCCGCGCCCTTCGCGCGCAGATAGGCCGCGAAGCCCGGATCCGTACCGGGCGGGGGTTCGCGGTCCGCGCCCATCGAGGACACGATGACGTACCGCCGGACCCCGGCCCGTTCGGCCGCGTCCGCGAAGAGCGCCGCGGCCGCGTAGTCGACCGTCTGCTTCCGTTCGACGCCGCTGCCGGGGCCCGCACCGGCCGCGAAGACGGCCGCGTCCGCGCTCTCCAGATACTTCGCCACATCCTCCACGGAGGCCGACTCCAGGTCGCAGACGACCGGTTCGGCCCCCGCCGCCAGCAGGTCACCCGCCTGTTCGGGCCGGCGGATGATGCCCGCCACTTCGTCTCCGCGCGCGGTGAGCAGCCGCTCCAGCCGCATCGCGATCTGTCCGTGTCCACCAGCGATGACAATGCGCATGATCCCGACCGTACGCCGTGCGTCCCCGGGCCGCTCGCCCGGAACCGGCGCGTCCGCCATGTCGCCCGCGCCCTGCGCCGCCTGAGTCCCGGGCCGTCCGCGCCCTGCGCCGCCTGAGTCCCGGGCCGTCCGCGCCCTGCGCCGCCTGAGTCCCGGGCCGTCCGCGCCCTACGCCTGCTCGCCGCCCTGGTCCTGCGCGCGTGTCTGCCGCGGCAGGTCCAGCGCGACCGCCGCGGCCGAGTCGCAGTACTCCCGCACCGCGCTGGTCCGGGCCACCACCCGCCCCTGGTGCACCACCACCCGGCTGTACGCCAGCGAGAGCACACCCGCGAGCCCCTCCCCGCGCACCGCGAGCAGCTCGGCCGGGAACCCGGCCTCCACCCGCACCTCGGGCAGCCCCAGCGCCGCCCGGGCCCGTCCGCACACCGCCTCGTACGCCTCAGCGGGGTCCAGGCCCTCCCGGGACGCCAGCAGGAAGGCGGCCTCCAAGGGGTCGCCGCGGCCCACCGGGTTGACGGTGTCCCGGAGCGCACCGCTGCCCGCGGCCACCCGCACACCCGCCGCCCGCAGCAGCCGCACCGGCGCACAGCCGGGGGCGGACGGGCCCGCCGGGCCGGAACGGCCGGACGCGCCGCGCGCGCCCCGGTCCTCCAGCCCGCCGCAGTCGCCCTGCGGCAGACAGACCACGGTGACATCGGCCGCCGCCAGCCGGTCCGCCAGCCGCGCCGCCACCTCCCGCGGCAGCCGGGCGAGCCCCGCACACGGGCCGATGGTCACGCCCGGCCGCAGCCCACCGGCCATCGCCGCGAACCGGGCGAGCCGCGCCGGGTCGTCACCGTCGGTGTGCAGATCGACCGCGCAGCCGTGGCGCGCGGCGAGGTCGAGCACGGCCTCCGCGTGACCGGTGGGGTCGGGGTCGAGATCGGGACAGCCGCCGACGACGGCCGCGCCCATCTTCACCGCGTCCCGCAGCATCGCCAGCCCGTCCGCCCCGGCCGCGCCGGTCAGCACCCTCGGCACCGCCACCGCGCCGAGGTCGGTGAGTCCGCGCAGGGTGTGGCCCGCCTGGAGGACGGCCTCCAGGGAACGCAGCCCGTGCACCCCGCCGACCCCTACATGGGTGCGCAGCGCCGTCGCCCCGTGGCCGAGGTGCAGCAGGGCGGCCTCGGTGGTGCGCCGCCGGACGTCCTCGGGGGCGTACGGGACCGGGCCCGCGATCTCGGCGGTGAGGGCGGTGTCGCAGTGGGCGTGCGGCTCGGCGGGGGCGGGCAGCAGCAGATAGCCGGTGAGGTCCAGCCGGGGGCCGGGGACAAGACTGCCCGCCGTGCCGACCGCCTCGATACGCCCGCCGCTGAGCCGGACGTCCACCGCGCGGCCGTCGGCGAGCCGGGCACCGCCGAGCACCAGCGCGCCGCCGGGCCCGGGTACCGTGTCGTTCCTGGGGGGCTGCTGAGGCTGCTGCGGCTGGCTGTCGGGCATCGCACTCCGCGGGGCGTGTGAGGGGCGCAAAGAGGGCGCCTGACGGGCGCATGAGCAGCCAAGATCACTCGGCCTGGATCCGAGCCTAGGACGCGGTGGGGGCGGCTTCGCGGAGGAGCCGAATAGTCGTACCGGTGTGGTGCCCGAGGACCCTGCGACCGTGGGCCGATACGGATTTCACCTTCGGCGGCCGAGCGTGTAATGTCTTCATCGCTCGCCCCAATAGCTCAGTCGGCAGAGCGTCTCCATGGTAAGGAGAAGGTCTACGGTTCGATTCCGTATTGGGGCTCTGATGTGTCAGGTTCCCGTTCGATTCCCATCGGACGGGGTACCCATCACATCGCAGCGGTGTAGCTCAGTCGGTAGAGCAAGCGGCTCATAATCGCTGTGTCACCGGTTCAAGTCCGGTCACCGCTACTGACAGTAGCCGATTGTGGGCTCGGTCCTTCGATCGGCTACTCTTTCTGCGTTAATCCATCCGTTCGTCAAGGAGCACTCACGTGGCTGCCACCGACGTCCGCCCGAAGATCACGCTGGCCTGCGTGGAGTGCAAGGAGCGGAACTACATCACCAAGAAGAACCGGCGCAACGACCCGGATCGTCTTGAGATCAAGAAGCACTGCCCGCGGTGCAACGCCCACACTGCGCACCGCGAGACGCGCTGAGCAATAAGCTTTCCCGACGAGGCCGCCCCCACATGCGGGGGGCGGCCTCGTTTCGTTGGTAATCAATCGCAGGAGGTGCGAGCCGATGGCGCTCGACCAGTCCTTCGTCGGGCGGAGCTATCCGCCCACCGCACCGTACGAGGTCGGCCGGGAGAAGATCCGGGAATTCGCCGAGGCCATCGGCGACAGCAATCCGGTCTACACCGACCCCGAGGCGGCCAGGGCACTCGGCCACCCCGATGTGATCGCCCCGCCCACCTTTGTGTTCGCGATCACCTTCAAGGCGGCGGGGCACCAGGTCGTCGAGGACCCGGCGCTGGGGCTGGACTACAGCCGGGTCGTCCACGGCGACCAGCAGTTCGCGTACACCCGCCCGGTCCGGGCCGGTGACCGGCTGCGGGTCACCTCGACCATCGACTCGATCAAGTCGCTGGCGGGCAACGACGTGCTGTCCGTGCGCGGCGAAGTCCATGACGAGGCGGGCGAGCACGTCGTGACCTCGTTCACGACCCTGGTGGCCCGCGCAGCCGAGGCGGAGGAGAGCAGATGACGGCCAAGGTCCGTTACGACGACGTGGCGGTCGGCACCGAGGTGCCGCTGCGCGAGTTCCGTGTCAACCGCGCCGACCTGGTCCGGTACGCGGGGGCGTCGGGCGACTTCAACCCCATCCACTGGAACGAGAAGTTCGCCAAGGACGTCGGTCTGCCGGACGTCATCGCCCACGGCATGTTCACCATGGCCGAGGCGGCGCGCGTGGTGACCGACTGGACCGGCGACCCCGGGGCCCTCGTCGAGTACGGCGTGCGCTTCACCAAGCCGGTCGTGGTCCCCAACGACGACAAGGGTGCGCTCATCGAGATCGCCGCCAAGGTGGCCGCCAAGCTGGACGACGAGGCCCGTACGGTGCGCCTGGACATCACGGCGACCAGTGGTGGACAGAAGGTGCTGGGCCGGGCCCGCGCCGTGGTCCGGCTCGCCTGAGCCGCCGGGCACCTCGCTTTCCGGTACCGCGGCGCTGGGTCCTCGAGGCGCCGCGCCGCTGAGCCCCCGCCGGCCCCCGGTCCCCGTGCCGGGGGCGGCCGCCACGAGGCCCCCGCGGGCGCCCCCGTACTCTGGAGCGCGTGCAGGAACTCCACGACGCCCCCCTCGCCCCGCTGACCACGTTCCGCCTGGGCGGACCGGCGACCCGGCTGATCACGGCCACCACGGACGACGAGGTGATCGCCGCGGTCCGCGAGGCCGACGCGACCGGTACCCCGCTGCTGCTGATCGGCGGCGGCAGCAATCTGGTCATCTCCGACAAGGGCTTCGACGGCACCGCCCTGCGCATCGCCACCCCCGGCTTCACCCTCGACGGCACCCGCCTGGAGCTGGCCGCGGGCGAGAACTGGTCCGACGCGGTCGCCAGCACCGTCGAGGCGGGGCTGGCCGGAATCGAGTGCCTGGCCGGAATTCCTGGTTCCGCCGGTGCCACACCGATCCAGAACGTCGGGGCGTACGGCCAGGATGTCTCGGCCACCATCACCGAGGTGATCGCCTATGACCGGCGCGCCGACGAGGTGGTGACCATCCCGAACGCCGACTGCGCCTTCTCCTACCGCCACAGCCGCTTCAAGAGCGACCCCGACCGCCATGTGGTGCTGCGGGTCCGCTTCGAGCTGGAGGACGCGGACGGGCTGTCCGCGCCGGTCCGCTACGCGGAGACCGCGCGGGTGCTGGGCGTCGAGGTCGGGGACCGGGTGCCCGCCGCCATCGCCCGCGAGACCGTCCTCGGGCTGCGCGCGGGCAAGGGGATGGTGCTCGACGCCGGGGACCACGACACCTGGTCCGCCGGGTCGTTCTTCACCAACCCGGTGCTGGACGAGGCCGCCTACGCCGCCTTCCTCACCCGCGTCGCCGAACGCCTCGGCCCGGACACCGCGCCGCCGGCCTTCCCGGCGGGCGACGGCCACGTCAAGACCTCCGCCGCCTGGCTGATCGACAAGGCGGGCTTCACCAAGGGGTACGGCAGCGGCCCGGCCCGGATCTCCACCAAGCACACCCTCGCCCTCACCAACCGCGGCGACGCCACCACCGAAGACCTGCTGGCCCTCGCCCGCGAAGTGGTGACCGGAGTCGACACCGCGTTCGGCATCCGCCTGGTCAACGAGCCGGTGACGGTGGGCGTCAGCCTCTGAGCGCCCCGCGGCGGCCCGCCGGACCTCGACACCCCTGACGCGCATCGGGCCCGGCGCCCACCGACCGCGGCGGTGCCATGCCCGCCGCCCTGGGGCCGCCCGCCGGGGTGCCGGCATGTGCCGTCCCGCCTGGCCGCCGCCGGGGCCGCAGGGGCGTGACGGCTTGGCTGCGGCCGGGTGTGGCTTCGCCCGTGCCCGTGGCCTGGGCCTGGCCGGGTCGCGGCGGCTGTTGCGAGCCGGGCGTGGGGCTCGCTGGCCGCTGCGCTGCCGTGGGCCGCCCGCCGGGGGCATCGGCATGTGCCGTCCCGCCCGCCGTTGCGGGCCGCGGGGGGCCGACGGCCTGGACGCGGGTGGGCGAACGGGCCGCCGTGGTTGTGCTGCTGGGCCCGCCTGGGGTTGCCGGGCACGGGCATGTGCCGCCCGGCACCCTGAGGTCGGCCGTGCCCTGGTGCCGCCGTGTCCGACGGTGCCCGGCACCCTGCGCGGGCCGCGGGCGGGCCTGACGCCTCGAAGCGCGTGGGCCCGGCACCCGCCGGGGCTCGGCGCGTGCCTCCTCACCGTGAGGAGGCTGACCGGTGGCCGGATCAGGTCGCCAGCCAGGCGTCGATGCCCGCCAGCAGGCGGGTCCGCTCCGGCTCCGGGGCGGCGGAGCCGCGGATCGACTGGCGGGCCAGTTCGGCGAGTTCGGAGTCGGTGAAGCCGTGGCGGTCGCGGACCAGTTCGTACTGGGCCGCCAGCCGGGAGCCGAAGAGCAGGGGGTCGTCGGCGCCCAGCGCCATCGGCACACCGGCGTCGAAGAGCGTGCGCAGCGGGACGTCCTCCGGCTTCTCGTAGACCCCGAGCGCCACGTTGGACCACGGGCACACCTCGCAGGTCACATCGCGCTCGGCCAGCCGGGCCAGCAGCCGCGGGTCCTCCGCGGCGCGCACCCCGTGGCCCACCCGGCCCGCCCCGAGGTCGTCCAGGCAGTCGCGGACGCTGCCGGGGCCGGAGAGCTCACCGCCGTGCGGCGCGGCCAGCAGCCCGCCGTCCCGGGCGATGGCGAAGGCGCGGTCGAAGTCCCGGGCGAAGCCGCGCCGCTCGTCGTTGGAGAGGCCGAAGCCGACAACGCCGCGGTCGGCGTAGCGGACCGCGAGCCGGGCCAGGGTGCGGGCCTCCAGCGGATGCTTCGTACGGTTGGCGGCGACCAGCACCCGGATCCCGAGCCCGGTGTCCCGGGAGGCGGTCTCGACCGCGTCCAGGATGACCTCCAGCGCCGGGATCAGCCCGCCGAGCCGCGGGGCGTACGACGTGGGGTCGACCTGGATCTCCAGCCATCCGGCCCCGTCCCGCACATCCTCCTCGGCCGCCTCGCGCACCAGCCGTTGGATGTCCTCCGGCGTCCGCAGACAGGACCGCGCGATGTCGTACAGCCGCTGGAAGCGGAACCAGCCGCGCTCATCGGTCGCGCGCAGCTTCGGCGGCTCGCCGCCGCTCAGCGCCTCGGGCAGGTGGACGCCGTACTTGTCGGCGAGTTCCAGCAGGGTGGAGGGGCGCATGGAGCCGGTGAAGTGGAGATGCAGATGCGCCTTGGGGAGCAGATGTACATCACGTGCCATCTGGTGATCCTGCCGCACGGCGATGGCCATCGGTACCGCTTTCACCGAACGGGGAGTGACCGAACAGAGGTGTCCGACCTGCGAGCCCGCCCCCGACCGCGGCCCGCGGGGGCGGGACCGAAGCCCGCGGGCGCGGCCGCGCCCAGCACAACGGCCCCCGTCCGCCGCCGAAGCGGAGGACGGGGGCCGGCGGTGACCGAGCGGCCGGGCGGGATCAGGCCCGCGCCTCGCCCAGCAGCTTCTGGAGCCGCGAGATGCCCTCGACGAGGTCCTCGTCGCCCAGGGCGTAGGACAGCCGCAGATAGCCCGGGGTGCCGAACGCCTCACCCGGCACCACCGCGACCTCGGCCTCCTCCAGGATCAGCCCGGCCAGCTCGACGGTGTTCTGCGGCCGCTTGCCGCGGATCTCCTTGCCGACCAGCCCCTTCACCGACGGGTAGGCGTAGAACGCGCCCTCCGGCTCCGGGCACTCCACCCCGTCGATCTCGTTCAGCATCCGCACGATGGTGCGGCGACGGCGGTCGAACGCCTCGCGCATCGCGGCGACGGCGTCGAGGTCGGCCGAGACGGCGGTCAGCGCGGCGACCTGAGCGACATTGCTCACATTCGAGGTGGCGTGCGACTGGAGGTTGGTCGCGGCCTTCACCACGTCCTTGGGGCCGATGACCCAGCCCACCCGCCAGCCGGTCATCGCGTACGTCTTGGCGACACCGTTGACCACGACGCACTTGTCGCGCAGCTCGGGCACCACCACCGGCAGCGAGTGGAACTCGGCGTCGCCGTAGACCAGGTGCTCGTAGATCTCGTCGGTGAGCACCCACAGCCCGTGCTCGGCGGCCCAGCGGCCGATCTCCTCGATCTGCTCACGGCTGTAGACCGCGCCGGTCGGGTTGGACGGCGAGACGAAGAGCAGCACCTTGGTGTGCTCGGTCCGGGCCGCCTCCAGCTGCTCGACGGAGACGCGGTAGCCGGTCGTCTCGTCCGCGACGACGTCCACCGGGACACCGCCGGCCAGCCGGATCGACTCCGGGTAGGTGGTCCAGTACGGGGCGGGCACGATGACCTCGTCGCCCGGGTCCAGGATCGCGGCGAACGCCTCGTAGATCGCCTGCTTACCGCCATTGGTCACCAGGACCTGGGCCGCCTCGACCTCGTAACCGCTGTCGCGCAGCGTCTTCGCGGCGATCGCGGCCTTGAGCTCGGGCAGGCCGCCGGCCGGGGTGTAGCGGTGGTACTTGGGGTCGCGGCAGGCGGCGACGGCCGCCTCGACGATGTAGTCGGGCGTCGGGAAATCCGGCTCGCCCGCGCCGAAGCCGATCACCGGGCGCCCGGCGGCCTTGAGGGCCTTCGCCTTGGCGTCGACGGCGAGCGTGGCCGACTCGGAGATGGAGCCGACGCGGGCTGACACCCGCCGGTCGGTCGGGGACTGTACTGGGGGAGTAGCAGCGGTCATACCTGCATCGTCGCAGACCCGCGCCCGGGGCGGCACGGGGGTTTACGGGCCGTTCCGCGCGCCCCCCGTTCACGGCCCGAAGGAGGCGGCGCGCGGCCGGGACACCCCCTGGGCGGCTTCTCGTTCGACGCCCGGGCGTCAAGCACGTACACTCATGCGTCGTTGGCCGCTCAACCGCCGTTCCGCCCCGCACACTCCGTGCAGCCGGGTGGATGCGGTAGGTTGGGAGTGCCGCAAAGGGTCGTAGCTCAATTGGTAGAGCACTGGTCTCCAAAACCAGCGGTTGGGGGTTCAAGTCCCTCCGGCCCTGCTACACGCACTTCGATGACGGTGCGTGCATGCGTACGCAAGGACAAAGCACCGCTGTGCGGCCGGGCCGGACGCGGCACGGCCACGACCCGGATTCAGGTGAGGACGTAGTGACGGAAGCCCTTGGCTCCACCGCGACGCCTGAGAGCGGTCGTCCCGAGGACGAGGTGGCGACCAAGAAGGGCCGCCGCGGTGGCAAGCGCGGGAAGAAGGGGCCCCTCGGCCGCCTCGCGCTGTTCTACCGCCAGATCGTCGCTGAGCTGCGCAAGGTCGTATGGCCCACCCGCAGTCAGCTGTCGACGTACACCTCTGTGGTGATCGTCTTTGTTGTCATCATGATCGGCATCGTTACCGTGATTGACTATGGGTTCAACAACGCCATCAAGTACGTCTTCGGCTGAGACCCGCGGAAGGCGACCGCTGTCCCGGCGTCGTCTCTCCGCACGTTCCACACCTTGAAGCCAGGAAGAAGCAGCCACCGTGTCTGACCCGAACCTGAACGACGCCGCCGAGCCCGTCGAGTCCCGTGAGGACGAGCTCGACATCGTCGAGGCGGCGGATTCCGACCAGGCTGAAGCAGCCGACGCCGCGGTCGGCGAGCCGGCCGAGCAGGCAGCGCTCCACATCGAGGACGAGGCGGCGGCCGAGGCCACCGAGACCGATGAGGACGAGGCCACCGAGGGCGAGACGACCGAGGAAGAGGCGGTCGACCCGGTCGAGGCCCTGCGTGAGGAACTGCGCACCCTCCCTGGTGAGTGGTACGTGATCCACACCTACGCGGGCTACGAGAACCGCGTGAAGACCAACCTCGAGCAGCGGGCCGTCTCGCTGAACGTGGAGGACTACATCTTCCAGGCCGAGGTGCCGCAGGAAGAGGTCGTCCAGATCAAGAACGGCGACCGCCGCACCGTCCGCCAGAACAAGCTCCCCGGCTATGTGCTGGTGCGCATGGACCTGACGAACGAGTCGTGGGGCGTCGTCCGCAACACCCCGGGCGTCACCGGCTTCGTGGGCAACGCCTACGACCCGTACCCGCTGACCCTGGACGAGATCGTCAAGATGCTCGCCCCGGAGGCCGAGGAGAAGGCCGCCAAGGCCGCCGCCGAGGAGGGCGGTCTGCCGACGCCCAGCCGCAAGGTCGAGGTCCAGGTGCTGGACTTCGAGGTGGGCGACTCGGTCACGGTCACCGACGGCCCGTTCGCGACCCTCCAGGCCACGATCAACGAGATCAACGCCGACTCGAAGAAGGTCAAGGGCCTGGTCGAGATCTTCGGCCGGGAGACCCCGGTCGAGCTGAGCTTCGACCAGATCCAGAAGAACTGACACCGGCGCACACCGGCGTCACCCGCTTCCGAACAGGTCAGACGGGCCCCTGCGGCCGGTCTGACCTGCTCGGTTTTAAGGCGCACAGCTATACCCGTTATCGTTGTGCGGTATGCCTCCATCCGGATGATCCGGTTCGGAGGCGAACTACCTCTCACTAAGACCCGGAGAGAGCATGCCTCCCAAGAAGAAGAAGGTCACGGGGCTGATCAAGCTCCAGATCCAGGCCGGCGCCGCGAACCCGGCCCCGCCGGTCGGCCCCGCGCTGGGTCAGCACGGCGTCAACATCATGGAGTTCTGCAAGGCCTACAACGCCGCGACCGAGTCGCAGCGTGGCATGGTCGTGCCGGTGGAGATCACGGTCTATGAGGACCGTTCCTTCACCTTCATCACCAAGACTCCGCCGGCCGCCAAGCTGATCCTGAAGGCCGCGGGGGTGGAGAAGGGCTCCGGCGAGCCGCACAAGACCAAGGTCGCCAAGATCACCCGCGACCAGGTCCGTGACATCGCCACCACCAAGATGCCCGACCTGAACGCCAACGACCTGGACGCCGCCGAGAAGATCATCGCCGGCACCGCCCGTTCCATGGGCATCACGGTCGAGGGCTGACACACCCCGTAGCACCACCGTGGCAGGGCCAAGCGCTGGTCCGGACCACGACTCCGAACGCAGACATCAGGAGCAGCAGTGAGCAAGCGCAGCAAGACCCTCCGCGCTGCGGACGCCAAGATCGACCGGGAGCGCGCCTACGCCCCGCTCGAGGCCGTCCGTCTCGCCAAGGACACCGCCAGCACCAAGTTCGACGCGACCGTCGAGGTCGCCATGCGCCTGGGCGTCGACCCGCGCAAGGCCGACCAGATGGTCCGCGGCACCGTGAACCTGCCGCACGGCACCGGTAAGACCGCCCGGGTCCTGGTCTTCGCGACCGGTGACCGTGCCGCAGCCGCGGAGGCCGCCGGCGCCGACATCGTCGGCTCCGACGAGCTCATCGACGAGGTGTCCAAGGGGCGTCTGGACTTCGACGCCGTCGTCGCCACCCCGGACCTCATGGGCAAGGTCGGCCGCCTCGGCCGGGTGCTCGGTCCGCGTGGTCTGATGCCGAACCCGAAGACCGGCACCGTCACCCCGGACGTGGCCAAGGCCGTCACGGACATCAAGGGCGGCAAGATCGAGTTCCGCGTCGACAAGCACGCCAACCTGCACTTCATCATCGGCAAGGTGTCGTTCGGTGAGGCGCAGCTGGTGGAGAACTACGCCGCGGCGCTCGAGGAGATCAACCGTCTCAAGCCGTCCGCCGCGAAGGGCCGCTACATCAAGAAGGCGACCCTGACCACCACGATGGGCCCCGGCATCCCGCTGGACGCCAACCGCACCCGCAACCTGCTGGTCGAGGACGAGGCCGTCTGAGCCGGCACGTCCCGTGCAACCGCCGGGCCCCCGCATCACGTCACAGATGCGGGGGCCCGGCGGCATGTGGTGTCGGTTCCCTGAGCTAAAGTTCTCAGCCAGTCATAAGAGTTGGTTAAAGAGGGGGACCCTGTGCGCGGGACTCAGTTTGCTACGCGAGCCGTGATAGCTGCCGGGAGCGTCGTCCTGATGGTCGGGCTCACCGCGTGCGGGAGCGAGAAGTCCGACGAGGGCGGCAAGAAGTCGGGCGACACGGCCCGGGAGCAGGCCAGCAGCCCGCTGGCGGCGCTGAAGAAGGCTTCTCAGCGCACCGACCAGCAGCACTCGGCCAAGGTCGAGGGCACCACCAAGATGGGCGAGTCCAACTCGACCATGAACGGTGAGATGGACTGGGCCGACGGTATGCGGGCCAATATGACCATCACGCAGAACGGTGGCGCCGCGGCCTCCTCGCCGCTGGCCGGCAAGCCGATGCCCGCCCGCTACACGCCCGACGCGATGTTCATGAACCTGGGCGACCAGTTCGCCGCGCAGGCGGGCGGCGGCAAGCACTGGGTCAAGTACGACTACGACGTGCTGGCCAAGAAGGCGGGCCCGTCCGGCGCCTTCCTGAAGGACCAGATGCAGAACACCGACCCGGCGCGCTCGGTGCAGCTGCTGATCGCCACCGGCAAGGTCAAGAGCGTCGGCTCGGAGGACGTGAAGGGCACCAAGGCCACCCACTACACGGGCACGGTCAAGGTCTCCGAGCTGGCCAAGATGCAGTCCAAGGACCTCAGCGAGTCCGACCTCACGGCGCTCCAGAAGCAGCTCGAGCAGTCCGGTATGGAGACCGAGACCATCGACCTGTGGATCGACGGCGACGACCTGCTGGTCAAGAAGCGTGAGCAGGCCGACAGCAACAACGGCGGCTACGACTCCACCGTCTACTACTCGGACTACGGCACCGAGGTCACGGTCGACGAGCCGGCCTCCTCGGACACCGTGAACTTCGAGGACATCAGCGGCCAGTAAGGCCGCCGCGGAGCTGATTTGCCTGGCCGCGGCCCGTTCGCGTAGTCTGCTTCAGAAGCCAAAGACCGCTGGTTGTCGCTGTGCCTCCGCAAGGGGGACACGGTGGCTGAAGGATCCGCTAGCTGCGGACGACCTGCGCAGGTGACTGTGGTTGAAACTCCCGGACGGGCCCGCTGGGTCCGCGAGGTCGAGTCACGCCCCGAGCGCCTGCGCCGGGGCGTTTTCGTGTTGTTCAGTCTCCTTCCTTCAGACCGAAGCGGTCCTCATCACCCGGAAGGAGGCCGAAGCTCATGGCGAGTCCTGACAAGGTCGAAGCCGTTGAGGAGATGCGGGAGAAGTTCCGCAACTCCCACGCTGCCGTCGTGACCGCGTACACCGGTCTCACCGTTGCCCAGCTCAAGGAGCTGCGCCGTTCGCTCGGTGAGAACGCCCAGTACCGTGTGGTGAAGAACACGCTGACCAAGATCGCGGCCAATGAGGTCGGGATCAACCAGCTCGACGACCTGTTCGTGGGTTCGTCGGCCGTCGCCTTTGTGACCGGTGACCCGGTCGTGGCGGCGAAGGGTCTCCGTGACTTCGCCAAGGAAAACCCCGCTCTCGTCATCAAGGGCGGCGTGCTCGACGGCAAGGCGCTGTCTGCCGACGAGATCAAGAAGCTCGCGGACCTCGAGTCCCGTGAGGTGCTGCTCGCCAAGCTGGCGGGTGCGATGAAGGCCAAGCAGTCCCAGGCTGCGGCGCTCTTCCAGGCCCCGCTGTCGAAGTTCGTCCGCACCGCGGAGGCGCTCCGGCAGAAGCAGGCCGAGCAGGGCGGTGCCGACACCCCGGCTCCCGCCGAGGCCGAGGCCGCCGAGTAATCAGGCCCCGGTCGCAGCGGGCCCGTAAGCCCGCCGACATGTACATCCGGCACCTGCCGACTTAGTGGAAGGACCGCCATCATGGCGAAGCTCAGCCAGGAAGAGCTCCTCGAGCAGTTCGAGAGCCTGACCCTCATCGAGCTCTCCGAGTTCGTGAAGGCCTTCGAGGAGAAGTTCGACGTCACCGCCGCCGCCCCGGCCGCCGTGGTCGCCGCCGCCCCGGGTGCCCCGGGCGCGGGCGCCGAGGCCCCGGAGGAGAAGGACGAGTTCGACGTCATCCTCACCGGCGCCGGCGACAAGAAGATCCAGGTCATCAAGGTCGTGCGTGAGCTGACCTCGCTGGGTCTGAAGGAGGCCAAGGACCTCGTCGACGGCACCCCGAAGCCGGTCCTCGAGAAGGTCAACAAGGAGCAGGCCGACAAGGCCGCCGAGTCCCTCAAGGGCGCCGGCGCCTCCGTCGAGGTCAAGTGACCTGTCGGCCCGCCGCCACGCGTCTGTGACGCACGGCGGTGAGGCCGGGCTCCGCAAGGGCGATCACCCGTTCGGGTGGTCGCCCTTCGGCGTACCCGTGACGGCTACGTTGTCTTGTGGGTTGCGACAGGTATGGTGATCTTCGTTGCCCGTCGCCACGCCCTGTGACGATCTCGCCGGAGTGGGGGGCCTTGACGAACGGCACGCAGCGCGCAATTCTCAGGACGCGACGTCACAGCGATCCAAACTCCGAGGCATGGATCGTCGGCGAAGCGGGCAGTATCGATATGCGCTCCCGGCGGGTGGCCGCCGGCCAGGGCTGTGAAGACAACGAGGGGCGAGCCCCTCACCGGAGGGAGAGATTGGCACTGCCGGTCTCACAAACTCGGCGCTGGACATCAGTGTGCCAAGTGGCTACACTGACCCTTTGCGCTGCCTGTTAGCTGCTCCCTGCCCGTCACCAGGGGCATACCCACCTTCGAGCACAGCCGATGAATACGCCCTGACCAGGGATTTCATCCATGGGCTCTCGGTGGGACCGGTACGCGCGTAGTGAGTCCGAGCCCTCGGAAGGACCCCCTCTTGGCCGCCTCGCGCAACGCCTCGACTGCCAATACGAACAATGGCGCCAGCACCGCCCCGCTGCGCATCTCCTTTGCGAAGATCAAGGAGCCTCTCGAGGTTCCGAACCTCCTTGCACTGCAGACCGAGAGCTTCGATTGGCTGCTCGGCAATGCCGCCTGGAAGGCTCGCGTCGAGGCTGCGCTGGACAGCGGTCAGGACGTCCCCACCAAGTCCGGTCTGGAAGAGATCTTCGAGGAGATCTCCCCGATCGAGGACTTCTCCGGGTCGATGTCCCTGACCTTCCGTGATCACCGCTTCGAGCCGCCGAAGAACTCGATCGACGAGTGCAAGGAGCGCGACTTCACCTACGCCGCGCCGCTCTTCGTCACCGCCGAGTTCACCAATAACGAGACCGGTGAGATCAAGTCCCAGACGGTCTTCATGGGCGACTTCCCGCTCATGACCCCGAAGGGCACCTTCTGCATCAACGGCACCGAGCGTGTCGTTGTCTCGCAGCTGGTCCGTTCGCCCGGTGTCTACTTCGACTCCTCGATCGACAAGACATCCGACAAGGACATCTTCTCCGCCAAGATCATCCCGTCCCGGGGTGCCTGGCTGGAGATGGAGATCGACAAGCGCGACATGGTCGGTGTCCGTATCGACCGCAAGCGCAAGCAGTCCGTCACCGTCCTGCTCAAGGCGCTCGGCTGGACCACCGAGCAGATCCTCGAGGAGTTCGGCGAGTACGAGTCCATGCGCGCCACCCTGGAGAAGGACCACACCCAGGGCCAGGACGACGCGCTGCTCGACATCTACCGCAAGCTGCGTCCGGGCGAGCCCCCGACCCGTGAGGCCGCGCAGACGCTGCTGGAGAACCTCTACTTCAACCCCAAGCGCTACGACCTGGCCAAGGTCGGCCGCTACAAGGTCAACAAGAAGCTCGGCGCGGACGCCCCGCTCGACGCCGGTGTGCTGACCACCGATGACGTCATCGCGACGATCAAGTACCTGGTCAAGCTGCACGCGGGCGAGACCGAGACGGCCGGCGAGAGCGGCACCACGATCGTCGTCGAGACCGACGACATCGACCACTTCGGCAACCGCCGTCTGCGCAACGTCGGCGAGCTCATCCAGAACCAGGTCCGCACCGGTCTGGCCCGGATGGAGCGCGTCGTGCGCGAGCGCATGACCACCCAGGACGTCGAGGCGATCACGCCGCAGACCCTGATCAACATCCGGCCGGTCGTCGCCTCCATCAAGGAGTTCTTCGGCACCAGCCAGCTGTCCCAGTTCATGGACCAGACCAACCCGCTGTCGGGTCTGACCCACAAGCGCCGTCTGTCGGCGCTGGGCCCGGGTGGTCTGAGCCGTGAGCGGGCCGGCTTCGAGGTCCGTGACGTGCACCCCTCGCACTACGGCCGGATGTGCCCGATCGAGACGCCGGAAGGCCCGAACATCGGTCTGATCGGCTCGCTGGCCTCCTACGGCCGGGTCAATGCCTTCGGTTTCGTCGAGACCCCGTACCGCAAGGTCACCGACGGTGTGGTCACCGACGGCGTGGACTTCCTCACCGCCGATGAGGAAGACCGCTTCGTCATCGCCCAGGCCAACGCGCCGCTGGCCGACGACAACCGCTTCGCCGAGGCCCGGGTCCTGGTCCGCCGCCGTGGCGGTGAGGTCGACTACGTCCCCGGCTCCGAGGTCGACTACATGGACGTCTCGCCGCGCCAGATGGTGTCGGTCGCGACCGCCATGATCCCCTTCCTCGAGCACGACGACGCCAACCGCGCGCTCATGGGGTCGAACATGATGCGCCAGGCCGTGCCGCTGATCAAGGCGGAGTCCCCGCTGGTCGGCACCGGTATGGAGTACCGCTGCGCGGTCGACGCCGGTGATGTCATCAAGGCCGAGAAGGACGGTGTCGTCCAGGAGGTCTCCGCCGACTACGTCACGGTGGCCAACGACGACGGCACCTACACCACCTACCGGGTGGCCAAGTTCTCCCGCTCCAACCAGGGCACCTCCTTCAACCAGAAGGTGGTCGTGGACGAGGGCGCCCGCGTCATCACCGGTCAGGTGCTGGCCGACGGCCCGTCCACCGAGGACGGCGAGATGGCGCTGGGCAAGAACCTGCTCGTGGCGTTCATGCCGTGGGAGGGCCACAACTACGAGGACGCGATCATCCTCAGCCAGCGCCTGGTGCAGGACGACGTCCTCTCCTCGATCCACATCGAGGAGCACGAGGTCGACGCCCGTGACACCAAGCTGGGCCCCGAGGAGATCACCCGGGACATCCCGAACGTCTCCGAGGAGGTCCTGGCCGACCTCGACGAGCGCGGCATCATCCGCATCGGCGCCGAGGTCATCGCCGGGGACATCCTGGTCGGCAAGGTCACCCCGAAGGGTGAGACCGAGCTGACCCCGGAGGAGCGCCTGCTGCGCGCGATCTTCGGTGAGAAGGCCCGTGAGGTCCGTGACACCTCGCTGAAGGTGCCGCACGGCGAGACCGGCAAGGTCATCGGCGTCCGCGTCTTCGACCGCGAGGAGGGCGACGAGCTGCCCCCGGGCGTGAACCAGCTGGTCCGCGTCTACGTGGCGCAGAAGCGCAAGATCACCGACGGTGACAAGCTGGCCGGCCGGCACGGCAACAAGGGCGTCATCTCCAAGATCCTGCCGGTCGAGGACATGCCGTTCCTGGAGGACGGCACCCCGGTCGACATCATCCTCAACCCGCTGGGTGTCCCGTCCCGAATGAACCCGGGACAGGTCCTGGAGATCCACCTCGGCTGGCTGGCCTCCCGGGGCTGGAAGGTCGAGGGCTCCGAGGAGTGGATGCAGCGGCTCCAGGCGATCGGCGCGGACGAGGTCCAGCCCGGCACCAACGTCGCGACCCCGGTCTTCGACGGCGCCCGCGAGGACGAGATCGCCGGTCTCTTCGACTCGACGATCCCGAACCGCGACGGCGACCGCCTGGTCCAGTCGTCCGGTAAGGCCCGGCTCTTCGACGGCCGCTCCGGCGAGCCGTTCCCGGACCCGATCTCCGTCGGCTTCATGTACATCCTGAAGCTGCACCACCTGGTGGACGACAAGCTGCACGCCCGGTCCACCGGTCCGTACTCGATGATCACCCAGCAGCCGCTGGGCGGTAAGGCTCAGTTCGGTGGCCAGCGCTTCGGTGAGATGGAGGTGTGGGCGCTGGAGGCATACGGCGCCGCATACGCCCTCCAGGAGCTGCTGACCATCAAGTCCGACGACGTCACCGGCCGCGTGAAGGTCTACGAGGCCATCGTCAAGGGCGAGAACATTCCCGAGCCCGGCATCCCCGAGTCCTTCAAGGTGCTCATCAAGGAGATGCAGTCCCTGTGCCTCAACGTGGAGGTGCTGTCCTCGGACGGCATGTCCATCGAGATGCGCGACACCGACGAGGACGTCTTCCGCGCTGCGGAGGAGCTCGGTATCGACCTGTCCCGGCGCGAGCCGAGCAGCGTCGAAGAGGTCTGACGGGTCTGGCCGGGGCGGCTGTCCCACCTCCGCCCCGGCCTCTCCCCGGACCCCCAGTCAGACCCGAAGACACGACCCTGAAAGAGGGATTGACGACAAGTGCTCGACGTCAACTTCTTCGACGAGCTGCGGATCGGCCTCGCCACTGCTGACGACATCCGTCAGTGGTCCCACGGTGAGGTCAAGAAGCCGGAGACCATCAACTACCGCACCCTCAAGCCCGAAAAGGACGGACTCTTCTGCGAGAAGATCTTCGGTCCGACCCGGGACTGGGAGTGCTACTGCGGCAAGTACAAGCGCGTCCGCTTCAAGGGCATCATCTGTGAGCGCTGCGGTGTCGAGGTCACCCGCGCCAAGGTGCGCCGTGAGCGGATGGGCCACATCGAGCTGGCCGCTCCCGTCACCCACATCTGGTACTTCAAGGGCGTGCCCAGCCGTCTGGGCTACCTGCTCGACCTCGCCCCGAAGGACCTCGAGAAGGTCATCTACTTCGCCGCCTACATGATCACGTGGGTGGACGAGGAGCGCCGCACGCGCGACCTGCCCTCGCTGGAGGCCCACGTCTCCGTCGAGCGTCAGCAGATCGAGCAGCGCCGCGACGCCGACCTGGAGGCCCGCGCCAAGAAGCTCGAGGCGGACCTCGCCGAGCTGGAGGCCGAGGGCGCCAAGGCCGATGTGCGCCGCAAGGTGCGTGAGGGCGCCGAGCGTGAGATGAAGCAGCTGCGCGACCGTGCGCAGCGCGAGATCGACCGTCTCGACGAGGTGTGGAACCGCTTCAAGAACCTCAAGGTCCAGGACCTGGAGGGCGACGAGCTGCTCTACCGCGAGCTGCGTGACCGCTTCGGCACGTACTTCATGGGCGGTATGGGCGCCGCGGCGCTCCAGAAGCGCCTGGAGTCCTTCGACCTCGACGAGGAGGCCGAGAAGCTCCGCGAGATCATCCGGACCGGCAAGGGCCAGAAGAAGACCCGTGCGCTCAAGCGCCTCAAGGTCGTCTCCGCCTTCCTGCAGACCCGCAACAGCCCCAACGGCATGGTGCTGGACTGCATCCCGGTGATCCCGCCGGACCTGCGTCCGATGGTGCAGCTGGACGGTGGCCGTTTCGCGACCTCCGACCTGAACGACCTGTACCGCCGTGTGATCAACCGGAACAACCGCCTCAAGCGTCTCCTTGACCTCGGTGCGCCCGAGATCATCGTGAACAACGAGAAGCGGATGCTCCAGGAGGCCGTCGACGCGCTGTTCGACAACGGCCGCCGCGGCCGCCCGGTCACCGGTCCCGGTAACCGCCCGCTGAAGTCCCTCAGCGACATGCTGAAGGGCAAGCAGGGCCGGTTCCGTCAGAACCTGCTCGGTAAGCGAGTCGACTACTCGGCCCGTTCGGTCATCGTCGTCGGCCCGCAGCTCAAGCTGCACCAGTGCGGTCTGCCCAAGGCCATGGCGCTGGAGCTCTTCAAGCCGTTCGTGATGAAGCGCCTGGTGGACCTGAACCACGCGCAGAACATCAAGTCGGCCAAGCGCATGGTCGAGCGCGGCCGCACGGTCGTGTACGACGTGCTCGAAGAGGTCATCGCCGAGCACCCGGTGCTGCTGAACCGTGCGCCGACCCTGCACCGCCTCGGTATCCAGGCGTTCGAGCCGCAGCTGGTCGAGGGCAAGGCCATTCAGATCCACCCGCTCGTCTGCACCGCGTTCAACGCGGACTTCGACGGTGACCAGATGGCCGTGCACCTGCCGCTGTCCGCGGAGGCGCAGGCCGAGGCCCGCATCCTGATGCTGTCCTCGAACAACATCCTCAAGCCGGCCGACGGCCGGCCGGTGACCATGCCCACCCAGGACATGGTGCTGGGCCTGTTCTTCCTCACCACCGACGAGGAGGAGCGGGAGGTCAAGGGCGAGGGCCGGTCCTTCGGTTCGGTCGCCGAGGCGATCATGGCGTTCGACGCCCGGGAGCTCTCGCTCCAGGCGAAGATCGACATCCGCTTCCCGATCGGCACCGTACCGCCCCGCGGCTGGACCCCGCCCACCCCCGAGGAAGGGGACGACGGCGTCGGGGGAGGTGTCTGGCAGCAGGGCGACAGCTTCCGGCTGCGCACCACCCTGGGCCGCGCGCTCTTCAATGAGCTGCTGCCCGAGGACTACCCGTTCGTCGACTACTCGGTGGGCAAGAAGCAGCTCTCCGAGATCGTCAACGACCTCGCCGAGCGCTACCCCAAGGTCATCGTCGCGGCGACGCTGGACAACCTGAAGGCGGCCGGTTTCCACTGGGCCACCCGCTCCGGTGTCACCGTCGCCATCTCCGACGTGGTCGTGCCCGAGGCCAAGAAGGCCATCATCACGGGCTACGAGGCGCAGGACGAGAAGGTCCAGAAGCAGTACGAGCGCGGTCTGATCACCAAGGACGAGCGCACCCAGGAGCTGATCGCGATCTGGACCAAGGCGACCAACGAGGTTGCCGAGGCGATGAACGCGAACTTCCCGAAGACCAACCCGATCTTCATGATGGTCGACTCGGGCGCGCGCGGAAACATGATGCAGATGCGTCAGATCGCCGGTATGCGTGGTCTGGTGTCCAACGCGAAGAACGAGACCATCCCGCGGCCGATCAAGGCGTCGTTCCGTGAGGGTCTCTCCGTGCTGGAGTACTTCATCTCCACCCACGGTGCCCGTAAGGGTCTCGCGGACACCGCGCTGCGGACCGCCGACTCGGGTTACCTGACCCGTCGTCTGGTGGACGTCTCGCAGGACGTGATCATCCGCGAGGAGGACTGCGGCACCGACCGCGGTCTGAAGCTGGAGATCGCCTCCCGGGGTGCCGACGGTGTGCTGCGCAAGGCCGAGGACGTCGAGACCAGCGTGTACGCGCGCTGCCTCGCCGAGGACATCGTCGTGGACGGGAAGGTGCTGGCCCCGGCCGGTACCGACCTGGGCGATGTGCTCATCGACGAGCTGGTCCGGCACGGCGTGGAGACGGTCAAGACCCGCTCGGTGCTCACCTGCGAGTCCGCCGTCGGCACCTGCGCCATGTGCTACGGCCGCTCGCTGGCGACCGGCAAGCTGGTGGACATCGGTGAGGCGGTCGGCATCATCGCCGCCCAGTCCATCGGTGAGCCCGGCACCCAGCTGACGATGCGTACCTTCCACACCGGTGGTGTGGCCGGTGACGACATCACCCAGGGTCTGCCGCGTGTTGTCGAGCTCTTCGAGGCCCGTACGCCCAAGGGTGTGGCCCCGATCTCGGAGGCGGCCGGCCGCGTCCGGATCGAGGAGACCGAGAAGACCAAGAAGCTCGTTGTCACCCCCGACGACGGCTCCGACGAGACCGCCTACGGCGTCTCGAAGCGGTCCCGTCTGCTGGTGGGCGAGGGCGACCACGTCGACGTCGGCCAGCCGCTGACCGTCGGTGCGGTCAACCCGCACGACGTGCTGCGCATCCTCGGCCAGCGCGCCGTCCAGGTGCACCTGGTCGGCGAGGTTCAGAAGGTCTACAACTCGCAGGGTGTGTCGATCCACGACAAGCACATCGAGATCATCATCCGGCAGATGCTGCGCCGTGTGACGATCATCGAGTCCGGCGACGCTGAGCTGCTGCCGGGCGAGCTCGTGGAGCGCTCGCGCTTCGAGGGCGAGAACCGTCGTGTGGTCCAGGAAGGCGGCCACCCGGCCTCCGGCCGTCCGCAGCTGATGGGTATCACCAAGGCATCGCTGGCGACCGAGTCCTGGCTGTCGGCGGCGTCCTTCCAGGAGACGACCCGGGTGCTCACCGACGCGGCGATCAACGCCAAGTCGGACTCCCTGATCGGCCTCAAGGAGAACGTGATCATCGGTAAGCTCATCCCGGCCGGTACGGGTCTGTCCCGCTACCGCAACATCCGGGTCGAGCCGACCGAGGAGGCGAAGGCCGCGATGTACTCGGCCGTCGGTTACGACGACATCGACTACTCGCCCTTCGGCACGGGCTCCGGCCAGGCGGTCCCGCTGGAGGACTACGACTACGGTCCGTACAACCAGTAGGACCGGTCCGACGGCCGGCAAGCGTTCGCAGGGCGGTCACCCCATGGCGGGGGTGGCCGCCCTGCGGCTATGCTCCGGGTTGGTGTGTCCAGCGCGTGTGCATTTGTTTTGACCGGAGCCGATGCGGTAGGTACGCTCTGACCTTGTGCCTGGGGTGTCCCTGGGCTCCCGTGCGCGCTTCAAGACCGCTTCGGGGGCCCGAGGTGTCGACACCAACAATTCGCACTCTCCTGACATTCTCAGGGGACTGCGGTGCGCGACACACCCGACCGCGTGGGTCGGAGAAATCCCAGGTTAGCTTTACCGAGACTGGCACACAGAAACCGGAGAAACGGTGCCTACGATCCAGCAGCTGGTCCGCAAGGGCCGCCAGGACAAGGTCGAGAAGAACAAGACCCCCGCCCTCGCGGGGTCGCCGCAGCGCCGTGGTACATGCACCCGCGTGTTCACCACGACGCCGAAGAAGCCGAACTCGGCGCTCCGCAAGGTCGCGCGTGTCCGGCTGAGCAGTGGGATCGAGGTCACCGCCTACGTCCCGGGTGAGGGACACAACCTGCAGGAGCACTCCATCGTGCTCGTGCGTGGCGGTCGTGTGAAGGACCTGCCGGGTGTTCGTTACAAGATCATCCGCGGCTCCCTCGACACGCAGGGCGTCAAGAACCGCAAGCAGGCTCGCAGCCGCTACGGCGCCAAGAAGGAGAAGTAAGAATGCCTCGTAAGGGCCCCGCCCCGAAGCGCCCGGTCATCATCGACCCGGTCTACAACTCTCCTCTGGTGACCTCCCTCATCAACAAGGTGCTGCTGAACGGCAAGCGCTCCACCGCTGAGCGCATCGTCTACGGCGCCATGGAGGGCCTGCGCGACAAGACCGGCAACGACCCGGTCATCACGCTGAAGCGCGCGCTGGAGAACGTGAAGCCGACCCTCGAGGTCCGCTCCCGCCGTGTCGGTGGCGCCACCTACCAGGTTCCGGTCGAGGTCCGTCCCGGCCGTTCCTCCACCCTCGCGCTGCGCTGGCTCGTGGGCTACTCGCGCGCCCGTCGTGAGAAGACCATGACCGAGCGGCTGATGAACGAGCTGCTGGACGCCAGCAATGGTCTGGGCGCCTCCGTCAAGCGTCGCGAGGACACCCACAAGATGGCCGAGTCCAACAAGGCCTTCGCGCACTACCGCTGGTAGTCGCTACCCCATCGAGAACCGAGAGAAGACTGAGCCATATGGCCACCACTTCACTTGACCTGGCCAAGGTCCGCAATATTGGGATCATGGCCCACATCGACGCGGGCAAGACGACCACCACCGAGCGGATCCTGTTCTACACCGGCGTGAGCTACAAGATCGGTGAAGTTCACGATGGCGCTGCCACCATGGACTGGATGGAGCAGGAGCAGGAGCGCGGCATCACCATCACGTCGGCCGCGACGACCTGTCACTGGCCGCTTGAGAACGTCGATCACACCATCAACATCATCGACACCCCGGGCCACGTCGACTTCACGGTCGAGGTGGAGCGCTCGCTGCGCGTCCTCGACGGTGCCGTCACGGTGTTCGATGGTGTCGCCGGTGTGGAGCCGCAGTCCGAGACGGTGTGGCGTCAGGCGGACCGCTACGGTGTTCCGCGTATCTGCTTCGTCAACAAGCTGGACCGCACCGGTGCCGAGTTCCACCGCTGCGTCGACATGATCACGGACCGCCTGGGCGCGGTGCCGCTGGTCATGCAGCTGCCGATCGGCACCGAGGCCGACTTCAAGGGCGTGGTCGACCTCGTCCGTATGAAGGCGCTGGTCTGGTCGGCCGAGGCGACCAAGGGCGAGATGTACGACACCGTCGACATCCCGGACACCCACATCGAGGCCGCCGACGAGTGGCGCGGCAAGCTGCTCGAGGGCGTCGCCGAGAACGACGAAGAGATGATGGAGCTGTACCTCGAGGGCCAGGAGCCCACCGAGGAGCAGCTGTACGCGGCGATCCGCCGTATCACCATCGCCTCCGGCAAGGGCGGCGGCACCACCGTCACCCCGGTGTTCTGTGGCACCG
The DNA here is from genome assembly GCF_013364155.1 of Streptomyces sp. NA02950. NCBI lineage: Bacteria > Bacillati > Actinomycetota > Actinomycetes > Kitasatosporales > Streptomycetaceae > Streptomyces > Streptomyces sp. NA02950. The sequence goes on along the minus strand of NZ_CP054916.1, from coordinate 4,002,256 downwards.
CGTTCAAGAACAAGGGCGTGCAGCCCCTGCTCGACGCCGTGGTCCGGTACCTCCCGTCGCCGATCGACATCGAGGCGATCGAGGGGCACTCGGTCAAGGACCCCGATGAGGTCATCAAGCGCCGTCCGTCCGAGGAGGAGCCCCTCTCGGCCCTGGCGTTCAAGATCGCGAGCGACCCGCACCTCGGCAAGCTCACCTTCATCCGTGTGTACTCCGGCCGCATGGACGCCGGCACCCAGGTGCTGAACTCCGTGAAGGGCAAGAAGGAGCGCATCGGCAAGATCTACCGGATGCACGCGAACAAGCGTGAGGAGATCGACTCGGTGGGTGCCGGCGACATCGTCGCCGTCATGGGTCTGAAGCAGACCACCACCGGTGAGACCCTCTCCGACGCGTCGAACCCGGTGATTCTGGAGTCCATGGACTTCCCGGCCCCGGTCATCGAGGTGGCCATCGAGCCGAAGTCCAAGGGCGACCAGGAGAAGCTGGCCGTCGCGATCCAGCGGCTTGCCGAGGAGGACCCGTCCTTCCGCGTCAAGACCGACGAGGAGACCGGCCAGACGATCATCTCCGGTATGGGCGAGCTGCACCTGGACGTGCTGGTCGACCGTATGCGCCGGGAGTTCAAGGTCGAGGCCAACGTCGGTAAGCCGCAGGTGGCCTACCGCGAGACGCTGCGCAAGGCGGTCGAGCGGTACGACTACACCCACAAGAAGCAGACGGGTGGGTCCGGCCAGTTCGCGAAGGTGCAGATCGCGCTCGCGCCGCTCGAGGGCGATGGCTACGAGTTCGAGAACAAGGTCACCGGTGGCCGTATCCCGCGGGAGTACATCCCGTCCGTGGACGCGGGCTGCCAGGAGGCGATGGAGTTCGGCGTGCTCGCCGGCTACCCGCTGACCGGCGTCAAGGTCACCCTCCTCGACGGTGGGTACCACGAGGTCGACTCGTCCGAGATGGCCTTCAAGATCGCCGGCTCGATGGCCTTCAAGGAGGCCGCCCGCAAGGCCGGCCCGGCCCTGCTCGAGCCGATGATGAAGGTCGAGGTCACCACGCCCGAGGACTACATGGGCGATGTGATCGGCGACATCAACTCCCGCCGTGGACAGATCCAGTCCATGGAGGACCGGAGCGGCGCCAAGCTGGTCACCGGCCTGGTCCCGCTGTCGGAGATGTTCGGCTACGTGGGCGACCTGCGCAGCAAGACCTCTGGCCGCGCCAGCTACTCCATGCAGTTCGACTCCTACGCCGAGGTTCCGAAGAACGTCGCCGAGGAGATCATCGCGAAGGCCAAGGGCGAGTAAGGCGGGTTCATCCGCATTCCTCACCCTTTAGGCTGGAGCAAAAGGCATCGGGGCATTCCGTCATAGACCGTCCGTTCCGGGCGGTCCATGGCGGGGCCCCGGCCGCCGGCCCCCCATACGAATACGGCGAAGGGCATCCCCCTCGGGGTCCTGGCCGGTTCGGTAAGACCACCTGAACCCATCCGCAAAGTGTGGATGCGTACAGAACCACTCCACAGGAGGACCCCAGTGGCGAAGGCGAAGTTCGAGCGGACTAAGCCGCACGTCAACATCGGCACCATCGGTCACATCGACCACGGTAAGACGACCCTTACCGCGGCGATCACCAAGGTGCTGCACGACGCGTACCCGGACCTGAACGAGGCCTCGGCCTTCGACCAGATCGACAAGGCTCCTGAGGAGCGCCAGCGCGGTATCACCATCTCCATCGCGCACGTCGAGTACCAGACCGAGTCGCGTCACTACGCGCACGTTGACTGCCCCGGTCACGCGGACTACATCAAGAACATGATCACCGGTGCCGCGCAGATGGACGGCGCCATCCTCGTGGTCGCCGCCACCGACGGCCCGATGCCGCAGACCAAGGAGCACGTGCTCCTGGCCCGCCAGGTCGGCGTGCCGTACATCGTTGTCGCCCTGAACAAGGCCGACATGGTGGACGACGAGGAGATCCTGGAGCTCGTCGAGCTCGAGGTCCGTGAGCTGCTCTCCGAGTACGAGTTCCCGGGCGACGAGGTTCCGGTCGTCAAGGTCTCGGCGCTCAAGGCGCTCGAGGGCGACGCCGAGTGGGGCAAGTCCGTCCTCGACCTGATGAAGGCCGTCGACGAGTCGATCCCGCAGCCGGAGCGCGACGTCGACAAGCCGTTCCTGATGCCGATCGAGGACGTCTTCACCATCACCGGCCGCGGTACGGTCGTCACCGGCCGTATCGAGCGCGGTGTGCTGAAGGTCAACGAGAACGTCGACATCATCGGCATCAAGCAGGAGAAGACCTCGACCACCGTCACCGGTATCGAGATGTTCCGCAAGCTGCTCGACGAGGGCCAGGCCGGTGAGAACGTCGGTCTGCTGCTCCGCGGCATCAAGCGCGAGGACGTCGAGCGCGGCCAGGTCATCATCAAGCCGGGCTCGGTCACCCCGCACACCGAGTTCGAGGCCCAGGCCTACATCCTGTCCAAGGACGAGGGTGGCCGCCACACGCCGTTCTTCAACAACTACCGTCCGCAGTTCTACTTCCGTACCACGGACGTGACGGGCGTTGTGACCCTCCCCGAGGGCACCGAGATGGTCATGCCGGGCGACAACACCGAGATGTCGGTCCAGCTGATCCAGCCGGTCGCCATGGAGGAGGGCCTGAAGTTCGCCATCCGTGAGGGTGGCCGGACCGTCGGCGCCGGTCAGGTCACCAAGATCAACAAGTGACCTGACGCTCCCCGGAGCATTCGGAGCCCCACCTGCCGGAGACGGCGGGTGGGGCTCCGTCGGTATGCCCGGCATGGGCGATTGCTTGGGGGTGGAAGTCCCCTGGGGGAAGAGGTGGTGCTAACCCCGAGCCGGAGGCAACGGCGTCATCGTGAGGTGGGGTCGGGAGGAAGCCCGAGGCGAGACCTGGGCACTGAGGAACACGAACCGTGTATGAGGCGTGCTGGTCGGGTGAGCCCGCCGACGAGGGTGAAGCCCGTCACTGCCAAGAAGGCCAGTGCGTAAACGCGGCAGCGGTCCAGGGACAGTGATCGTTCTTATCCGGGGAGGTCTGTCCGGGTGTCGGTTGTGCTGAGGTGCCGCCGCGCCGACGGTCCGCACTGGAAGGTGCGGGCTGACCGGGCAGAAGTCAGCAGAGGTCGTAGTACCAGCCGGGGTGGCCGTGAGTGCGGCGGGCTGGGAAGGGCCGAACATCGAGTGGAACGGGTGATGTGATGTCTGCTCGTGCCGGGCACGATGACCGCAGCAAGTCCGCGTCAGTGGTGCCGTCCGGGGAGGGACCGGTGCATTCCGGCGATGTCCTGGCGGAGCGTAGTGTCCGGTCGGCGCGTCTCACGGAAGACGTTCACCGCGAACAGGAACCCGCCTTGTGGGAGTTGATGCTCTCGAAGGAGAACCTGCTCGCGGCGCTCAACCGCGTCGAAGCGAACCGGGGGGCTCCCGGGGTGGACGGGATGACCACGGCGGAGCTTCGTCCGTGGTTGCTGGTGCACTGGCCCGTTGTCCGGGCTGAGCTCGATGCGGGCACTTACCGGCCGGCGCCGGTCCGTCAGGTGATCATCCCGAAGCCTGGCGGCGGTGAGCGGATGCTGGGGGTGCCGCGGGTGCTGGACCGCTTGATCCAGCAGGCTATCGCGCAAGTGCTCGTGCCCGTTTTCGACCCGCAGTTTTCGGGGTCGTCCTTCGGGTTCCGTCCCGGCCGGTCCGCTCATCAGGCGGTCAGGGTCGCGAGGCGGGCGATCGAGGACGGCCACCGGTGGGTCGTGGACCTTGATCTGGACCGGTTCTTCGACCGGGTTCAGCACGATGTCCTGATGGCGCGGGTCGCGCGGAAAGTCAGTGACCGCAGGGTCTTGAAGTTGATCCGCAGGTACCTGGAAGCCGGGATCATGGTGGACGGCGTGAAGATGCCGAGTGCGGAGGGAACCCCGCAGGGGTCGCCGCTTTCGCCCGTCTTGTCGAACGTCATGCTCGACGACCTGGACCGGGAGCTGTTCAGGCGCGGTCACCGGTTCGTGCGTTACGCCGACGATGTGCGCGTCTTCGTGCGGAGCGAACGGGCCGCCCACAGGGTGCTTGCCTCGGTCACGGCCGTGGTCGAGCAGCGGTTGAAACTGAAGGTCAACCGGGAGAAGTCAAGAGTTGTCCGAGCGTCCGCCGCCATGCTGCTGGGGTTCGGCTTCTACTTCACCCGGAACGGGGTCAGGATCCGGATTGACCCGAAGGCGCTGGCGCGCTGGAAGGCGAAGATCCGGGAGCTGACCTCACGCCGGTGGAGCATCGCGATGGACGAACGGATCGCGAAGATCGACCGGTTCATGACCGGGTGGATGGGCTACTTCCGGATCTCGGATGCCTCCAGGGCGTTCCGGGACCTGGACGAGTGGTTCCGCCGCAGGATGCGGCAGATCCGCTGGAAGGAATGGAAGCGTCCCAGGACGCGCCAGGCCATGCTGCGAAAGCTCGGCATCAGCGAGCGGCTCTCCCGTGAATGGGGAGGCACCAGCAAGGGCTACTGGCGGGTCGCGGGGTCTCCCGTCCTTGCGCGGGCACTGCCCAATGCCTACTGGGACGATCTTGGTCTGCGCACGCTCAAGCCGACCTGGCAACGGTTGAGATCAGCTGGATGAACCGCCGGATGCGTGGCCCGCATGTCCGGTGGTGTGAGAGGAGGGACGGGCGACCCGTCCCTCCTACTCGATTATGTGGGGCTCGGCCGTATGTGGGTACCCGGGACCCACATCGAAGCTGAGTTCGACCCTCGGGAGCGAACAGATGACGACCAATAGCAAGATCGCTGTAGCGGTCGCGGGAGGCTATCTCCTCGGGCGTACGAAGAAGGCGAAGCTGGCCTTCGGGCTCGGAATGATGCTGGCCGGGAAGAAGATCAGTCTCGATCCGCAGCAGCTGGCGAAGGCCCTCGCCGACTCCCCGCTGCTCAGCGGATTGAACGCACAGGCGCGCAAGGAGCTGGTCGACGCCGCCAAGGCGGCCGCGACCAAGGCCGTGACCAACCGGGCCAACGATCTCGCCGACTCCCTCCACGACCGCACCCTCAGCCTGCGCGGCGAGCGGGAGGAGGAACCCGCCGAGGACGAGGACGGTGCCGAGGCGGAGGGCGAGACCGAGGACGAGGGCGGGGAGGAGGCCGAGGAGGAGCGCGAGCGGGCCCCGAAGGCGCGCCGCACGGCCCCCGCCAAGAAGGCGGCCAAGGCACCGGCCAAGAAGACCACGTCACAGGCGGCGTCGAAGGCTCCGGCGAAGAACGCGAAGACAGCGGCCAAGGCTCCCGCCCGCCGGACCCGGAAGACCGCTTCCTCCTCCGCCGCCAGGACGCAGAAGACCTCGGGAGGCCGCCGTGGCTGACACGCTGGGCAAGCTGAAGGACGACATCACCAGGAACCCGGCCACCGACCGCCTCAAGGACGAGCTCCAGAGCTATCTCCGGGCCCGGGCCACCCATGCGCTCACCGGTCTGAGCGGCGGGCTGAGCGGCGGTCTGGCCAAGGGCACCGAGGCGCTGGCGCAGGGGAAGTCACCGGGCCAGGCCGTGCTGAAGGCCGGCACCGCACAGCTCAAGGACACCCTCAAGGAGAAGGTCAAGGGGATCTTCGGCAAGGGCCGCGGCAAGAGCGGTGGCGGCAAGTCGAAGAGCGTGACGATCGTCGAGGACATCGACGTCGGGGTGCCGGTCCGCGAGGCGTACGACCAGTGGACCCAGTTCCAGGAGTTCAGCACCTTCGCCAAGGGCGTCGTCAGCGTCGAGCAGAGCGACGAGCTGAACAGCAACTGGAAGGTGAAGGTCGCCAAGTCCACCCGCAGCTGGCGGGCGAACGTCACCGAGCAGGTGCCCGACGAACGGATCACCTGGACCACCGAGGGCGCCAAGGGCACCGTCAAGGGCGTGGTCACCTTCCACGCGCTCGGCGACAACCTCACCAGGGTGCTGCTGGTCCTGGAGTACTTCCCGAAGGGGCTCTTCGAGAAGACCGGCAACATCTGGCGCGCCCAGGGCCGTCGGGCCCGGCTCGACCTCAAGCTCTACCGCAAGTTCATCATGATGCGCGGCGAGGCCACGGACGGCTGGCGCGGCGAGATCCGGGACGGTGAGGTGGTCACGGACCACGAGACCGCCATGGAGGAGGAAGAGCGCGCGGAGGCCGGGGGAGAGGCCGATGAGCCGGAGGACGCGTACGAGGACGAGCCCCTCGACGAGGACGAGGACGAGGCGGAGGGCGAGTACGAGGACGAGCCCGCCGAGGAGGAGGACGGGTACGAGGAGGAGCTCGAACCCGGCGAGGAAGACGAGGACGAACACACCGAGCCCCTCGACGAGGACGAACACACCGAGCCCCTCGACGAGGACGAACACACCGAGCCCCTCGACGAGGACGAAGACGCCGAGCCCGGCTACGACGACGAGCAGGCCGAGGCGGAGGCCGAGGAACGGGAGCCCGCCCGCCGCTGATCCCGCGCTCTCCCCGGGGCCGCCCCGCGCGGGCCCCGGGGAGCGCTTGTGTCCGCGGCCACGGCGGCTACGGCGCTACGCCCGCGATGTCGGGCGCGGACGCCAGATCCACGGAGTGGCGTCGGGCGCCATCCCGACCACGGCCACTCCCTTGCGCCCCTCCGGCAGCAGCGCCGGGGTGCCCACCGGTATCAGCCGCCCGGGCGCCCGCAGCGGCCGGGCGCGCGGCCCCGTGCCGTACTGGATCTGGACCTCGCCGTCGAGGTCGCGGCCGAGCAGCACCGTCGTCCTGGCCTTGCGGCGGCCGACGGGTGCGGCCACGGTGTGTGCGGCGACCGGTCCGTAGCCCGCGAAGTGCCGCACGGTGACCCCGGGCCCGCCGCCGAGGCGGTGCACGCCGGGTGCGGTGGCCGTGGGGGTGCGGTAGACCAGCGAGAGCGAGCCGTCCGGGGCCACCGCGGCGCCCGGCTGGTCGCCGGGGCGCGGCAGTCCGCTCGGCGGCAGCAGGGTCACCGGACCGTCGGCGCGCTGCTGGCCCCAGTGGTGAACGGTGTCGCGGCCCGCGGCGACGACGTGGACGCGTCCCTCGCCGTCCAGGGCGGCGGTCAGCCCGTCCTGGATCTCACCGCCGCCGAGCCGCTGCCAGGGACCCCAGCGGCCCACCACGTCCCGTACCCGGGTGGCCAGGCCCTTCTCCGCGGTCCGTACGAACAGGTGGATCCGTCCGTCCGGGGCGGCGACCGCCACCGGGCAGCCGGTGCGGCGCCCGCGCTCGGGGTCCGAGTCGGGGGTGCCGAGCCCGGTCCAGGCGCGGAACGGCCCGTCGGGGCGGCGCTGCTCCAGCACCACGATCTCCCGCAGCCCGGTCGAGCCCTGGCCGCCCAGCGACGCGAACCGCAGCGCGATCAGCAGCTGCCGCCCCCGGGCGTCGCGCACCGCGCACAGCGCGGGCGCCAGCGGACCGCCGCCGAGCCCCTGCGGCGCGCCGAACCGCCCGCTCCCGGCCGAGGTCTCGCGCCAGCGCACGGCCTGGGTGCCCAGGACGCCGTAGGCGACGAGCCGGCCCTCGCGGTCGGTGGTGGGGGTGGGCAGGGCGCCGGAGTAGCGGTGGTGGGTGGAGCGGATCCAGCCCTTGCGGTTCCTCAGCGGGCGCTTTCCGCCCTGGCTGTAGTCACCGCAGCCCGCCGTGTTGCCGCACTCCCACTCCGGGGAGCCGCCGTAGGACTTGATCACACGGGCCTTGTCGGCCAGGACGGCGGGCGGCAGATTGTGCGGCCAGCGCTGGCTGTAGTAGCCGCGGAACGCGATGGTGGTGAAGCGCGGCGCGTGCTTGTCGCGGCGGGTGCTGTCCGCGACCCACTGGGTGATCGCCTTCCAGGTGAACAGGGCCACCGGGGTGTGGTCGCGGTGGTCGGAGCAGCCCGGCTGGTCGTTGTCCTTGGGGTGCAGCGCGTCATGCGCCTGGAAGTCGGGGTCCGGGTCGAGGGTGTGGATCAGCGTGGGCCGGTAGCGGTGCATGATCTCTGCGAGCACGTCGACCAGCGTCTGGTGGACGTAGGAGCTGGGGTGCGTCACGCGTGAGCCGGTGGCCAGCAGGGTGCGCATCACGGTGCCCGGGGTGTTCCACAGGGCGGGGATCCGTACTCCGCCCTCCGAGAGCATGGCGATGTTGAGGAAGATCAGCCGGACGCTGCGGGCGCCGTTGGTGAGGACGTTGGTCTCGGCGGTGACCCCGCCGGGCAGCCGCAGCACCGAGCGCTTCCACTCGGCGAACTGGCGCAGCCCCAGCATCTGCGCGTACGCCTGGCGCAGCCCCTGGTGGCGGGCGGCGGAGTAGTCGGCCTTGTCCGGTGCCGGAACGGGCCGCCCGGCCACGTAGTTGATGCCGCGCGCCTCGCCCGCGGTGACGTAGACGCTGACCACGGGGACTGCGGAGCTCAGCGCATGCTCGGCGTCCGGGTTCATGAAGTACAGGTCGTCATCGGGGTGGGCCAGGACCTGGAGCAGCAGCGCGCCCTTGTCGCCCGAGGCCGAGGTGAACGGCTCGGCCGCGCCTGGCTTGGTCGGGCGGGCCGGTACGGCGGGCTCTGCGGAGGGCCGGCCGGACCGGGCGACGCACCCGGCGGCGCCGACGGCGGTGGCGGCGGTCAGGGCCGCCAGCGAGGCCAGTGCCTGCCTGCGCGTGCTGCCGGACGGAATCCATGGACTGTTCAATTTGGTGACCCTGTCACTTGGGCAGCCCGTTATCCGCGGCTGCTCTCACGTAGAAGGGGACGGTTTGCGATCTTCAGAGGTTGACCGCTGACCGGAAGGTCTTGGTCACAGAACGGACAACACCCCGGACTCCGGCGTTCAGTTGCCGCCTCCGCCGCCTTCATCTCGCGTTCGTTTCCGCGGATTACGTTCTTGGCGCCTCATACGGGGGGCTCGTCGTGGACACACTGGGGGACAGATGACGTTCGAGGAGGAGTGGGCGCAGCTCAAGGCGGCCGCGCACGCATCGCCGGCATCCACGGGGACACGGCTGAACTCGTCCGGGGGCGGCTGCGGGCCGGGGGCCCGGCCGAAGCTCCATGTGACGGCCTCCGTACTGCGCAAGCGCGCGGGCAAGGCCGAGACGGTACGGGGACAGTTCCTCACCGCGGACGACGAGGTCATGACCGAGACCGGCCAGGTCAGCGGCAGCCTCACGGGCTTCGCCACCGACAAGGCCATCGACACCTTCCTGGAGCGCTGGAAGGACCAGATGGCCTATGTGAAGGGGCAGTTCAGCAGCACCGCGTCCGCTCTGCGCACCGCCGCCGACGCCTTCACCCACGAGGACAGCAAGCAGGCCCAGGGCTACCGCGTGGACCGGGGGAAGCAATCGTGAGCGAGCAGCTCGGCTACACCGATGTGAAGAACGCGAACCTCACCCCGCTCCGCGAGGCCGTCACCAAGTGGAGCCAGGCGCCGGGGAAGTTCCAGCAGATCGACACCAACTTCGGCACCGATGTCACCAAGGGGCTGGCCCACTCCGACTGGCAGGGCGAGGCGGCCGACGCGGCCTGGCGCACGCTGCGCGCGGTGCGGCGGCAGATCCTGGCGGCGGCCGAGGAGGCCCGCCGGGTGCACAACGTGATGAAGCAGGGGCTGGAGAAGTTCACCTCGGCCAAGAGCACTCTGGACGCCATCGAGAAGGAACTCGAGGGCCACGAGTATCTGAAGCTCAACAAGCACGACGGCTCGGTCTACCTCGATCTGCCCGACGACCAGGAGAAGAACCGCGCCGCGATGACCAAGTCCTACCAGGACACCTTCGCCGGCTACCGCGAGCGCACCCGCAAGGCGCTGGAGCTGGCGGGGGAGGCGGACAGCGCCCTGGTCCAGGCCCTGACCGCGGATGTCAACGGCGAGAAGCGCGGCTTCAACGACCACGCCTACAACAGCCTGGACCAGGCCCGTGAGGCGACCGCGAAGGACCTGAAGAAGGCCATCGAGCTGGCCGGTACCGAGAACGGCCGGCTGTCGTCCACCCAGCTGGCCCAGCTGTCGGTGCTGATGGCCCGGCACAGCCAGGCCCCCGAGTTCGCCGAGCGGTTCGCCACCAAGCTGAAGGCGGATGGCACCCTCAAGCTCTGGTACAACGCGACGCATCCGCACAACCCGCTGTACCCCGATACCGACATCGACGACAAGGCGTGGTGGAAGTCGGCGAAGAGCCTCCAGCGGAGCCTGGGAATGACCCTGGCCACCGCCTCCCACGTGGACACCCCCGCCATGGCGGCGTGGAAGGACGAGATGATCCGCCTGGGCCCGTCGCGGCTGGATGACTCCGGCGGGCGCACCCACCCCTTCGGCTTCCAGATCATGAGCAATCTGATGCGCACCGGGACGTACGACAAGGACTTCCTGAACGCGTACGGCGGCAAGCTGGTGGCCTGGGACAAGAAGAACAACACCGAGAAGGGCTTCCCCTACTGGACGCTCACGGGTGAGAACGACACGCTGAATGTGATCGGCCGCCACGGCGACACCGGCATGGACGCGATGACCGGCTTCCTGGAAGGGCTCGGCCACAACCCGGAGGCGTCCACCGAGTTCTTCCGAAAGCCCGAGGACGGCGGGCTCAATCCCCGCTTCGAGTACCTCACCCAGGACCGCAACTGGATCTTCGACGGCAACACCAGGGGCGGCCCCCGCGACCTCCCGGGCCATGAGGCCCTCGGCCACGCCCTGACCGCGGCGACGACCGGCTACTCCTGGGACGCGGAGGAGGTCACGGGCAAGGACCCGGAGATCTTCCGGCACGGCGGCGACCGGCGCACCGCGTCTACGGCGGATGTGATGGAGCAGGTCGTCGCCGTCTACGGGGGCAAGGAGGGTCCCCGGCTGCTGCACGACCAGCCGGCGATGGCGGCGAGCCTGGGGCGTATGGGCGGGGCGTACGTGGACGACCTGAACTACTACATGTCGGGTGTGGGGGAGGACGGGAGGGACGGCAAGACCTTCCCCCCGGCCTATGAGGGGCGTGCCGACTTCAAACGCGAGGGGTCCCTGAACTTCCTCAGCGTGCTCGGCCACAACAAGACGTCCCATGGCCTGATGAACCAGGCCGAGCATCTCTACACGCTCAGCCAGATCGCCGCGCACCCACCGGCCGACGGGGCCGGGAACTACACCCGCGGCAGCAACGCGCTCCTGACCGAGGCCGAGGTCCGAGGCGTCCTCGACCAGTCCCGCGCCGCGCAGATCGAGGCGACGTACGCACATGACAGCGCGGAGGCGCAGAAGGCGTTCCAGGAGTCCTCGAACTGGACCAGGGTCGGGTACAGCGCCAGCGCGCCGGCGGTGAGCCAGGGGATCGTCAGCGTGGTGGGCAAGGCAGGCCCCTGGGGGCTGATCGTGCCCGTCGCGATGGGCGCGGGCCAGGAGTTCGCGAAGGTCTTCCACAATGATGCCGTCTTCGGTGGCCCGGACGCGCCGAAGCCCCCGGATTCATCCGGATTCTTCAAAACCGGTGAGAACCAGTTGGGGAAGACCATGGGCACCTACTTTGGAGGGCATGGACCCAGCGGGGAATCGGACCGGCTGCTGGGCAATGAAATCAAGGAGAACTACTACGGAAGCGGCGCGGGCGCGGGGCAGTACCGGGGTCTGAAGCCGTATACGGGGTGAGGCGTTGCGCGATCATCGGAGAGTTCTGCCGGGGGTGGCGCTGTGCGCGGCGCTGACGCTGACCTCCTGCACCGGCGAAGGGAAGGGGCCGGAGGAGAAGGAGCGGACTGACAGCGTCCCCGTCGCCAAGCTGTGCGCATCATCTCTGGATGTGGGTGCACGACAGGCACTCGACGTCCTGAGCCGTGACAACACATTCAAAAACCTCCAGGAATCCACCTTCCGGAAAGCGGCTTCGCTTATTTCCCGCGAAAAGAAAATGGTCTACGAGCCCCTGTGCCGTGTCTATAGCCCGAACAGCTCTGTGGCCTTTCCCCTCTTTCAGGTCAAATTCGTCAAGTACGATACGCCAAGGGAGTGGCCTGACCGGCTCAGTCCGGAGGGGAACTATTACCGGGTGGGCGCCTACGGTGCGTCATCCAGGCTGGGCGCAGAGATCACCTTCCGCTGCACCGGAGGCATCCGTCAGAAGGGCGGGTCCCCCTTTGTGGTGGGTGACCTGCTGATGTCGCCCACCGAAGCCCACGCGGACCTGCCGGGCGCCAAGAAGGGACAAGCGGGCATGGCCATTCTCATGTCCGTGACCCGGGTCATGGCCGAGGAGCTGGGCTGCCTGAAGGAGGCCGGTATCCCGGCGGGACCCGCGCACCCCCTGCCCCCGACCGAGTACCGGAGGCCGCCCCATTCCCGGAAGGACTGGCGCTGGTGGTGGCGGAACGACGGCCAGTCCGCGATCGGCGCCGCCGCCGTGGCGCACGACACGCGGGGGCGCTCGGCCGGGTTTGAGCGCTCCCGCGCGGGGGGTATGCTTCCGCGCTCCTGATTGGCGTCCGGAGCAGCCGCTATGGCACACTAGCCAGGTTGCTCGGTTGCGTGCCGATGCTGCGCGCCTCCCGCCGGGAGGACTGGAAGCGAGTCCCGCAGTACTCGTCGTCCCTGCTCAGGGGCGGAAGTACGGGAATCTTCCGGGAAGTGTCAGCGGGGCCCCAGCCAGGCGCCCGGTGGGTGACTTTCTCCCCCAGCAAACCCCTTCATGAGGGATCTCTCCTGTGGAGATCTACAAGAGGGGGCGCGACACGCCCGACCGCGTGGGTCGGGAGTGGGGTGGGAGGGAGCCGTGTACGCCACCGGGTCCCAGAGCGTTACGAGAGACAGGACTACGAAGTAGCCATGGCGGGACAGAAGATCCGCATCCGGCTCAAGGCCTACGACCACGAGGTCATCGACTCCTCGGCGAAGAAGATCGTCGAGACGGTGACCCGCACTGGTGCGTCGGTCGCGGGCCCGGTGCCGCTGCCCACAGAGAAGAACGTGTACTGCGTCATCAAGTCGCCGCACAAGTACAAGGACTCGCGCGAGCACTTCGAGATGCGTACGCACAAGCGCCTCATCGACATCCTCGACCCCACGCCGAAGACCGTCGACTCGCTCATGCGTCTCGACCTGCCGGCTGGCGTCGACATCGAGATCAAGCTCTGAGGTGACGCGCGAGATGGCTAAGCAGATCAAGGGCGTCCTGGGCGAGAAGCTCGGCATGACGCAGGTGTGGGACGAGAACAACCGCGTCGTCCCGGTCACCGTCGTCAAGGCCGGTCCCTGCGTCGTGACCCAGGTCCGTACCGACGACGCGGACGGCTACAACGCCGTCCAGATCGCCTTCGGCGAGATCGACCCGCGCAAGGTGAACAAGCCCCTCAAGGGCCACTTCGCCAAGGCCGACGTCACCCCGCGCCGCCACCTGGTGGAGCTGCGTACCGCTGACGCCGGCGAGTACACGCTCGGCCAGGAGGTCACCGCCGAGGTGTTCGAGTCCGGTGTGAAGGTCGATGTGACCGGCACCAGCAAGGGCAAGGGCACCGCCGGTGTCATGAAGCGCCACGGCTTCGCCGGCCTCGGCGCCGGCCACGGCACCCAGCGCAAGCACCGCTCGCCGGGCTCCATCGGTGGCTGCGCCACCCCGGGCCGCGTGTTCAAGGGCCTGCGCATGGCCGGCCGCATGGGCAACGAGCGGGTCACCACCCAGAACCTGACCGTCCACGCCGTTGACGCGGAGAAGGGCCTGCTCCTGATCAAGGGAGCGGTTCCTGGTCCGAACGGCGGCCTCGTCCTGGTCCGTACCGCGGCCAAGGGGGCCTGAGGTAAGCCGATGAGTACTCCAAGCAGCATTGACATCCTTTCGCCGGCCGGCGACAAGACCGGGACCGTCGAGCTCCCCGCGGAGATCTTCGACGCGCAGGTCAGCATTCCGCTGATCCACCAGGTCGTCGTCGCGCAGCTGGCCGCTGCCCGCCAGGGCACGCACAAGACCAAGACCCGCGGCGAGGTCCGTGGCGGTGGCAAGAAGCCGTACCGCCAGAAGGGCACCGGCCGCGCCCGCCAGGGCTCGACCCGCGCGCCGCAGTTCGCCGGCGGTGGCGTCGTGCACGGCCCCGTGCCGCGCGACTACAGCCAGCGCACCCCGAAGAAGATGAAGGCCGCCGCCCTGCGCGGTGCCCTCTCCGACCGGGCGCGCCACAGCCGCATCCACGTGGTGAGCGGTGTGGTCGACGGCGACATCTCCACCAAGGCCGCGAAGACCCTGCTGGGCAAGATCAGCGAGCGCAAGAACGTGCTCCTGGTCGCCGAGCGGAGCGACGAGGCCGCGTGGCTGTCCGCCCGCAACCTGCCCCAGGTGCACCTCCTGGAGCCGGGCCAGCTGAACACGTACGACGTGCTCGTCTCCGATGACGTGGTCTTCACCAAGGCCGCCTTCGAGTCCTTCGTGGCTGGTCCCAAGGCCGCTGAGAAGACCGAAGGGAGCGCCGCCTGATGAGTGAGGCGACCGCTGTCACCAGCAAGACCTTCACGGACCCCCGCGACGTTCTCGTCAAGCCGGTGGTCTCGGAGAAGAGCTACGCGCTGCTCGACGAGAACAAGTACACGTTCATCGTCGCGCCCGGCGCCAACAAGACCCAGATCAAGCAGGCCGTCGAGGCGGTCTTCTCGGTCAAGGTCACCGGGGTCAACACGATCAACCGGCAGGGCAAGCGCAAGCGCACCCGCACCGGCTACGGCAAGCGCAAGGACACCAAGCGCGCCATCGTGACCCTCGCCGAGGGCGACCGCATCGACATCTTCGGCGGTCCGGTCTCCTGACGGAGATCGGAACGTCCAGAAGTCCGGAATCTTCCGAGGACTGAGAAATGGGTATCCGCAAGTACAAGCCGACGACCCCGGGCCGTCGTGGCTCCAGCGTCGCCGACTTCGTCGAGATCACGCGGTCCACGCCGGAGAAGTCGCTGGTCCGCCCGCTGCACAGCAAGGGTGGTCGTAACAACGCCGGCCGCATCACGGTCCGCCACCAGGGTGGCGGTCACAAGCGTGCGTACCGCGTGATCGACTTCCGCCGTCATGACAAGGACGGCGTCCCGGCGAAGGTCGCACACATCGAATACGACCCCAACCGCACCGCGCGTATCGCGCTGCTGCACTACGCCGACGGCGAGAAGCGCTACATCCTCGCGCCGCGCGGCCTGTCGCAGGGCGCCCGGATCGAGAACGGCCCCGGTGCCGACATCAAGCCCGGCAACAACCTGGCGCTGCGCAACATCCCGGTCGGTACCACGATCCACGCCATCGAGCTGCGGCCCGGCGGCGGCGCGAAGTTCGCCCGCTCCGCGGGTGCCTCCGTGCAGCTGCTGGCGAAGGAGGGCTCCATGGCCCACCTTCGTATGCCGTCCGGTGAGATCCGCCTGGTCGACGTCCGCTGCCGCGCCACCGTCGGCGAGGTCGGCAACGCCGAGCAGTCGAACATCAACTGGGGCAAGGCCGGCCGCATGCGCTGGAAGGGCGTCCGCCCGACCGTTCGTGGTGTGGTCATGAACCCCGTCGACCACCCGCACGGCGGTGGTGAGGGCAAGACCTCCGGTGGTCGCCACCCGGTCTCGCCCTGGGGTCAGAAGGAGGGCCGTACGCGCTCGCCGAAGAAGGCCAGCAACAAGTACATCGTCCGCCGCCGCAAGACGAACAAGAAGCGCTAGGAGCGGGTTTAGATGCCGCGCAGTCTCAAGAAGGGGCCCTTCGTCGACGACCACCTGAGCAAGAAGGTGGATGTCCAGAACGAAGCCGGCACCAAGAACGTCATCAAGACCTGGTCCCGCCGCTCGATGATCGTCCCGGCCATGCTCGGCCACACGATCGCGGTGCACGACGGCCGCAAGCACGTCCCGGTGTTCGTCACCGAGTCGATGGTCGGCCACAAGCTCGGCGAGTTCGCGCCGACCCGCACCTTCCGCGGCCATGAGAAGGACGACCGCAAGTCGCGTCGTCGCTGATCAGCGGAGAGCGAAGACTATGACTGACACCGAAGGGACAACCATGGAAGCCAGGGCCCAGGCGCGGTACATCCGCGTCACGCCCATGAAGGCCCGCCGCGTGGTGGACCTCATCCGTGGCATGAGCGCCACGGAGGCTCAGGCGGTCCTGCGTTTCGCCCCGCAGGCCGCGAGCGTGCCGGTCGGCAAGGTGCTGGACAGCGCCATCGCCAACGCCGCGCACAACTACGACCACACCGACGCCGACAGCCTCGTCATCTCCGAGGCCTATGTCGACGAGGGCCCGACCCTGAAGCGGTTCCGTCCGCGCGCCCAGGGCCGCGCCTACCGGATCCGCAAGCGGACCAGCCACATCACCGTGGTCGTCAGCAGCAAGGAAGGAACCCGGTAATGGGCCAGAAGGTTAACCCGCACGGGTTCCGGCTCGGCATCACCACGGACTTCAAGTCCCGGTGGTACGCCGACAAGCTGTACAAGGACTACGTCAAGGAAGACGTCGCCATCCGCCGGATGATGACGAAGGGCATGGAGCGCGCCGGTATCTCCAAGGTGGAGATCGAGCGCACCCGTGACCGCGTCCGCGTCGACATCCACACCGCCCGGCCGGGCATCGTCATCGGCCGCCGCGGCGCGGAGGCCGACCGTATCCGCGGCGAGCTGGAGAAGCTCACCGGCAAGCAGGTGCAGCTGAACATCCTCGAGGTCAAGAACCCCGAGGTGGACGCTCAGCTGGTGGCCCAGGCCGTCGCCGAGCAGCTCTCCTCCCGCGTCTCCTTCCGTCGTGCGATGCGCAAGTCGATGCAGAGCTCGATGAAGGCCGGTGCCAAGGGCATCAAGATCCAGTGCGGTGGCCGTCTCGGCGGCGCCGAGATGTCCCGCTCGGAGTTCTACCGCGAGGGCCGGGTGCCCCTGCACACGCTCCGCGCGAACGTCGACTACGGCTTCTTCGAGGCCAAGACCACCTTCGGCCGCATCGGCGTCAAGGTGTGGATCTACAAGGGCGACGTGAAGAACATCGCCGAGGTCCGCGCCGAGAACGCCGCCGCCCGCGCCGGCAACCGCCCGTCGCGCGGTGGCAGCGACCGCCCGCAGCGCCGCGGTGGCGAGCGCGGTGGCCGCGGCCGCAAGCCGCAGCAGCAGCAGAGCGCCCCCGCAGCCGAGGCCCCCAAGGCCGAGGCCGCTGCCGCTCCGGCTGCTGAGAGCACCGGAACGGAGGCCTGACCGACATGCTGATCCCTCGCAGGGTCAAGCACCGCAAGCAGCACCACCCCAAGCGGTCCGGCATGGCCAAGGGCGGTACGGAGCTGGCGTTCGGCGAGTACGGCATCCAGGCCGTCACCCCGGCGTACGTCACCAACCGTCAGATCGAGGCCGCTCGTATCGCGATGACCCGCCACATCAAGCGTGGCGGCAAGGTCTGGATCAACATCTACCCGGACCGTCCGCTGACGAAGAAGCCTGCTGAGACCCGCATGGGTTCCGGTAAGGGTTCGCCGGAGTGGTGGGTCGCGAACGTCAAGCCCGGTCGGGTGATGTTCGAGCTGTCCTACCCGAACGAGAAGACTGCGCGTGAGGCGCTCACCCGCGCTGCTCACAAGCTCCCGATGAAGTGCCGGATCGTGCGGCGCGAGGCAGGTGAGTCGTGATGGCGGCCGGTACCAAGGCGTCCGAGCTGCGTGAGCTGAACAACGAGGACCTCGTTGCCAAGCTGCGTGAGGCCAAGGAAGAGCTGTTCAACCTCCGCTTCCAGGCGGCGACCGGACAGCTCGAGAACCACGGCCGGCTGAAGGCCGTCCGCAAGGACATCGCCCGGATCTACACCCTGATGCGGGAGCGCGAGCTCGGCATCGAGACGGTGGAGAGCGCCTGATGAGCGAGACGAATGTGACTGAGAAGGCAACGCAGAACCGCGGCTTCCGCAAGACGCGTGAGGGTCTGGTCGTCAGCGACAAGATGGACAAGACCGTCGTCGTCGCTGTTGAGGACCGCGTCAAGCACGCGCTGTACGGCAAGGTCATCCGCCGTACCAACAAGCTCAAGGCGCACGACGAGCAGAACGCCGCGGGTGTCGGCGACCGCGTCCTCCTGATGGAGACCCGGCCGCTGTCCGCGACCAAGCGCTGGCGCGTCGTCGAGATCCTCGAGAAGGCCAAGTAATTCCTGAAGGCAGCAGCCTTCTGGACAGTTCCGCCAGGCTCGGCAGGGGCTCGACCTATCGAGCCCCCGCCGGGAACCGGCAGACGATCAGGAGATAGACGTGATCCAGCAGGAGTCGCGACTGCGCGTCGCCGACAACACGGGCGCGAAGGAAATCCTTTGCATCCGTGTTCTCGGTGGCTCCGGTCGCCGCTACGCGGGCATCGGTGACGTCATCGTCGCCACCGTCAAGGACGCGATCCCCGGTGGCAACGTGAAGAAGGGTGACGTCGTCAAGGCGGTCATCGTGCGCACCGTCAAGGAGCGCCGCCGCCCGGACGGTTCGTACATCCGTTTCGACGAGAACGCGGCCGTCATCCTCAAGAACGATGGCGACCCCCGCGGCACCCGTATCTTCGGCCCCGTGGGCCGTGAGCTGCGCGAGAAGAAGTTCATGAAGATCATCTCGCTCGCGCCGGAGGTGCTGTAACCGATGAAGATCAAGAAGGGCGACCTGGTCCAGGTCATCACCGGTAAGGACAAGGGCAAGCAGGGCAAGGTCATCGCGGCCTTCCCCCGCGAGGACCGTGTTCTGGTCGAGGGTGTCAACCGGGTCAAGAAGCACACCAAGGCCGGACAGACCGCTCGTGGTTCGAAGACCGGCGGCATCGTGACGACCGAGGCCCCGATCCACGTGAGCAATGTGCAGCTCGTGGTGGAGAAGGACGGCAACAAGGTCGTCACCCGCGTCGGATACCGCTTCGACGACGAGGGCAACAAGATCCGCGTTGCCAAGCGGACCGGTGAGGACATCTGATGACTGCCACCACCACTGCACCGCGTCTCAAGACGCGCTACCGCGAAGAGATCCAGGGCAAGCTGCGCGAGCAGTTCTCCTACGAGAACGTCATGCAGATCCCGGGTCTCACCAAGGTCGTGGTCAACATGGGTGTGGGCGACGCCGCCCGCGACTCCAAGCTGATCGAGGGCGCCATCCGCGACCTCACCACGATCACCGGCCAGAAGCCCGCCGTCACCAAGGCCCGTAAGTCCATCGCGCAGTTCAAGCTGCGTGAGGGCCAGCCGATCGGTGCCCACGTCACCCTCCGCGGTGACCGCATGTGGGAGTTCCTGGACCGCCTGGTCTCGCTCGCGCTGCCGCGCATCCGCGACTTCCGTGGTCTGTCGCCGAAGCAGTTCGACGGCCGGGGCAACTACACCTTCGGTCTCACGGAGCAGGTCATGTTCCACGAGATCGACCAGGACAAGATCGACCGCGTCCGGGGTATGGACATCACCGTGGTGACCACGGCGACCAACGACGAAGAGGGCCGGGCCCTGCTGCGTCACCTCGGCTTCCCGTTCAAGGAGGCGTGAGCCGTGGCGAAGAAGGCTCTTATTGCCAAGGCCGCCCGCAAGCCCAAGTTCGGCGTGCGTGGGTACACCCGCTGCCAGCGCTGCGGCCGTCCGCACTCCGTGTACCGCAAGTTCGGCCTGTGCCGCGTGTGCCTTCGTGAGATGGCTCACCGCGGAGAGCTGCCGGGCGTGACCAAGAGCTCCTGGTAACAGCCCACCCGTCTCCCACCACCGCCCTCAACGGGCGCCCTGGCGGGCGACAGGTTTGCATTCTGGGCTGGTACCGGACTCTCGGTAAGCAATAAGGATGGCGGGCCCCGCTCTTTCACTCCCGTAGAGTGGAAGGGTTGGGCGCCCGCCGCCCTGAATCCTTACTACGCCGTAGGTCCCCGCGCCGCACCCGTGCCCACCGTGAGTGGGTGAGAGGGATGGCGCAGATAGGAAACCCCGGCGAGAGAGGCCGAAGGCCATCATGACCATGACCGATCCGATCGCAGACATGCTGACGCGTCTGCGAAACGCGAACTCGGCGTACCACGACTCCGTCGTGATGCCGCACAGCAAGATCAAGTCGCACATCGCGGAGATCCTCCAGCAGGAGGGCTACATCACCGGCTGGAAGGTCGAGGACGCCGAGGTCGGCAAGAACCTCACCCTCGAGCTGAAGTTCGGTCCGAACCGCGAGCGCTCGATCGCCGGCATCAAGCGGATTTCGAAGCCGGGCCTGCGGGTCTACGCAAAGTCCACCAACCTGCCGAAGGTGCTCGGCGGCCTGGGCGTGGCGATCATCTCCACGTCGCACGGGCTCCTCACCGACAAGCAGGCCGGCAAGAAGGGCGTGGGTGGGGAAGTCCTCGCCTACGTCTGGTAACAGGGAACGGAGGAAAGAAGTCAATGTCGCGCATTGGCAAGCTGCCCATCCAGGTTCCCGCTGGTGTGGACGTCACCATCGATGGCCGCACGGTCGCCGTGAAGGGTCCCAAGGGCTCTCTCTCGCACACCGTCGCCGCGCCGATCGAGGTCGCCCGGGGTGAGGACAACAACCTCGTTGTCACCCGCCCGAACGACGAGCGTCAGAACAAGGCCCTGCACGGCCTGTCCCGCACGCTGGTGGCGAACATGATCATCGGCGTGACCCAGGGCTACAGCAAGGCGCTCGAGATCAGTGGTGTCGGCTACCGCGTCCAGGCGAAGGGCTCCAACCTGGAGTTCGCGCTGGGCTACAGCCACCCGATCCTGGTCGAGGCCCCGGAGGGCATCACCTTCAAGGTGGAGTCCCCGACCAAGCTGAGCGTCGAGGGCATCGACAAGCAGAAGGTCGGCGAGGTCGCCGCGAACATCCGCAAGCTGCGCCGCCCGGACCCGTACAAGGCCAAGGGCGTCAAGTACGCGGGCGAGGTCATCCGCCGCAAGGTCGGAAAGGCTGGTAAGTAAAGCCATGGCATACGGTGTGAAGATCGCCAAGGGCAACGCCCGCAAGGCTGCCGCCGTCAAGCGCCGCCACATCCGCGTCCGCAAGCGGATCTCCGGTACGCCGGAGCGTCCCCGCCTGGTCGTGACGCGGTCCAACCGCCACATGGTGGCGCAGGTCATCGACGACATCGCGGGCCACACGCTGGCCTCGGCGTCGACCCTGGACACCTCCATCCGTGGTGGCGAGGGCGACAAGAGCGCGCAGGCGAAGCAGGTCGGCGCCCTGGTCGCCGAGCGGGCGAAGGCCGCGGGCGTCGAGGCCGTTGTATTCGACCGCGGTGGCAACCAGTACGCCGGGCGGATCGCCGCTCTGGCGGACGCCGCCCGCGAGGCCGGGCTGAAGTTCTGAGCCCCGGTTCCAACGCAAAGCGGAAACGAGAGAGGTAAATCCAATGGCTGGACCCCAGCGCCGCGGTGGCGGCGCCGGTGGCGGCGAGCGGCGGGACCGGAAGGACCGGCGGGACGGTGGCGCTGCCGCCGAGAAGACCGCTTACGTCGAGCGTGTTGTCGCGATCAACCGCGTCGCCAAGGTTGTGAAGGGTGGTCGTCGCTTCAGCTTCACCGCGCTGGTCGTGGTGGGCGACGGTGACGGCACCGTGGGTGTCGGTTACGGCAAGGCCAAGGAGGTGCCGGCCGCGATCGCCAAGGGCGTGGAGGAGGCCAAGAAGCACTTCTTCAAGGTCCCCCGGATCGCCGGCACCATTCCCCACCCGATCCAGGGTGAGGAGGCCGCGGGTGTGGTGCTGCTCAAGCCGGCGTCGCCCGGTACCGGTGTGATCGCCGGTGGCCCGGTGCGTGCCGTGCTGGAGTGCGCGGGCATCCACGACGTGCTGAGCAAGTCGCTCGGCTCCTCGAACCCGATCAACATCGTGCACGCCACGGTGGCCGCTCTGCAGGGCCTTCAGCGCCCCGAGGAGATCGCCGCCCGCCGTGGTCTGCCCCTCGAGGACGTCGCCCCCGCCGCTCTGCTGCGGGCGCGTGCCGGGGTGGGTGTGTGAGCATGGCCCGCCTGAAGATCACGCAGACGAAGTCGTACATCGGCAGCAAGCAGAACCACCGCGACACGCTGCGTTCGCTCGGGCTGAAGAAGCTCGGCGACGTGGTTGTCAAGGAGGACCGCCCCGAGTTCCGCGGCATGGCGCAGACCGTGCGGCACCTCGTGACGGTCGAGGAGGTCGACTGAGATGGCGGAGAACAACCCGCTGAAGGTCCACAACCTCCGGCCCGCCCCGGGCGCCAAGACCGCCAAGACCCGTGTCGGTCGTGGTGAGGCGTCCAAGGGTAAGACCGCTGGTCGTGGCACCAAGGGCACCAAGGCCCGCTACCAGGTTCCGGAGCGCTTCGAGGGCGGGCAGATGCCCCTCCACATGCGTCTCCCGAAGCTCAAGGGCTTCAAGAACCCCTTCCGCACCGAGTACCAGGTCGTGAACCTGGACAAGCTGGCCGCGCTCTACCCGCAGGGTGGCGAGGTCACGGTGGCCGACCTGGTCGCCAAGGGTGCGGTTCGCAAGAACCAGCTCGTCAAGGTGCTGGGCACCGGTGAGCTCTCGGTGGCGCTCCAGGTGACGGTCGACGCCGTCTCCGGTTCCGCCAAGGAGAAGATCACCGCTGCCGGCGGCACTGTCACCGAGCTCGTCTGAGCACGGTGCACAACTGGCCGGGGATGCCCCAGATCTGGGGCATCCCCGGTTGGTCGTTCCAAGGGGAGCCAGGTCGCCGGTAAGGTGGCGTGCGTTGTTACCTTCCGCGCGGTACGTCTCCGTGCGGGTCCTGGCTGATAAGTATTCGTCGATCCTCAAGACCGTCACCTCTCGCGCATGCACGCGGGGGGCGCAGGAGGCACCGTGCTCACCGCGTTCGCCCGAGCGTTCAAGACGCCCGACCTGCGCAAGAAGCTGCTGTTCACGCTGGGCATCATCGTGCTCTTCCGGCTCGGACAACATGTCCCACTGCCGGGCATCGAATACAAGAACGTCCAGACGTGTATGGATCTGGCCAAGGGCCAGCAGGGTCTCTTCGGCCTGGTCAACATGCTCAGCGGCGGCGCGCTGCTTCAGATCACCATCTTCGCACTAGGGATCATGCCGTACATCACGGCGAGCATCATCCTTCAGCTGCTGACGGTGGTGATCCCGCGTCTCGAGGCCCTGAAGAAGGAGGGCCAGGCCGGCCAGGCGAAGATCACGCAGTACACCCGGTATCTGACCGTGGCCCTCGCCGTCCTCCAGGGCACCGGCCTGGTGGCCACCGCCCGCAGCGGCCAGCTCTTCCAGAGCTGCCCGGTCGGCAACCAGATCGTCCGTGACGACACGATCTTCACCACCGCCGTGATGGTCATCACGATGACCGCCGGTACCGCGCTGATCATGTGGCTCGGTGAGCTGATCACCGACCGCGGCATCGGCAACGGCATGTCGATCCTGATGTTCATCTCGATCGCCGCCGCCTTCCCCGGCTCCATGTGGAGCATCAAGCAGCAGGGCAAGATCCTCGACGGCTGGCTGGAGTTCGGCCTGGTCATCGCCTGTGGTCTGGCCATGGTCGGCCTGGTGGTCTTCGTCGAGCAGGCACAGCGCCGGATCCCGGTGCAGTACGCCAAGCGCATGATCGGCCGTCGCTCGTACGGCGGTACGTCCACCTACATTCCGGTGAAGGTCAACCAGGCGGGTGTGGTCCCCGTGATCTTTGCCTCATCGCTGCTCTACATCCCGGCGCTTATTGTTCAGTTCAGTCAGTCAAAATCGGGCTGGGCGAACTGGATCTCGCAGAACTTCGTCAAGGGCGACCACCCCATCTACATCGCCACGTACTTCCTGCTGATCGTCTTCTTCGCCTTCTTCTACGTCGCCATCAGCTTCAACCCCGAAGAAGTTGCCGACAACATGAAGAAGTATGGTGGGTTCATCCCGGGTATTCGGGCTGGTCGTCCCACTGCGGAGTATCTGAGCTACGTGCTGAATCGCATCACGTGGCCCGGCGCGCTCTACCTGGGGTTGATCGCCCTTGTGCCCACGGTGGCACTGGTGACGCTCAAGGCCAATCAGAACTTCCCGTTCGGTGGCACGAGCATCCTGATCATCGTGGGTGTCGGCCTGGAGACCGTGAAGCAGATCGAGAGCCAGCTTCAGCAGCGACACTACGAAGGGTTCCTCCGCTGATGCGAATCGTCCTCGTCGGGCCTCCTGGAGCCGGCAAGGGTACGCAGGCCGCGTACCTGGCCGAGAACCTGTCGATCCCGCACATCTCCACGGGCGACCTGTTCCGTGCCAACATCAGCCAGGGCACACCGCTCGGCAAGCAGGCACAGGAGTACATGCGGGCCGGCCAGCTGGTCCCGGACGAGGTCACCATCGGCATGGCCGAGGACCGGATGGGTCAGCAGGACGCCGCGGGCGGCTTCCTGCTCGACGGCTTCCCCCGGAACCTGGCCCAGGCCGAGGCCCTGGACGGCTATCTGCGGGAGCACGACCTCTCGGTGGACGCCGTGCTGGACCTGGAGGTCCCCGAGGCCGAGGTGGTCAAGCGCATCGCCGGTCGCCGTACCTGCCGCAACGACAGCGCGCACACCTTCCATGTGGAGTACAAGCAGCCCGAGGCCGAGGGTGTGTGCGACGAGTGCGGCGGTGAGCTGTACCAGCGCGAGGACGACAGCGAGGAGACCGTCCGCAAGCGGCTGGAGGTCTACCACCGCGAGACGGAGCCGATCATCGACTACTACAAGGCCAAGGGCCTGGTCGTGACGATCTCGGCGCTCGGCAAGGTCAACGAGGTCACCCAGCGGGCCATGGACGCCCTGGCCGCCAAGGCGGCCTGAAGCAAGACGTGCCGGTCACGGCCGCGATGCCCATCAGGGCGTCGCGGCCGTACTGTTGCAAAGACGACGGAAACGCGGAAGGTATGACGATGGTGGAGATCAAGACCCCCGAGCAGATCGCGAAGATGCGCGAGGCGGGACTTGTTGTCGCCGCCGTCCACCAGGCGACGCGGGAGGCCGCCGTCCCGGGCGCCTCCACCAAGGACCTCGACGACGTCGCCCGCAAGGTGATCGCCGACCACGGCGCCAAGTCGAACTTCCTGGGCTACGGCGGATTCCCCGCCACCATCTGCACCTCGGTGAACGAGGTTGTGGTGCACGGCATCCCGGACCGGGAGACCGTGCTCAAGGACGGCGACATCATCTCCATTGACGCGGGCGCGATCATCGACGGCTGGCACGGTGACGCCGCGTTCACCGTCTTCGTCGGCGACGGCCACGCTCCGGAGCTGCACGAGCTGAGCCGGGTCACCGAGGAGTCGATGTGGGCCGGGATCGCCGCGGTCCGCAAGGGCAACCGGCTGATCGACATCTCCAGGGCGATCGAGGGCTACATCCGCCGCCAGCCGCGTCCGGCCTCCGGCAAGTACGGGATCATCGAGGACTACGGCGGCCACGGCATCGGCAGCCAGATGCATATGGACCCGCATCTGCTGAACTACGTCTCCCGCAAGCGCGGCAAGGGGCCCAAGCTGGTGCCCGGCTTCTGCATCGCGATCGAGCCCATGGTGAGCCTGGGCACCGCGAAGACCCACGTCCTGGCCGACGACTGGACCGTCAAGACCGACGACGGGACCTGGTCCAGCCACTGGGAGCACTCGGTCGCGCTGACCGAGGAGGGTCCGCTGGTGCTGACCGCCGTGGACGGCGGCAAGGCCAAGCTGGCCGAGCTGGGCGTCGAGACCGCCCCGGACCCGCTGGCGTAAAGCACGCTCCGCTCCGCCCGACCCGTGGGCGTGAACCCTGGCATAAAGATCTCAGGATCCGGGCATGCTGCCCTGAATTCGTGTTTCGGGATGCCCTGACGTAGACTGACACGTCGGCTCACGCATGCCCTCCCGCATGTCGCGAGCCGATCAAGGTAGCCGATCCCGAAAGCAGGACATGGCCAAGAAGCAAGGCGCCATCGAAATCGAGGGCACCGTGATCGAGTCTCTGCCGAACGCGATGTTCAAGGTGGAGCTTCAGAACGGTCACAAGGTCCTCGCGCACATCAGCGGCAAGATGCGCATGCACTACATCCGCATCCTGCCCGATGACCGGGTCGTGGTGGAGCTGTCTCCGTACGACCTCACGCGCGGACGGATCGTCTACCGCTACAAGTAGATCTCACGACCCGGAGAACCTCACATCCCATGAAGGTCAAGCCGAGCGTCAAGAAGATCTGCGACAAGTGCAAGGTGATCCGCCGCCACGGCCGGGTCATGGTCATCTGCGACAACCTGCGCCACAAGCAGCGCCAGGGCTGACGCACGTCCGGCCGCAGACCTGCACTTTCGCAGCATCTTCGCGCGACGCACAACGATATGTACATACGCAGTCACCCGTCCCCCGAACGCCACGGGGACGACACCCCCGGTCGGAGGCCGGGGACCCGGCCGGAGGGCCGGGAGCGGTGCTGCGGAAGACCTCCGACAACCATCTGGAGCCAGATTCATGGCACGCCTCGCAGGCGTTGATCTCCCGCGCGAAAAGCGCGTCGAGGTCGCCCTCACCTACGTCTTCGGCATCGGTCGCACCCTTGCCCAGCAGACGCTCGCCAACACCGGTGTGAACCCGGACACCCGCGTTCGCGACCTGGGCGAAGAGGACCTGGTCAAGATCCGCGAGTACGTGGACAACAACATCAAGACCGAGGGTGACCTCCGTCGCGAGATCCAGGCCGACATCCGTCGCAAGGTCGAGATCGGCTGCTACCAGGGTCTGCGCCACCGCCGCGGACTGCCGGTCCACGGTCAGCGCACCAGCACCAACGCCCGCACCCGCAAGGGCCCGCGTCGCGCCATCGCCGGTAAGAAGAAGCCGGGCAAGAAGTAGTCCACACCGGACGCCGCCAAGCGGTCCGAGTTGTAGGACCGACCACCTCCACGGGAGATTTCAGGAATGCCTCCGAAGAGCCGTACGGCCGGCGCCAAGAAGGTGCGCCGCAAGGAGAAGAAGAACGTCGCCCACGGGCACGCTCACATCAAGAGCACGTTCAACAACACCATCGTCTCGATCACCGACCCGACCGGGAACGTGATCTCTTGGGCCTCGGCCGGCCACGTCGGCTTCAAGGGCTCGCGCAAGTCGACTCCGTTCGCCGCGCAGATGGCCGCCGAGTCGGCCGCCCGCCGCGCCCAGGAGCACGGCATGCGCAAGGTCGACGTGTTCGTCAAGGGTCCGGGCTCCGGCCGTGAGACCGCGATCCGCTCGCTCCAGGCCACCGGCCTGGAGGTGGGCTCGATCCAGGACGTCACCCCGACTCCGCACAACGGATGCCGCCCGCCCAAGCGCCGGCGCGTCTGATCCGTCGAAGCAGGAGATAACTGGACAATGGCGCGATACACCGGGGCCGACTGCAAGCGTTGCCGTCGGGAGAAGCAGAAGCTCTTCCTCAAGGGGAGCAAGTGCGAGAGCGCGAAGTGCCCGATCGAGATCCGTCCTTACCCCCCGGGTGAGCACGGACGCGGGCGCACCAAGGACAGCGAGTACCTCCTTCAGCTCCGTGAGAAGCAGAAGGCGACCCGCATCTACGGTGTCCTCGAGAAGCAGTTCCGTGGCTACTACGCGGAGGCGAACCAGCGGACCGGCAAGACCGGTGAGAACCTGCTGCGCATCCTCGAGTCCCGCCTCGACAACGTGATCTACCGGGCCGGCTTCGCCAAGTCCCGCGATCACGCCCGTCAGCTGGTCCGCCACGGCCACATCAATGTGAACGGCCGCAAGACCGACATCCCGTCGGCCCGCGTGGCCGTGAACGACATCATCGAGGTCCGCAAGGCTTCGCAGGAGCTCACCCCGTTCGTGGTGGCTCGTGCGGAGGCGGGCGAGCGCACCGTCCCGGCGTGGCTGGAGGCCATTCCGTCGAAGATGCGCGTCCTCGTGCACTCGCTGCCCGAGCGCCAGGTGATCGACACCCAGGTGCAGGAACAGCTGATCGTCGAGCTCTACTCCAAGTAGTGGAGCAGCCCGCCGGCGGAGCCGGCTGGTGTGACGGTGGGGCGGTACGGCGCCGTTCGGCACGTACCGCCCGTACCATAGAAGGGTTCGGCGTCAAATAGCGGGCGCCGAAGACTGGAGGCAAAACCCATGCTGATCGCTCAGCGTCCCTCGTTGACCGAAGAGGTCGTCGACGAGTTCCGCTCCCGGTTCGTGATCGAGCCGCTGGAGCCGGGCTTCGGCTACACCCTCGGAAACTCCCTGCGTCGTACGCTCCTCTCCTCGATCCCCGGTGCGGCTGTCACCAGCATCCGGATCGACGGGGTCCTGCACGAGTTCACCACCGTGCCGGGCGTCAAGGAGGACGTCACCGATCTCATCCTCAACATCAAGCAGCTGGTCGTCTCCTCGGAGCACGACGAGCCGGTCGTGATGTACCTGCGCAAGCAGGGCCCCGGCCTGGTCACCGCCGCGGACATCGCCCCGCCGGCCGGTGTCGAGGTGCACAACCCGGACCTGGTCCTGGCCACGCTGAACGGCAAGGGCAAGCTGGAGATGGAGCTGACCGTCGAGCGCGGTCGCGGCTATGTCTCCGCCGTGCAGAACAAGCAGGTCGGCCAGGAGATCGGCCGGATTCCGGTCGACTCGATCTACTCGCCGGTGCTCAAGGTCACGTACAAGGTCGAGGCGACCCGTGTCGAGCAGCGCACCGACTTCGACAAGCTGATCGTCGACGTCGAGACCAAGCAGGCCATGCGCCCGCGCGACGCCATGGCGTCGGCCGGTAAGACCCTGGTCGAGCTGTTCGGCCTGGCCCGCGAGCTGAACGTGGACGCCGAGGGCATCGACATGGGCCCGTCCCCGACGGACGCCGCCCTGGCCGCCGACCTGGCGCTGCCGATCGAGGAGCTGGAGCTGACGGTCCGCTCGTACAACTGCCTCAAGCGCGAGGGCATCCACTCGGTGGGCGAGCTGGTGGCCCGTTCCGAGGCGGACCTGCTGGACATCCGCAACTTCGGCGCCAAGTCGATCGACGAGGTCAAGGCGAAGCTGGCCGGGATGGGTCTGGCGCTCAAGGACAGCCCGCCCGGGTTTGACCCGACCGCCGCCGCCGACGCCTTCGGCGCCGACGACGACGCGGACGCCGGTTTCGTGGAGACCGAGCAGTACTGAGCCACGGGGCTCTGCGCCCGGGGTTCCGAACTCCGGGCGCGGAGCCCTGGCTGTGACTTCCGGCGGGCACTCGCCCGTCGGTAACTGACACCGGTACCTCATACGGCCGGTGCAGACCGAAGGAGAAACAATGCCGAAGCCCACCAAGGGCGCCCGTCTGGGCGGCAGCGCTGCGCACGAGCGGCTCATGCTGGCGAACCTCGCCACCGCGCTGTTCGAGCACGGCCGGATCACCACCACCGAGGCGAAGGCCCGCCGCCTGCGCCCGGTCGCGGAGAAGCTGGTCACCAAGGCGAAGAAGGGCGACCTTCACAACCGCCGTCTGGTGCTCCAGACCATCCGCGACAAGAGCGTCGTGCACACCCTCTTCACCGAGATCGCGCCGCGCTACGAGAACCGGCCGGGTGGCTACACCCGTATCACCAAGATCGGTAACCGCCGTGGCGACAACGCCCCGATGGCGGTCATCGAGCTGGTCGAGGCGCTGACCGTGCAGCAGGAGGCCGTCGGCGAGGCCGAGGCCGCCACCAAGCGCACCGCCAAGGACGCTGCCGGTGACCAGGCTGTCGCGGACCTGAAGAAGGACGAGGCGCCGGCCGCCGAGGCCGAGGCCACCGAGGCTCCGGCCGAGGAGTCCAAGGACGCCTGAGCCGTCTGACGGCCGCGTGGACGGGCCCGCCCCCAGCGACACCGGGGGCGGGCCCGTCCCGCATGTCCCGCGTAGGGAGAGGAACTGTGGTGAGTGACGAGGCGGCGCCCGGCTTCGTACGGGTCCGGCTGGACCTGAGCTACGACGGCGCGGACTTCTCGGGCTGGGCGAAGCAGCGCGAGCGGCGCACCGTACAGGGCGAGCTGGAGACCGCCCTGCGCACGGTCACCCGCTCGTCCGAGACCCATGAGCTGACCGTCGCGGGCCGCACCGACGCCGGAGTGCACGCCCGCGGCCAGGTCGCCCATGTCGATCTGCCGGAGCCGCTGTGGGCCGAGCACCGGGACAAACTGCTGCGCCGCCTCGCGGGCCGGCTGCCGCACGATGTCCGCGTCTGGCGCGTCGGCGAGGTACCCCCCGGCTTCAACGCCCGCTTCTCCGCCATCTGGCGCCGCTACGCCTACCGCGTCACCGACCACCCCGGCGGTGTCGATCCGCTGCTGCGCGGCCATGTGCTCTGGCACGACTGGCCGCTGGACGTCGACGCGATGAACGCCGCCTCCCAGCGGCTGCTGGGCGAACACGACTTCGCGGCCTACTGCAAGCGCCGCGACGGCGCCACCACCATCCGCACCCTCCAGCGGCTGAGCTGGGAGCGCGGCCCGGACGGCGTCATCACCGCCACCGTGCGCGCCGACGCCTTCTGCCACAACATGGTCCGCTCCCTGGTCGGCGCGCTCCTCTTCGTCGGCGACGGACACCGCCCGCCGGACTGGCCCGGCAAGGTGCTGACCGCGGGTGTGCGCGACTCCGCGGTCCATGTCGTCCGCCCGCACGGGCTGACCCTGGAAGAGGTCGGCTACCCCGCCGACGGCCAACTCGCCGCCCGCAACCGCGCCTCCCGCAACAAGCGCACCCTCCCGGGCGCGGCCGGTGCGGGGGACATGAGCGCGGGGTGCTGCTGACTCCCTTTCCACGGCGGGCAGGTGTGAGGTCCGCGGAGGGGGGTACTCGGCGCCGCGCATGGTGTCGGGAGTTGGCCGGTTGCGGCGGAAGGCGGCGGTATGGGGACGGCAGCGGAGCCGGGAATCGTCTTCCGGCACATCTGGAAGATCGATAACATTTGCCGTCCGACAACGGAGCGCAGTCTGGCGCGAAAGGGATGCGCGTGAGTACCAGTGAGGCCGCTGTACGGGAACGCCTGACCAGGGCTCTGCGTGAGCGGGACGCGGAAATCGCCGACCGCTGGGTGGAGTTGCAGCTGGAGCAGGCGCTGCTGGGGACGGACATCAGCGAGGCCGAACTCCGCGAAGAGGCCGATGCGTTGATCGACGCGCTGGTGCCGGGGCTGGAGAGCGGTGCGCCGGTGGACCGCGTGGTGACGTCCAACTCGGGGCTGCACGAAGCGGTGGTGCGGCTGTCGATGCGCCGTGCGCGGGGCGGGGCCACGCCCACGGTGACCTCGCTGGCAGTGCTCGCGCTCAAGGAGGCGCTGCTCAGGGCGGTGCAGCGGGACACCCGGGACGCGGAGGAGCTGTTCGCGTCGGCCGTGTTCATCAACCGGCTGCTGGATGTGGCCGGGGCGCTGTCGTTCGAGACGTATGTCGAGGGCCGCGAGGAGATCATCCGGCGGCAGAGCCAGCAGTTGATGGAGCTGTCGACGCCGGTGGTGCGGCTGTGGCGGCAGGTGCTGGCGGTGCCGCTGATCGGCACACTGGACACCGCCCGGACGCAGGTGGTGATGGAGAACCTGCTCCAGGCCATACAGGACCACGAGGCGCTGGTCGCGATCGTGGACATCACGGGTGTGGCGACGGTGGACACCGCGGTCGCGCAGCATCTGATGCAGACCGTCAACGCGGTACGGCTGATGGGCGCGGACTGTGTGATCAGCGGCGTCCGTCCGTCGATCGCGCAGACCATCGCCCAGCTCGGTATCGATCTGTCCGCCATCCTCACCCGGGCGACACTGGCCGACGCCCTGGCGGCGGCGATCAAGCTGATCGACGGGCCGGGCCCCGACGGGGACGACGGAGAGGATTCCCAATGACGTTGTCAAGCGTCAGCGATGAGCTGTTCGGGTCCTCATGCCGCCATAGCGACGGGTGGGACCGCTTGGTAGCAGCGCCTGTCCCGCAGGAGTGCCCACAGGACGTTGACACGTCTGCGCGCGAGGGCGATGACGGCCTGCGTGTGGCGCTTCCCCTCGGCCCTCTTGCGGTCGTAGAACGCCCTGGACTCTGGGTGGCGTTGGATGCTGATCAGCGCGGAGGTGTAGAAGACACGCTGCAAGCCGCGGTGGTATCGCTGGGGTCGGCGCAGGTTGCCGCTGATGCGGCCGGAGTCGCGCGAGGCGGGAGCCAGACCGCAGAAGCCGGCAAGCCGGTCCGGGGAGCCGAAGAGCTCCATGTCACCGTTGGTGGCAGCGAGGAACTCCGCACCGAGAGTCGGGCCGATGCCGGGCATGCTGGTGATGACCTCGGCGAGTTCGTGCTCCCTGAACCGCTCGGCGATGCGACGGTCCACTGCGGCGATCTGCTCGTTGAGAGCGGTCAGTTGCTGGGCGAGCGTGTGCACCAGCTCGGCGGCGACGTCTTCCCCCGGCACGGCGGTGTGCTGCCGTTCGGCGGCCTCCAGCGCGGTCCGGGCGACCTGACCGGCGCTGCGGACCTTGCGACGGCGAAGCCATGCCTCCAGGCGGGTGCGGCCCAGCCGCCGGATAGAGGCCGGGGTCTGGTATCCGGTGAGCAGGATCAGCGGGCCCGCGTTGCTCAGGTCCAATGCCCGTTCCAGAGCGGGGAAGATGCCGTTCAGCTGGGCGCGGAGCCGGTTGATGGTGCGGGTGCGATCGCAGACCAGATCGGTGCGGCGGGCAGTGAGGAGCTTCAGTTCGGCGCTGAGGCTGTCGGGCAATCGCATCGGGGTCAGGTCGCGGCGCATGCGTGCCTGATCAGCGATGATCGCGGCGTCGCGGGCGTCGCTCTTGCTCTCGCCCCGGTATGCCTCCGAGGCACGGTTGACGGTGCGACCGGAGATGTAGAGCACCTGCTGGTCATGGGCGAGCAGGGTGGTGATGGCCAGTGCGGCGCCGCCGTCGGCGAGGTCGACGGCCCAGACCACCTCATGGCCCAGCGCAAGGACATCGGCCAGGAGTTGGAGGAGTTCCGGCTCGTCGTTGGCCACGCGGCGGGAGAGGAGTTTGTTCCCCTCGGAGTCGATTGCCACACAGTGGTGGTGGGCCTTGCCGGCGTCGATTCCGGCCCATACGCGGGGGTGCATCGCTCTCCTGATCGTCGTCGTGCCGTGTCCCACAGACGACCTCGCCGACGAGTCCCTACAAAGCGATCTTGTCGCATTTCCCAATTGGCGGCCGAGTCGTCGTGGGGCGCCGGGCGGCCAATCCTCCCGAGCCACGAGCGGCAGACCAGTGATAGCCACACCCAGCGCCCCTGGGTGAGCCAACCCTACGAATGGCTCGCTCAGCCCGATCAAGAAGGTAGGGACCGGTGACCGGGTCCCGCCCGGCGGGCGTGCCGATTCTGCGGCTGGGTGACGTGCTGGTCACCGGGCTGCTCAATGAGCTGGACGACGGGGCCGCCGTCGCCTTCACCGAGGAGCTGACCGAGCGCATCTCCGCGGAGGGCGCCCGCGGGGTGCTCATCGACATCTCGCGGCTGGAGATCATCGACTCCTTCGTGGCGCGCACCCTGATGGAGCTGACCACGGTGGCGCGGCTGCTGGGGGCGCGGGTGATCGTGGCGGGGATGCGGCCGCCGGTGGCGATCACCCTGGTCGAGCTGGGGATCGAACTCGTCGGGGTGGAGACCGCCCTCAACCCCGAGCAGGGGCTGGCCGCGCTGGGGTGGCGGCAGGGCTCCCGCCCCGTGGAAGGGTCCCGGCGTGGCGCCGTCCGGTGAGCCCGCCCTGGCGTCGTGGGTGACGGCGGTACCCACGTCCGCGGAGGGCGCCGCGACCGTGCCGTCGGCCTATGTGGTGCGGACCGAGGAGGACCTGCTGACGGTCCGGCACGCGGTGCGCGCGGCCACGGTGGAGGTCGGCTTCGGTCTGGTGGACCAGACCCGGGTGGTCACGGCGGCGAGCGAGCTGGCCCGTAACGCGTATGTCCACGGCGGCGGTGGCACCGTCACCATCGAGTATCCGCGGCGGCCCGGCGCCCGGGGGCTGCGGCTGGTGGTCAAGGACGACGGGCCGGGGATCGCGGATCTGGACGCGGCGCTGACCGACGGCTTCACCACGGGCTCCGGCCTGGGCCACGGACTGGGCGGTGCCCGGCGGCTGATGGACGAGTTCACGGTGCAGACCGGCGCCGGTGAGGGCACCGTGGTGACCGTCACGCGCTGGACGGTCCGGTGACCCGGACCAGCACGCTGCCGACCGCCGCCGTACGGGTCGACCACCACAGCGCGGTGCATCTGGCCGCCGCGACCGCGCGCGAGGTGGCGCGGGAGCGCGGGCTGCCGGGTGCGCTGCCCGACCAGGCGGCGGTGATCGCGTCGGAGCTGGCGAGCAACCTCGACAAGCACGCCAGCAACGGCACGCTCTACATCCAGCCGACCCCGCTCGGTGCCGGGGTGGAGATCATGGCCGCCGACCGCGGCCCCGGGATGCCGGAGCTGGAACGCTGCCTGGCCGACGGTTACACCACCGCCGGAACGCTGGGGGTGGGTCTGGGCGCGGTGAGCCGGCTGGCCACCCACTTCACCATCCGGACCGGCACCGATGGCGGGGTCGGGGCGGGGACCTGGGCATGCGCCCGACTCACCCCGCCGGGCGACCGCGAGACCGGGCTCCAGGACGTGGGCTCGGTGTGTCTGGCGGTGGAGGGGGAGGAGGACTGCGGCGACGCCCGCGCCGTCGTCCAGACCGGTGAGACCCGCACCGCCGCCGTCGTGGACGGGCTGGGCCACGGCCCGCAGGCGGCAGAGGCGGCCCAGGTGGCCCTGCGATCGTTCCTCGCCGACCCCGATCAGCCGCTGCCCGATCTGCTCACCGCCATGAACCGTGCCCTGCGCCGTACCCGCGGGGCCGCCGTCGGGCTGCTGCGGCTGGGCCCGCAGGGCGCCGACTACTGCGGCATCGGCAACGTCCGTGCGCTGACCCTCTCCCACGAGGGGGTGCACCACCGGCTGACCGGACAGCCCGGGGTGGTCGGCTGGAGCATGCCGCGGCCGCGGTCCCACGGCTTCCCGGTGCCACCGGGGGCCACCGTGGTGCTGTACAGCGACGGCATCGACTGCCGGTGGGCGCGTGAGCCGTCACGGTCCCTGCTCCGCCTCCCCCCGTCCCTGCTGTCCGCGGCGCTCGCCCACGCACACCG
Organism: Streptomyces sp. NA02950; assembly: GCF_013364155.1. NCBI lineage: Bacteria > Bacillati > Actinomycetota > Actinomycetes > Kitasatosporales > Streptomycetaceae > Streptomyces > Streptomyces sp. NA02950. Next base: position 3,967,235 of record NZ_CP054916.1, on the reverse strand, counting down.
CCGCCTCCGCGACGACGCGACGGTCCTCGCGACCAGGCCCCCACAGACACCGAGGCTGCCATGACGACCCGGACCGCCGGATGCGCCACCAGGGCGGAGCTGAGCCGGGTCATACGACGGCTGGCCCGCGACCACGGCCTGGACCCCGTGCTGCGGGGGCGGCTGGTGCTGTCGGCGGCCGAAGTGGCGGCGGAGGCCGTACGGACGGCCGAAGGCACCAGCGTGACCTGGTCGTTCGAGCCGGACCGGAGTGCGCGGGGCAGTGGCCGCGGAGAGCTCACGGTCACACTGCGCACGGCACGGCCCCCGGCCCCGCGGTCGCTGCGCGAACTGCCGCTGCCCGCCGACACGGTGCACGGCCTGGACGTGGTGTGGCGGCTGCCGGCCCGTGCGGCGGCGCCCGGTCCGGGTGGCGGCCCCGGCCCGGGCGGCGGGTCCGTCAACGGCAGCGGTCCGGCCGACGACGGCGCGCTCGCCGACGAGGAGCTGCGGGCGGTGATGGCCCGCGCCGACGCGCTCACCGCCGAGCACCGCAGGCTGAAGGACGAACTCGAGGAGACCAACAGCGGGGTCCTCGCGCTCTACGTCCAGCTCGACGAGCGCGACGAGCAGTTGCGCACCGCCCACGGCCAGACCCTGCGCGAACTCGAGGACGCGCTGCGCCCGTCCCCGCTGGAGGTCGCGGGGCTCGAACTCGCGGTCCACTACGAACCGGCGGGCACCGACGCCCCCACCGGCGGTGATCTCTACGACTGGTTCGTGCTGCCCGACGGCACCGTCCACATCACCATCGTGGACGCCCTCGGACACGGGGTGACCAGTACCCGTAGCGCGCTCAACGTCACCCACGCGGTGCGCACCCTGGCCCTGGAGGGCCATCACCTCCAGTCGATCGTGGCGCGGACCGATGAGATCCTGCTGCCGTTCGACCGGAGCGTGATGGCCACCGTACTGCTGGCCCGGGTGCATCCGGCCACCGGAGAGCTACGGGTGGCCAACGGCAGCCATCCGCCCGCGCTGCTGCTGCGGGAGGACGGAACGGCCCGTTATCTGGAGGCCCGTGGGCGGGGCATCGGCTTTCCGATGCCCGGGAGCGACCGGCTGGTCAGTGAGCGGCTGGCCCCGGGCGATCTCCTGCTGCTCTACACCGACGGGCTCACCGAGAGCCGGAGGAACCCGATCGAGGGCGAGAAGCGGCTGATCGAGGCCGCGCGGCTGCACCGGGGCCGTCCTACGGAGGACATCCCCGGCGCGATCGCCGGGGATATGCACACCGTCATCCTCCATCCGGACGACACCCTCGCCCTGGCCGTCCGGCTCACCGGCGGCTGATCGCCCGATCAGCCGCCGACGGCCGAGACGGGTGATCACCGGGCGGGGCCCAGCCGCTGCCCCGGGATCCGGCCGTGGCGCTGTCCGCCGTGGCTCTGCCGCGGCAGCATCGGCCGCTGTGAGGGGCGCCGGCGGCGCAGGCCCTTGTCATGGGGCTGGGCGCGGACCAGCTCCTCGAACAGGGGGCGGGCGGAGACCAGCGCCTCCCGCATCCGCTCCGTCTCGACCTGCCCGCCACCGCGCGTCCGCGCGGCCATCAGATGCAGTTGGCGGTAGCCGTCGACGGCATAGGCATGGCGGACGGACATTGCGTCCACCTGTTCCTCGTGGGATTCCGAGGCGTAACCGCGCTCGACGGCCAACTCACCGAGCAGCCGGTCGGCTTCCCGCACCGCGTGGGCGGGGGCGTCGACGAACTGCTCCTGAAGGCCCGCCCACCGCGCCGCGTAACTCTCACGGGCCTCCGGTGACAGGCGCTGTATCGGCAGATTGCCGTAGTGCCGGACCCGCTCGCTCAGCTCCCACTGTGCGGCCTTCTCATCGCCGTTGTGCCGGGAGACGGCCCGGTCGTACTCGGGGCCGAACCGGTTCATGAGTCCGCTGCGGCTGCTCTGGCGGACCGATGGGGCGAACACCAGCGCCGCCATGGCCGCCATGGCCACCGTCAGGATGACGAGCGTAACTGTTGACATCGCTCATGCCTTCCGCAGAGGTTTCCTCGCTCGAGGCTGTCATCACCGAGTGTTACCGGAGCCGTCCGGGCCAAACACACTCCGTTCGCTTGGCGGTCTCAATTCACCGTGGTGGGGCATCCGATGACCAGGTCACCGGCCCGCGTGAGGTACGGGCGCACCCCGTGCGTCACCGGGTGGACGTCGGTCCGGTCGCGGTCGAGGATGTCCCCGATGATCCGGCCGAGGCGGATCGGGACGGTGGAGTCGGGGGACTTACGCAGCGTCAGCTCCCATACGGCGGATCCGGCGCGGCCTTCGCGTGCGGCGTGGACGCGTTCGTAGGGCAGCGTGAAGCGGAACCGTCCGCTGTCCAGGACGGTGACCTCCGTGTACACGGCGCGGCAGGCGCCGCGGGGGGTGGCGACGGCGCGCGGGGAGGTGCCGGGGCCGAAGAGCACACCGTGCAGGGTGCCTTCGACGGTCAGTCCGTCGGCCCCGGCGTGGATCTCCCGGGCCTCGGCGTGACACGGGCGGCGCCAGGTGCGCAGCGCGAGATAGCCGTCGACGGTGAGGTAGGGGATCCACCAGCAGAACGGGGAGCCGGGCAGCGGCTCCAGGCCGAGCAGTCCGCGCCCTTCGGCGTACCGGCAGACGACGCGGCGGCGGGCGCCGTCGGAGGGGCGCACGACGTGCAGGTCCCAGCGGCCCTCGGCGAGGTCCAGGGCGCCGCGGTCGAGGGTGGCCGTCCACGGGGCGGCGGGCGCGGCCGGCGGGAGCAGCGGCACCCGGACCGGCTCGCCGTCGCCGTCGGCGTGGCGGCGCGTGAGGGTGAGCGTGAGACCGCTGCCGTGGACGCCGTCGGGCTCGACGAGGAGCGACAGCCGGCCGTCGGGGGTGACCCGGCAGCTCGCGACGGGGCGCAGGGGTCTGCGGATCAGCGCTCTGACCGCGCCCTTGAGCGCGGTGAGCGGGGTACCGGTCGCGTGGTGCGCCGCTCTCTGTCCCAAGACTCCCGGCAGGAAGGTGCCGGTGGTGTGCCGGGTGGCGGCGGCCGCGGGGGACGGTGTGCCGCGTGCCGCCCGGAGTTCGGTGAACAGCTCCTCGTACGCGGCCGCCACCCGCTCCGGTGCGTAACGCCGGGCGGACTCGCGCGCGGCGGCGGCCATGGTGCGGCGCAGCGCGTCGTCCTCGATCAGGGTGAGCAGCCCCTTGGCGATGCCGTCGGTGTCCCCGGGCGGGACGAGCAGGCCGTCCCGGCCGTCGGTGATGATCTCGCCCGGTCCGTGCGGGCAGTCGGTGGCGACGACGGGCACTCCGCAGTGCATGGCCTCCACGATCGTCATGCCGAAGGACTCCTCGCGGGAGGTGACGGCGGCGATCGCGCCTTTGGCCCATTCGGTCTCGATGGGGGAGTGGGCGCCCATGAGGGTGATCCGCCCGGCCAGGCCGAGGCCGTCGATCTGGCGGCGCAGCGCGGGTTGTTGCGGGCCGCGGCCGTAGATCCGCAGGCGCCAGTCGGGGTGTTCGGCGGCGACCGTCGCCCATGCGCCGACCAGCAGGTCGTACCGCTTGACGGGGATCAGCCGCCCGGCGGCCACGACCAGTCTGGCCCGGCCGTCGGAGGGTTCGACCCCGGTGGCGGGCACCGCGTTGGGCAGGGCGGTCAGCCGGGTGGGGATCCCGGGCAGCCGGGCGCGGTGGGTGGCCGCGTCGGCCTCGGAGACGGCGGTGTGCGCGTCGAGGAGGGGGATCGCGGCGTCGCAGGCGGCGCGGATCCCGGCCCGGTGGGTGCCGTAGAGCCGGTGCTCCTGGCCGATGCGCAGATAGCGGCCCTTCCGGCCCAGGGCCGCGAGACAGATGACGAGGCCGGGACGGGTGGCGATGACCACATCCGCGTCGGTGCGGTCGAGATGGTCGGCGATGCGCTCGTCGGTGAGGGCGTTGAAGTTGACCGTGCCCTTGGCCTCCGCGGCGGGGACATGGGCGCTGGGCCGCTCCAGCAGCGGATGTCCGAGGTCGGTCGACCCGCCCTCGGCGTCCGGGCGTTGGTCGATCAGCGGTCTGAGCCGGACGGCGGGGTGGAGGGGGAGCTGCGGGGTGTCGATGGTGCGGATCACGGAGACGATCTCCACGGTGTGCCGTGCCGCGAGGGCCCCGGCCACATTGAAGGTCGACCGGATGGTGCCGCCGATCCCATAGGCGTTGTGCAGCAGAAAAGAAATCTTCATGGTGATTGCCGCGCGGCCCGGTCCGGCTGCCGCGACGTGCCCCCTTTCCGGAAGAGCCCGGTCGGTCGGTAAGACAGGCCCTGGCCGGAAAAGTTGCTTTTGCCGGTCGTGAAGGGGCATGCGCCACAATGCGGGCGGGCCGTACAACGGTCGGACCGTCCCGGAGGTCCGCGCACGAGGGCGCGGAACCGGATCGTGCGATACCGGATCGTGCGATACCGGATCGTGCGATACCGGATCGTGCGATACCGGATCGTGAGGGAAACCGCTTGGTGTGCCGCGCCGGTCCGTTGTTGGATGATTCGAACAACAGGGCGGGGCATCAATCAAGGATGGGCGGAACATCGATGAAGTCTGGTACGCGGGTTGCTGTCGCGGCGGCGGCGATGGTCGCGGCACTCGGTCTGGTGACGGGGTGCGGCGGCGACGGCGGCAGCGACAGCGGCGATGCCAAGAGCAAGGGGGGTGGCGGCAAGGACGAGCAGTCCGCCGCGGCCACGTCGCTGTCCGCGGCGCAGTTGGAGCGGGCCGCCGTGACCAAGGCCGACGTCAAGGGATTTGAGATCCAGAAGATGTCGGAGAAGGAGTTCTCCGACGGCGGCGCGGCCAAGGCCGAGAAGGCCGAATGCCAGCCGATCGCCTCGCTGATGGGGTCCTCCTTCGACCCGGCGCCGAAGGCGTCCGTCTACCGGACGTACGCCCAGGCCAAGGGCGCGAAGCTGGGCGGCTCCGGCATGATCCGGCTCTCCTCCTACGGTGACGGCGACGCCGAGCGCACGGTCAAGGACCTGCGTGGCGCCGTGTCGGCCTGCGGGGGCGGGTTCGCGGCCAAGGACGGCTCCGGGAAGAAGTCCGACGTCGCCAGGGTGACGCCGTCGGCCGACCCGAAGCTGGGCGATGAGTCGCTGTCGTTCAGCCTGGTCGACGCGGGCAAGGACAAGGCCGTGGTGGAGTTCGCCGTGGCGCGCACCGGTTCCCAGCTGAGCGTGTTCTTCGGGGTGAACCTGACGGACCCCACCAAGTCCGATGTTCCGGCGGAGCTGGTGAAGGCACAGGTCGCCAAGGTCGAGAAGGCGAACGCCTCCTGACCCCCTGACGCGCGCCCGCTGACCCGTGCCGTCCGCCCCAGTACGGCGCGGGCGTCAGCCGCCGCCCGAGGCCGCCGCTGACGCCTGTGCGTTGCCACGGGCCAGGATGCGACGGAAGGCGTAGTCCGCGATATCGCGTCCGGCCCGCAGCGCCTTGGTGTCCGACGCGGTCACCGACTTGCCCGAGGTGTAGCCGGAGATGGTGAAGTAGGCGTAGCGGCCGATGGCGTTGGTGGACCTGCGGCACACCGGGCCGTGGCAGAAGTTCACCCCGCCCCCGGACAGGGCCGCGACCCCGCCCGTGGCCTCCTTCTTCGCCTTCTCCGCCGCCGCCTTGGTGTCGAAGACGGCGATGCCGACGGTGACCGCGACCCCGTTCTGGGAGTAGGTCGCGCGGAAGAGCTTGCGGCAGCCGTTGCCGGTGAGCGCCGGGCCCAGCCCGCCCTGGGCCACCGAGGCGCAGCCGGAGGTGGCGGACGTCGTCGCCTTCGTGTAGCCGCGCCCCTGGGTGACGGCCTTCTTTTCCGGGAACAGGGTCCCCGCGCTGAGCGGGGCCTTGTCCCGCTCGGCGCTGGAGATGATGTCCAGCGGCTTCGGCGGCGCCGGTGGGGCCACATCGGAGAAGGTGGGCTCGGGGGCGGACGAGTCGCTCGGCAGATCCTGCGGTGTGGGCAACTGGCCGGCCGACGCGTCGGAGCCCGAGCCCTTGTTGTCGTCGCTGGTCACCGCCACGGCCACGATCGCGGCCACGGCGCCCGTGGCGAGCAGCCCGCCACCGGCCAGCAGCCACTTGCGGCGCCTGCCGCGTGCGGCGGTGTCGTCCGCCAGCGCGTTCCAGTCCGGGGTCGGCGGCTGAGGCGCCCCACCCCCGGGCCCGTACGGTCCCCCTTGCCCAAAGCTCATGGCGCGCATCTTAATCCGCCCAGCTCATAAACCGGTTGGCCGGTGGAGGCACCCGAGGTCACAATCCGGGCATGGGTCATCTGGAGGCGGCACATCTGGAGTACTACCTGCCCGACGGACGGGCCCTGCTCGGCGATGTGTCGTTCCGGGTCGGGGAAGGGGCCGCGGTCGCGCTCGTGGGGGCCAACGGCGCGGGCAAGACCACCCTGCTGAGACTGATCGCGGGAGAACTCCAGCCGCACGGCGGATCGGTGACGACCGGCGGCGGCCTCGGGGTGATGCCGCAGTTCGTGGGGTCCGTACGGGACGAGCGGACCGTGCGCGACCTGCTGGTGTCCGTCGCCCGCCCGCGGATCCGGCAGGCCGCGAAGGCCGTGGACGACGCCGAGTACGCGATCATGACGCGGGACGACGAGCCCGCTCAGATGGCGTACGCCCAGGCGCTCAGCGACTGGGCCGAGGCCGGGGGCTACGAGACCGAGACGGTGTGGGACATGTGCACCGCGGCCGCGATCGGCGTCCCCTACGAACGCGCCCAGTGGCGCGAGGTGCGCACCCTCTCCGGCGGTGAGCAGAAGCGCCTGGTCCTGGAGTCGCTGCTGCGCGGCACCGACGAGGTGCTGCTGCTGGACGAGCCGGACAACTATCTGGACGTCCCCGGCAAGCGCTGGCTGGAGGAGCGGCTGCGGGAGACCAAGAAGACCGTGCTGTTCGTCTCCCACGACCGGGAGCTGCTGGCCCGCGCCGCCGGGAAGATCATCAGCGTTGAGCCGGGCCCGGCGGGCAGTGACGTCTGGGTGCACGGCGGCGGCTTCGGCACCTACCACCAGGCCCGCAAGGAACGCTTCGCCCGCTTCGAGGAGCTGCGGCGCCGCTGGGACGAGGAGCACGCCAAACTGCGCCGGCTGATGCTCACCTTCAAGCAGAAGGCGGCGTACAACTCGGACATGGCCGGGCGCTACCAGGCGGCCAGGACCCGGCTGCGGAAGTTCGAGGAGGCGGGCCCGCCGCAGGAGCCGCCGCGCGAGCAGGACATCCGGATGCGGCTGAAGGGCGGCCGTACCGGAGTGCGCGCGGTCACCTGCCGCGGGCTGGAGCTGACCGGGCTGATGCACCCCTTCGACCTGGAGGTCTTCTACGGCGAGCGGGTCGCCGTGCTCGGCAGCAACGGCTCCGGGAAGTCGCACTTCCTGCGGCTGCTGGCGGGCGGGGACGTGGCCCACACCGGGGAGTGGAAGCTGGGCGCGCGCGTCGTCCCCGGCCACTTCGCCCAGACCCACGCGCACCCCGAGCTGACCGGGCGCCCCCTGGTGGACATCCTGTGGACCGAGCACGCCCGGGACCGGGGCGCGGCGATGAGCGCGCTGCGCCGCTACGAGCTGGAGCGCCAGGGCGACCAGCCCTTCGACAAGCTCTCCGGCGGGCAGCAGGCCCGCTTCCAGATCCTGCTGCTGGAGCTGGCCGGGACCACCGCCCTGCTGCTGGACGAGCCGACGGACAATCTGGACCTGGAGAGCGCCGAGGCGCTCCAGGAGGGTCTGGAGGGTTACGACGGCACGGTGCTGGCCGTCACCCACGACCGCTGGTTCGCCCGCTCCTTCGACCGCTTCCTGGTCTTCGGCGCGGACGGCCGGGTCCGCGAGGTCCCGGAGCCGGTCTGGGACGAGGCGCGGGTGGCGCGTAAACGCTGAGTGGCCGGGATGTGCCCGAGCGGTACCGGGGGTGTTTTGACCCGTCCGGGGGCGGGCCGGTATTCTGCCAGTTCGTTATGCGTATTGGCTTGCTCGTTCTCACGTGAGAGGCCGTTACGCCGGTCCACCGGGCCGATGACCAGCGGCAAGCACCCGGATGCGTCACCGAGGTGCTGCCATGGCTGTCGTGATCGTCCGGGTGGCCTTGTCCGGACCCGTCCCCTCGGTCCTAGCGGATCTGGGAGACCCCACTCACTGAAGAAGCGAAGGCTACGACCGTGCGTACGTACAGCCCCAAGCCCGGCGACGTTCAGCGTCAGTGGCACGTCATCGACGCCACCGACGTCGTTCTGGGCCGCCTGGCCACCCAGGCTGCCACCCTCCTGCGGGGCAAGCACAAGCCCGTATACGCGCCGCATGTCGACGCTGGTGACTTCGTCATCATCATCAACGCCGACAAGGTGCACCTCTCCGGCAACAAGCGGACCCAGAAGATGGCCTACCGCCACTCCGGCTACCCCGGCGGTCTGCGCTCCGTCCGCTACGACGAGCTGCTGGAGAAGAACCCGGAGAAGGCCGTCGAGAAGGCCATCAAGGGCATGCTCCCCAAGAACACCCTGGGCCGTCAGATGCTCTCGAAGCTGAAGGTGTACTCGGGTGACCAGCACCCGCACGCCGCTCAGCAGCCGGTCCCGTTCGAGATCACCCAGGTCGCGCAGTAGTCCCGGCCACCCCCTAAGACGAAAAGAATCTGAGGAGCATCGTGGCCGAGACCACCGCCGAGACCCCCCTCGAGGTCGAGGAGTACACCACCGAGAGCGTTGAGACGGTCGAGTCGGAGTACACCTCCGAGTCGCTCGCCTCCCGCTTCGGCGACCCGCAGCCGGCCGCCGGCACCGGGCGCCGCAAGAACGCCGTGGCGCGCGTCCGCATCGTGCCGGGCAGCGGCCAGTGGAAGATCAACGGTCGCACCCTTGAGGAGTACTTCCCCAACAAGGTGCACCAGCAGGAAGTCAACGAGCCCTTCAAGGTGCTCGAGCTCGACGACCGCTACGACGTCATCGCCCGTATCTCCGGCGGCGGCGTCTCCGGACAGGCCGGTGCGCTGCGCCTGGGCATCGCCCGTGCGCTGAACGAGGCGGACGTGGACAACAACCGCGGCCCGCTGAAGAAGGCCGGCTTCCTGACGCGTGACGACCGCGCCACCGAGCGTAAGAAGGCCGGTCTGAAGAAGGCCCGCAAGGCGCCGCAGTACAGCAAGCGCTGATCCGCGCGAGCCCAGCGGACCAGCGGAATCGCTGTTCATCCGAACGCCCCGGCGGCACCACCAGTGCCCCGGGGCGTTCGGCTATCGCCACCAGGGGGCGTATACCTACAAGCAAGCTCCTGCCCCCAGCTCGTAATCTCGGAGGACACCAGTGGGACGACTCTTCGGTACGGATGGTGTGCGCGGCGTCGCGAACGCCGACCTGACGGCTGAGATGGCGCTCGGCCTGTCGGTCGCGGCGGCGCATGTGCTCGCCGAAGCGGGAACCTTCGAGGGCCACCGGCCGGTGGCCGTGGTCGGGCGGGATCCGCGCGCGTCCGGGGAGTTCCTGGAGGCCGCCGTGGTGGCGGGGCTGGCCAGCGCGGGGGTGGACGTCCTGCGGGTGGGTGTCCTGCCGACGCCCGCGGTCGCCCATCTCACCGGTGCGCTCGACGCGGACCTCGGTGTGATGCTCTCCGCCAGCCACAACCCGATGCCCGACAACGGCATCAAGTTCTTCGCCCGCGGCGGCCACAAACTGGCCGACGAGCTGGAGGACCGGATCGAGACCACCTACCGCGCCCACGCCTCCGGTGAGCCGTGGGACCGGCCGACCGGCGCAGGGGTGGGCCGGGTCCGCGGCTACGAGGAGGGCTTCGACAACTACGTCGCCCACCTCGTCGGCGCGCTGCCCAACCGGCTCGACGGGCTCACGGTGGTCATCGACGGTGCCCACGGCGCCGCCTCCCGGGTCTCCCCGGAGGCGTTCGCCCAGGCCGGGGCCGAGGTCATCACCATCGGCGCCGAGCCGGACGGGCTCAACATCAACGACGGCCACGGCTCCACCCACCTGGCGAAGCTCCAGGCCGCCGTGGTCGAGCACCGCGCCGACCTCGGTGTGGCCCACGACGGCGACGCCGACCGCTGCCTGGCCGTGGACGGCGCGGGCAGCGAGGTCGACGGCGACCAGATCCTCGCCGTCCTCGCCCTGGCGATGCGCGAGGCGGGCACCCTGCGCAACAACACGGTGGTCGGCACCGTGATGTCCAACCTCGGCTTCAAACTCGCCATGCGGCGGGAGGGGCTCCAGCTGGTCCAGACGGCGGTCGGCGACCGCTATGTGCTGGAGGAGATGAAGAGCGGCGACCACGCGCTGGGCGGCGAGCAGTCCGGCCATGTGATCGTCCTCGACCACGCCACCACCGGTGACGGCACCCTCACCGGCCTGCTGCTGGCCGCCCGCGTCGCCGCCACCGGCCGCACCCTGGCCGATCTCGCGGCCGTCATGGAGCGGCTGCCGCAGGTGCTGATCAATGTCCCGGACGTGGACAAGTCCCGGGTCGCCTCCAGCGCCGACCTCGCCGCCGCGGTCGCCGACGCCGAGCGCGAACTCGGCGAGACCGGCCGCGTCCTGCTGCGCCCCTCCGGCACCGAGCCGCTGGTCCGCGTCATGGTCGAGGCCGCCGACATCGACCAGGCCCGCTCCGTGGCCGGCCGCCTGGCCGACGCCGTGAAGTCGGCCCTGGGCTAGTGCCGCGTCGGTCAGGGTTCGCCCCGCTCGGGCGAACCCTGACCGACGCGGCACCAGAGCCCGTCCCCGTGGTCCAGGGGGCCCGCCCCCTGGACCCGCTCAGCCCCCGCTCAGCCCGTTCGGATCCCGCGGCAGGGCACGCCGTCGCTGCCGCTCCCACAGGACCTTCTGGACCATCAGCGTCAAGGTCCCGGCCACCACGATGCCCACCAGGTTCAGCAGTAGCTGCTCGGTCGAGCCCCACATCTGGTCGATATCGCCGTAGCCGAGCGCCACCGCCGCGTTGGCCGCCGCCGGGACCGTCGTCACCGAGATCGCCACTCCCACCAGCGCGCCGGACTTCGCCGAGGTCAGCGAGAGCGTGCCCGCGATCCCCGCGAGCACGGCGACCACGAACGAGAACATGTCCGGCTTCCAGATGAAGTCCGTGTTCGGCCGGGCGTGCTCCAGCATGTTCTTGCCGAAGAGGCCCACGGCGTCCATCGCGACGCTGAAGCACGTGGTCAGTGCCATCGCCGCCGCGAACCCGACCAGCAGCGCGATCGCCGAGCGGGCGGCCAGCCGCGGCGCACGCCGCACCAGCGCGGTGCACAGCCCCGCCAGTGGCCCGAACTCCGGGCCGACCGCCATCGCACCGACGATCAGGATCGCGTTGTCCAGTACCACACCGCATGCCGCGATCATCGTCGCGAGGACGAGGAAGGCGAGGTAGGTGACCGAGAGGGTGGACTCCTCATGGGTGGCGTCCGCCAGGTGCTCCCACAGGACCGCGTCCGCGCCTTCGCCGGGCGCCTCCTCCTCCGCCTTGTCGGCGCGCCGGGACAGCGACAGGTCGATGTTCTCCACCGCGATCGAACCGGTCTCGTCCAGCCCCAGCTCACGCAGGTCGCCCAGCAGGGCGTCCGCGGCCTCGCGCGCCACGTCGCACATGACGACATCCCCCGGCGGGTTGCGGGCGGCGTCCGGCAGCACCACCAGATGGGTGGTGCCGACCGTCTTCTCGATCGCGCGCACAACGTCCTCGGTGCGGTCGGCGGGGGCGATCAACCGCAGATGCAGCATGAAGGGGCTCCTCACAGCTTGCGCAGGGACAGCCGCTGGACCTTGTGGTCCGGTCCCTTGCGCAGCACCAGCGTGGCCCGGCCCCGGGTGGGCTGGACGTTCTGCCGGAGGTTGGGCTTGTTGATGGTCCGCCAGATCATCCGGCCGTAGTCCAGCGCCTCGTCCTCGGAGACCTGGGTGTACTTGCGGAAGTACGAGGAGGGGTCCTGGAAGGCGGTCTCGCGCAGCTTCTTGAAGCGGCCGAGGTACCACTTCTCGATGTCCTCGGTGCGGGCGTCCACGTACACGCTGAAGTCGAAGAAGTCGGCCAGCCCGACCCGGGTCCGGCCGTCCTTACCCGGCAGCGCCGGTTGCAGCACGTTGAGCCCCTCGACGATCAGGATGTCGGGGCGGTGCACGATCAGCCGCTGGTCCGGGACGATGTCGTAGATCAGATGCGAGTAGACCGGCGCGGAGACCTCCGCCTTGCCCGCCTTCACATCGGCGACGAAGCGGGTCAGCGCCCTGCGGTCGTACGACTCGGGGAACCCCTTGCGGGACATCAGTCCGCGCCGGTGCAGCTCGGCGTTGGGGTGGAGGAAGCCGTCGGTGGTGATCAGCTCCACCCGCGGATGCTCGGGCCAGCGGGCCAGCAGCGCCTGGAGCAGCCGGGCGGTGGTGGACTTGCCCACCGCGACACTGCCCGCCACCCCGATGACGAAGGGGGTGCCGGGCTGGGTGCCGCTGCCCTTCTTGGTGTCGCCGAGGAAGGTGTTGAGCGCGCCGCGCAGCCGCCCGGTGGCCGCGACATAGAGGTTGAGCAGCCGGGACAGCGGCAGATAGACGTCCCGCACCTCGTCGAGGTCGATGACGTCGCCGAGCCCCCGCAGCCGCTCGACCTCCGCGGCGGTCAGCGGCAGCGGCGTCTTGTCCCGCAGCGCGCTCCACTCCGCGCGCGAGAGATCCACGTACGGGCTGGCCTCGCCCCGCCGCTGCGGCGCGCGCACGGTGCGCGCCTCGCGCGCGGTTGACGTGATCACACCCTCATTGTCGGGGTTGGACCCGGAAGAGTGGGGCGGGAGGAGGCGTGGGGTCGGTCACCCCGGCAGGGGACCGGCACGGCATACGCGACGCGCGGGCCGTCGTCCGCCACCGGAGGCGCGGGTCGTACGCTGCCTCCATGTGCGGAATCGTTGGTTATGTGGGAGGGCAGTCCGCCCTCGATGTCGTCCTGGCCGGTCTCAAGCGGCTCGAGTACCGCGGCTATGACTCGGCCGGGGTGGCCGTGCTCGCCGACGGCGGGCTGGCCTCCGCCAAGAAGGCGGGCAAGCTCGCCAACCTGGAGAAGGAGCTGGCCGACCGGCCGCTGCCCAGCGGGGGCACCGGGATCGGCCACACCCGGTGGGCCACCCACGGCGGTCCGACCGACGCCAACGCCCATCCGCACCTGGACAACGCGGGGCGGGTCTCCGTCGTCCACAACGGCATCATCGAGAACTTCGCGGTGCTGCGCGCCGAGTTGGCCGAGCGCGGCCATGAGCTCACCTCGGAGACCGACACCGAGGTCGTGGCGCATCTGCTGGCCGAGTCCTTCTCCTCCTGCGGCGACCTGGCCGAGGCGATGCGCCAGGTGTGCCGTCGGCTGGAGGGCGCCTTCACCCTGGTCGCGGTGCACGCGGACGCGCCCGATGTGGTGGTCGGGGCGCGCCGGAACTCGCCGCTGGTGGTCGGGGTCGGCGAGGACGAGGCGTTCCTCGCCTCCGATGTGGCCGCTTTCATCGCGCACACCCGTGAGGCCATCGAGCTGGGCCAGGACCAGGTCGTGGAGGCCCGCCGCGACGGGGTGACGGTCACCGACTTCGACGGGGCGCCCGCCGAGGTCCGGCCGTACCACGTGGACTGGGACGCCTCCGCCGCCGAGAAGGGCGGCTACGACTACTTCATGCTCAAGGAGATCGCCGAGCAGCCGAAGGCCGTCGCGGACACCCTCCTCGGCCGGATCGACCTCTCCGGCAACCTCTGTCTGGACGAGGTGCGGATCCCCGCCTCCGTACTGCGCGAGGTCAGCAAGGTCGTGATCGTCGCGTGCGGGACCGCGTACCACGCCGGGATGATCGCGAAGTACGCCATCGAGCACTGGACGCGGATCCCCTGCGAGACGGAGCTGGCGAGCGAGTTCCGCTACCGGGACCCGATCCTGGACCAGCGCACCCTGGTGATCGCCATCTCGCAGTCCGGCGAGACCATGGACACCCTGATGGCGCTGCGGCACGCCCGTGAGCAGGGCGCCAAGGTGCTGGCGATCTGCAACACCAACGGCTCGACGATTCCGCGCGAGTCGGACGCGGTGCTCTACACCCACGCCGGACCGGAGGTCGCGGTCGCCTCGACCAAGGCGTTCCTCACCCAGCTGGTGGCCTGCTATCTGGTGGCGCTGTACCTGGGGCAGGTGCGCGGCACCAAGTGGGGCGACGAGATCCTCTCGGTGATCCGCGAGCTGTCGGAGATCGCCACCCAGGTGGAACAGGTCCTGGAGACGATGGAGCCGGTGCGTGAGCTGGCCCGCGGCCTCGCCGACAAGAACACGGTGCTCTTCCTCGGGCGCCATGTGGGCTACCCCGTGGCGCTGGAGGGTGCGCTCAAGCTCAAGGAACTGGCGTACATGCACGCCGAGGGCTTCGCGGCCGGTGAGCTGAAGCACGGCCCGATCGCGCTGATCGAGCAGGACGTCCCGGTGGTCGTCGTGGTGCCGTCGCCGCGTGGGCGGTCGGTGCTCCACGACAAGATCGTCTCCAATATCCAGGAGATCCGGGCGCGCGGTGCCCGCACGATCGTGATCGCCGAGCGCGGCGACAAGACGGTGGTGCCCTACGCCGACCACCTGATCGAGATCCCCGAAACCCCGACCCTGCTCCAGCCGCTGGTGGCCACCGTGCCGCTCCAGGTCTTCGCCTGCGAGCTGGCGACCGCGCGCGGCAACGAGGTCGACCAGCCGCGCAACCTGGCCAAGTCGGTGACCGTCGAGTGATCGTGATCCCGTGATCATCGGTGTCGGTATCGACGTGGCCGAGATCGACCGTTTCGCCGATGCCCTGCGGCGTACGCCGGGCCTGGCGGAGCGGCTGTTCGTGGCGGACGAGCTGACCCTGCCGAGCGGTGAGCGGCGCGGGATCGCGTCGCTCGCCGCCCGGTTCGCCGCCAAGGAGGCGCTGGCCAAGTCGCTGGGCGCACCGAGCGGGCTGCGCTGGACGGACGCCGAGGTGCTGACCGAGGACTCCGGCCGCCCGCGGCTGGCCGTCCGCGGTACGGTCGCGGCGCGGGCGGCGGAGCTGGGCGTGAGCGGCTGGCATGTCTCGCTGAGCCATGACGCGGGGGTCGCCTCCGCGGTGGTGATCGCCGAGGGGTGACCCCGGCCGCCGGTCCGGGGCGGCGTGGGCTACCTGAGGGTGTCGGCCACCACCCGGGCCGCCCGCGCGATCAGCCGGTCGTCGGGCTCGGCGTCCTTCGCGGTGCGGTTCGACAGGATCGCGATCACGATGGGGGCCGAGTCCGGGGGCCACACCACGGCGATGTCGTTGCGGGCGCCGTAGTAACTGCCGGTTCCGGTCTTGTCGCCGACCACCCAGCCCTTGGGAACGCCGGCTCTGATGACCTTGTCACCGGTCTTGTTGGTCCGTAGCCACGTGGTGAGCTGCGCGCGTTCGTCCTTGCCGAGGACGTCCCCGAGGACGAACGCGCGCAGGTCCTTGGCGAACGCCCGAGGAGTGGTGGTGTCCCGCGTCTCACCGGGGACCCACCGGCTCAGATACGGCTCGGGACGGTCCATCCGGGTGACGTCATCATCGCCTGTGTCTTCGAGCGCGGCGTCGAGGGCCTTGGGTCCGCCGAGTTCCCTGAGGATCAGGTTGGCCGCGGCGTTGTCGCTGTAGCGGATGGTGGCGTCGCACAGCTCGCGCAGGGTCATCCCGGTGGCGACGTGCTTCTCGGTCACGGGCGAGTTGGGGAGCAGAACGTCCTCGGAGTACGTGATCTTCTTGTCCATCCCGCCGAGCGAGTACTTTCGCAGGACGACACCGCAAGCCAGGGCCTTGAAGGTGGAGTTGTAGGCGAAGCGTTCGCCGTCGTGGTACGCCACCTCCCGCCCGGTTCCGGTGTCGATGGCGTAGACGCCCAGGCGCGCGTCGAACTTCTTCTCCAGGCCCTTGAATTCGCGGGCGAACGACCGCGTGGCGCCGGTGGGTCCGGTCGCCTTCGAGGACGGTGGCGCCGGGGAATCGTCCTGACCGCAGGCCGTCGGCGCGACGAGGACGAGGGTGGCGAGCGCACCGCGAAGGGCGCGTCGGGCGCGGGTGTGCCGCATGGTCCGGGACCTCCTGACCGGCCCCGTCGTACGGGGCACAGGGGGATGGAACGGATGGGATGACTTCCAGGACTTCCGTGGAACACCCTTGCCGTCCGCGGCTATGCGGTCCAATGCGGTTCTGTGGGTTTCCATGCCGATTCGTCATGACGGTGGCCTGGTGCCGCGTCAGCCCAGGTTCGCCCCGCTCGCCGCCCTGGCACACGCTCCCCCAGCTACCGCTGGGAGGTGCCCCCTCTCGCCGCGTTGGCCGAAAGCCCGGGCAGGCCCCCTACGAGGGCTTCCCCGCCGCCTTGCGATCGCACGCGCCAGGACGCCTCGCCACCGGGCCAACCCTGACTGACGCGGCACTAGGGCCCGTCTTCAAAGGGGGCGTCCGGCCGCGAGCGGCGTCTGGTGCGGTACATCGCAAGGCGAAGGATCGCCCTCGTACTGGGCGTACTCGGGCGACTCCGACAACGCAGCGAGGTGCCGTGCCAGGCGTCGGGAGCAGGGCGGCCCCTTTGAAGACGGGCCCTAGAATGGCGGCTGTGGATCTGGTGGGGGCGTGCCGCGCGTTTGTGAGCGTGAGCGAGCGCGGCGGTTTCACGGTCGGGGCGGCCGCCGCCCGGATGTCCCAGCCGGTGGCCAGCCGCCGGATCGCCGCCCTGGAGGCGCACTTCGGCGAGCGGCTGTTCGAGCGCACCTCGCGGCGGGCCGTGCTCACCCCCTTCGGCCGGGAACTGCTCCCCGCGGCCCGGCAGCTCGTCCTGGCGGCCGATGTGCTGCACCATGAGGCGGAGGCCGCCAAGCGCAAGCCGTGGCGGCTGGCGATGCCCGGGATCTGCTCCACCGTCGACCTCGCCCGGCTGGTGGCCGACGCGCGGGGGCACGGTGTCACACTCGATCTCCGGGCCGCGCCGCCGCGGCGGCGGGAGGAGCTCGTCCGCTCCCAGCAGGTGCGGGCCGCCCTGCTGCCGGTGCCGCCGGACGAGGCCCTGTGGTCGGTGCCGCTCGGGCTGGCCGGGGTCCGGGACCCCGGGGTGAAGCGCGTCTACCTCGAGACCCTGCGGATGGGCCGGGGCGCCCCCGGCCCGCCCCGCCGGATCCGGATCCAGCCGGAGGACGACGTACCGCACATCCGCGATCCGCTGACCCGGCTGCGGGACGCCGTCGGGCTGCGGCCCGCCCAGCTCGTGGTCGCCGAGGACCTCACGACCGCCGCTGCGGACGTCCTGTGCTCCGACGACCTGCTGCTGTGCTCACCCGCCCAGGCCCGGGAACTGGCCCTGAGCTGGCGGCCCCTCGGCGAGCTCACGATCGCCCGGGGCTACGCCGTCACCGCCGCCGCGGCAGGTAACCCCCGGCACATCCAGGCCCGCCTGGGCGACGCGATAGCGCGCTGCCTCGGCGCCGTACCGTCCACCGAGGGGGCCGGGGCATGACCGAGGCGCTGCTGCGCGCGATGCGCGGACAACTGCGCGACGGCGGTCTGCGCGGCTATCTGCTGGTCCGGGATCTGCACACCGGCGAGGAGCTGGGCCTCGAACCGGACGCCCAACTGCCGTCCGCCTCCCTGGTGAAGGTCCCGCTGGCGCTGGCGACGGCCGAGCGCATCCGGCGCGGTGAACTCGACGGGGCGGCAACGCTGGAGGTGCGGCCCGGGCGGATCACCACACCCGGTCCGACCGGGCTGAGCCGGTTCCGCCACCCTGCCCGGATCGCCGTGGACGACCTGGTCTATCTGAGCACCTGCGTCAGCGACGGAACGGCCGCCGACGCGCTGTTCGACCTCACCCCGCCCGACCGGGTCGCGGAGATCCTCCAGGAACTCGGTCTGCACGGCATCACCGTGCGGCACACCATGCGGGAGCTGTCCGACACCCCGGAGGAGCGCTTCGACAGCGCACAGGCCCATCTCGCCCACGCCCTCGCCATCGACGCGGGCACCTCCGGCCGCGGCCACCGGGTGCCGCAGCTCGACACCACCCGCGCCAACACCGGCAGCGCCCGCGCCTGGGCCGATCTGCTGCAAGCCCTGTGGACACCGTCGGCGATCCACCCCGAGGTGGCGATGCGGGTACGCGGTCTGATGGCCCACAACCTGATGCGGCACCGCCTCGCCCCGGACTTCGGTTCGGACGCCGCCACCTGGTCCTCCAAGACCGGCACCCTCCTCAACCTGCGCCATGAGATCGGTGTGGTGGAGCACGCCGACGGCCAGAGCTTCGCCGTCGCCGTACTGACCGAGTCCGTCGTGCCCGCCAGCCGGCAGCCCGGCGCCGAGGCCCTGATGGCGCAGGTCGCCCGGACCCTGCGGGACCATCTGCGCCAGCTCTGAGCGCTCCGCGGGAAGTGCCGCCAGGTGCGGTCGTTCGTCCGCGGCCGCGCCGTGGCCGGTCGCGCCCACGCGGCGGAGCCGCACATCGACACGGCCCCGCGCCCCATCGGGGCGCAACCGAACCGCACCGGAGGCCCGGGTAGCCGTGGAGACCCGCCGCGGCGGCCCCGGTCACTCCAGCCCGAAGCCGGTCCGCGTCAGCCACAGCTCCAGCAGGGCGGTGTCCCCGAGGACTTCGACGCGGGGCGCGGGCCTCCGGCGGCCGGGGCCGGCGGGGCGGTCGGCTCCGGCCACGGGGCGAGGCGTGACGGTACGGGGCCGGGCCCTCCACCGGTCTTCGCGCCCCGCGCCGTCACGCCGTGACGTCCCGCCATGCCTCCGCCAGCGCCGTCGCCACGTCGTACGCCGCGATCGGCGCGCCCTGCGCGCCTGCCGCGCGGCGGGCCGCCAGGCCGTGGAGGTAGGCGCCGGCCGAGGCCGCGTCGGGGGCGGCGAGGCCCGCCGCGAGCAGGGAGCCGGTCAGCCCGGACAGCACATCTCCGCTTCCCGCGGTGGCCAGCCAGCCGGTCCCGGTGGGGTTGACCCGCACCGGCCCCGTCTCGCCCGCGACCAGGGTGGTGGACCCCTTGAGGAGCACTGTCGCGCCGTAGCGCGCGGCCAGCTCCCGCACCGCCGCCAGCCGCCCGGACTCCACCTCCTCGCGGGAGACACCGAGCAGCGCCGCGGCCTCGCCCGCGTGCGGGGTCAGCACCGTGGGCGCCGCGCGTCCGCGCAGGTCGCCGGGCGGCAGCAGGCGCAGCCCGTCGGCGTCCACCAGGACGGGGACGTCGGAGGCGAGCACGTCCTCCAGCGAGTGCCGGGCGGCCGCGCCATCGCCGAGGCCGGGGCCGACGGCCCATGCCTGCACCCGGCCCGCCTTGGCCGGGGGACCGGAGTGCACCAGCGTCTCGGGGAAGCGCGCGATGACCGCGTCGGCCGCCGGGCCCACATAGCGCACCGCCCCCGCACCTCCGCGCAGCGCGCCCGCGACGGCCAGCACCGCGGCGCCCGGGTAGCGGGCGGAGCCCGCCACGACGCCGACCACCCCGCGCCGGTACTTGTCGCTCTCCGCCGAGGGCCGGGGCAGCAGCGCCGCCACGTCCTCGTGCTGGAGCGCCTCCGCGTCCGGGACCGGCGGCAGATGCGGCTCCAGGCCGATGCCGATCAGCCGCAGCGCTCCCGCGTGGGTCCGGGCGGGGTCGATCAGCAGGCCCGGCTTGTACGTACCGAAGGTGACGGTGGCGTCGGCGCGCACCGCCGCGCCCTTCACCTCCCCGGTGTCGGCGTCCACCCCGCTCGGCAGGTCCACGGCGACGACCGTGCCGCGCACCGCCCGGGTCAGCCGTTCCGCCTCGGCCCGCAGCCCGCCCTTGCCGCCGATGCCCACGATCCCGTCCAGCACCAGTTCGGCGCGGGCCAGGGCCGGTTCGGCGCGGTCGTCGCCGGCCGGTACGGACCGTCCGCCCGCGGCGAGCAGCGCGCGCAGGCCCCCGGGATGGGCCCGGTCCGGGGCCAGCAGCACCGCCGTGACCCCGGCGCCGCGGCGGGCCAGCCGGGCCCCCGCGTAGAGCGCGTCGCCTCCGTTGTCCCCGCTTCCGGTCAGCACGGCCACCCGGGCCCCGGACACCCGGCGCAGCAGATCGGCGCAGGCCGCGGCCAGTCCGGCCGCGGCGCGCTGCATGAGCGCTCCGTCGGGCAGCCGCGCCATCAACTCCCGCTCCGCGGCCCGTACGGTCTCGACGCTGTAGGCAGTCCTCATGGTCACAGTCTCCCGAACGGAAGGCACTCCGTGCGGGAAAGCACACACCCCGGTCGGCCGTCCGGCCTGAGAGACTGACGGGGATGGACGAGACACCGATGCGCGCCCGTGCCGTGGTCGATCTGGCCGCCCTGCGGGACAACGTTCGGGCGCTGCGTGCCGCGGCGCCCACCGCCGGGCTGATGACCGTCGTCAAGTCGGACGGCTACGGCCACGGCGCGCTGCCCTGCGCGCGCGCCGCCCGCGAGGCCGGTGCCGGCTGGCTGGGCACCGCCACGCCCCAGGAGGCGCTCGCCCTGCGCGCGGCGGGTGACACCGGTCGGCTGATGTGCTGGCTGTGGACGCCCGGCGGCCCCTGGCGGGAGGCGATCGAGGCGGACATCGACGTTTCGGCCAGCGGACTGTGGGCGCTGCGGGAGGCCGTCGCCGCGGCCCGCGCCTGCGGCCGGACCGCCCGGCTCCAGCTGAAGGCCGACACCGGTCTCGGCCGCAGCGGCTGCCAGCCCGCCGACTGGCCCGAGCTGGTCGCCGCGGCCCGCGCCGCCGAGGCGGAGGGCACCGTGCGGGTGACCGGTCTGTGGTCCCACTTCGCCTGCGCCGACGAGCCCGGCCACCCCTCCATCGAGGCCCAGCTGACCTCCTTCCGCGAGATGGTCGCGCACGCCGAGCGGGCCGGGCTGCGGCCGGAGGTGCGCCATCTGGCCAACTCCCCCGCCACCCTGACCCTCCCCGCGTCCCACTTCGACCTCGTCCGGACCGGCATCGCCACCTACGGCATCTCGCCGAGCCCCGAGCTCGGCGTGCCCGCCGATTTCGGACTGCGGCCGGTGATGACGCTGTCCGCCTCGCTCGCCTCGGTCAAGCGGGTGCCGGGCGGACACGGGGTCTCCTACGGCCACCGCTATGTCACCCCGGGCGCGACGACCCTCGCCCTGGTGCCGGTCGGCTACGCGGACGGCATCCCGCGCCATGCCTCGGGGACCGGCCCGGTGCTGGTCGCGGGGAAGTGGCGGACGATCGCGGGCACCGTGGCCATGGACCAGTTCGTGGTGGACCTCGGCGGCGACAGCGCGGCGGAGGGCGATGAGGCGGTGCTCTTCGGGCCCGGCGACCGGGGCGAGCCGACCGCCGAGGACTGGGCACGTGCCGCGGGCACGATCGCGTACGAGATCGTCACCCGTGTGGGTTCCCGGGTCCCACGCGTTTATGTAGGTCATTCGGGGGGCACAGGGATCTGACCATGGGCGACGACAGCACGGCACAGATGGCGACACGGGTCGCGGCGGGGGCCACAGCCGTGAGCTGGAAGCGCGGGGCCGGGTTCGCGGGCGCCGCGATCGGCGTCCTCGCGGCCGGAGCGGCGGCGGGCGTCGCGGTGGAGCGCCTCACGGTCGGCCGCGGCGTACGCCGCAAGGCGCGGCTCGCGCTGGACGCCGAGGGCCCGTACGGCACGCTGCGCGGCACCCCCGGTACGGCGGTCGCCGACGACGGCACCGAGCTGTATTACGAGGTCGAAGAGGTCCGGGAGAGCCCCGCGCCCGCACCGTCCCGGCGCAAGCGGCGGTTCGGCCGCAAGGCCACGCCCGCCCCCGTCACCCTGATCTTCAGCCATGGCTACTGCCTCGCCCAGGACTCCTGGCACTTCCAGCGCTCCGCGCTGCGCGAGGTGGCCCGCACCGTCTACTGGGACCAGCGCTGCCACGGCCGCTCGGCGCGCGGCTGCGCCCAGGCCGACGGTGACGCGCTCACCATCGACCAGCTCGGCCGCGATCTGAAGGCGGTCATCGACGCCGCGGCGCCCGAGGGCCCGCTGGTGCTGGTCGGCCACTCCATGGGCGGCATGACGATGATGGCGCTGGCCGCGCAGTACCCCGAGCTGGTGCGGGAGCGGGTGGTCGGCGTGGCGTTCCTCGGCACCTCGGCGGGCCGCCTCGGCGAGGTCAGCTTCGGTCTGCCGGTCGTCGGGGTGAACGCGGTGCGCAGGGTGCTGCCGGGGCTGCTGAAGGCGTTGGGCTGGCAGGTGGAACTGGTCGAGCGGGGCCGCCGGGCCACCGCCGATCTCTTCGCCGGGCTGATCAAGCGCTATTCGTTCGGCTCGAAGGACGTGGACCCCGGCGTCGCGCGGTTCGCGGAGCGGCTGATCGAGGCCACCCCGATCGATGTGGTCGCGGAGTTCTATCCGGCGTTCGTCGCCCATGACAAGGCCGCGGCGCTGCCGCACTTCGACGGGGTGCCGGTGCTGGTGCTGGCGGGCGACAAGGACCTGATCACGCCCATGGAGCACAGCGAGGCCATCGCGGAGCTGCTGCCCGGCGCCGAGCTGGTGATCGTCGAGGAGGCCGGTCATCTGGTGATCCTCGAGCACCCCGAGGTGGTCAACGGACATCTGACCGAACTGCTGGCCAGAGTGGTGGACGGGGTCGGTGGACGGGCCCGGCGCGGGGTGTCCGGCTGAGTACCATCGGCCGGTATGGACGTAGCGACACGTATCACCGTCACCTCCCCCGAGCAGATGCGGGATCTGGGCCGCAGGCTCGCCAAGCTGCTGCGCCCCGGCGATCTGGTGCTGCTCACCGGTGAACTGGGCGCGGGCAAGACCACGCTGACCCGGGGCCTGGGGGAGGGCCTGGGCGTGCGCGGCGCGGTGACCTCGCCGACCTTCGTGATCGCCCGTGTCCACCCCTCGCTGGGCTCCGGCCCGCCGCTGGTCCATGTGGACGCCTACCGGCTGGGCGGCGGTCTGGACGAGATGGAGGACCTCGACCTCGATGTGTCGCTGCCGGAGTCGGTGATCGCGGTCGAGTGGGGCGAGGGCAAGGTCGAGGGGCTGTCCGAGGACCGCCTCCACGTGGTGATCGAGCGGGCGGTGGGCGACGGCGCGGCCGGCGACCCGGACGACCCCCGCGGAGTGGTGGTCACCGGGGTCGGTCCGCGGTGGGCCGGTGAGGACCTGGCGTCGCTGGCCGGCTGACGGCGGGGAAACAGCTCTTCTGCCGGACGGGACCGACGGCGGGACTGCCGGCCGGGTGGCAGCGGGGATGACGGGCGGCTGACGGGGTACATTCCGACAAGCCGTCGGCATGATGTTGCGCTGTGGGCATCGGCCGTGGTGACATGGGAGGGGGAGCGTGGTTAGGCGTGCCTAACCACCTTCGGATTTTCCCTGTTCGTCCGAATGCCCCAGGACCCTCAGGAGGCATCCATGCCGGCCCAGGAACCCGTCGTCGGGACAGATCTGCGCGGCGATGGCCGTTCACCGTCGATGAGGGAGCTGCTGGCGGCCTGTGCGGCGGCCAGCGCGGTGTCCACACCCCCGGCGGAGGAAGCCGGGCGCGCCGGTGAGCGGCAGACGCCCGAGCCGGACGAGCCCGCGCGCGAGCGCCGCGACGCCGCGTAGACGAAGGCGTGGCCGTGGCCTGGCCGGACCGGCTACGCGATCACCACTACCGCGGTGCCGACCTGCGCGAACTCCCACATCGCCGATCCGTCCGCCCGGGACTCCCGCACCGCGCCCGTCCGCTTCCGCGCGTCCGGGTCCGGCATCGTGCCGTCCAGGGCCGAGCTGAAACCGAACACCACGCCCCCTTCCGAGTGGAAGACGACGATGTGCTCGACCTGCACCCCGTCCGATCCCACCCCGCCCGGGTTCCGCGAGCTGACCTTGTACGTCCCCGGGTCCGGGCTGGCCGAGCTGGGGCCGACCTCGAAGGTGCGGGTGGCCCGTCCGTCCGCGCCGACCAGCCACACCCGCCGGTCACCGAGCGCGTAGACGATCCGGGTGCCCGTCCCCGACCCCTTCGGCAGCGCCGTGGACTTCTTCTTCGTCTTCTTCGCCCGGTCCTTCGACTCGCTGGAGTGCGAGCCGGGCCGGGCCTGGGTGGGGTGGTCGGGCGCGGTTGCCGCGGCCCGGTAGCCGAGGAAGCCGACGGCGCCGAGCGCGGCGGCGGTGAGAACGGCGACGGCGGGCCCGGTGCTGCTCCTCGGCACGGCGGACATCCTCTCCTGCGGTCAGTACGCGCTCACGGCCCGTACACAGTCATGGCGACGGTAGCACCGGCGCACCGGACCGGCATGACCTCACCGCGCACCACCGCCGCCCTGTTGCCCCCTTGGTACGAAGGACGGCCGTCTCGGGCGACGGGGGCCGACGGGGACGGAACGGCGCGGCGGGGGCGGAACGGCGCGGCGGGGACGGGCGAACGCCGCCGTACGCCGAAGAACGATCTTCCGCGGGCGCCGTAGGCTGTCCTCGTGCTGTTGCTCGCTCTTGATACCGCCACCCCCGCCGTCACGGTCGCCCTGCACGACAGTTCCGAAGTCCTCGCCGAGTCCGCCGACATCGACGCCCGGCGCCATGGCGAGCTGCTGCTCCCCGCCGTCCACCGGACCCTGCGCGCGGCGGGCACCGAGCTGGCCGCCGTGACGGAGATCGTCGTCGGCGTCGGCCCCGGCCCCTACACCGGGCTGCGGGTCGGGCTGGTGACCGCCGCGACCTTCGGGGCCGCGCTCGGCATCCCCGTCCACGGGCTGTGCACGCTGGACGGCATCGCGTACGCCACCGGGCAGGCCGGTCTCACCGGGCCTTTCGTGGTGGCCACCGACGCGCGCCGCAAGGAGGTCTACTGGGCCCGCTACGACGACCCCCGGACCCGGGTGACCGAGCCCGCCGTGGACCACCCCGCCGACCTCACCGAGGCCGGGCCGGCCGCCGGGCTGCCGGCCGTCGGCGCGGGTGCCCTCCTCTACCCGGCCGCCTTCGCCGAGGTGCCGCCCGGTATGCCCGAGCACCAGTCGGCCGGCGCGCTGGCCTCGCTGGCGGCCGAAAGGCTGGCGCGCGGTGCGGAACTGCTGCCGCCCCGGCCGCTCTATCTGCGCCGCCCCGACGCCAAGGTGCCCGCGAACTACAAGGTGGTCACCCCGAAGTGACCGGCACGACCGTGACGTTGCGCGAGATGCGCTGGTGGGACATCGAACCGGTGCTGGCGCTCGAGGAGGACCTGTTCCCCGACGACGCGTGGTCGCGCGGGATGTTCTGGTCCGAACTAGCCCACGCCCGGGGCCGGGACGTCACCCGCCACTACGTGGTCGCGGAAGCGGGCGGCTCCGGGACGGATCAGCGTATGGAGCCGGGCGGCATAGTCGGCTACGCCGGGCTCGCGGTCTTCGACCACACCGGCGACGTCCAGACCATCGCCACCGCCCGTGACCACTGGGGCACCGGCCTCGGCGCCCGTCTCCTCACCGATCTCCTCGGCGCCGCCACCGCCTTCGAATGCCAGCAGGTGCTCCTCGAGGTGCGCGTCGACAACACCCGCGCACAGCGCCTGTACGAGCGCTTCGGGTTCGAGCCCATCGGCGTCCGCAAGGGCTACTACCAGCCGGGCAATGTGGACGCCCTCGTCATGCGGCTGACCGATCCGGCCGCGCCCACGACCACCTCCGCGGCCGCGGTCGTGCCGCCCTCCTCAGTACAAGGAACGAAGACCCATGGCTGACTCACGCAGCGAACCTCTCGTCCTCGGCATCGAGACCTCCTGCGACGAGACCGGCGTCGGGATCGTCCGCGGCCACACCCTGCTGGCCGACGCGGTCGCCTCCAGCGTGGACGAGCACGCCCGCTTCGGCGGGGTGGTCCCCGAGGTCGCCAGCCGTGCCCATCTGGAGGCGATGGTCCCCACCATCCAGCGTGCCCTGAAGGACGCCGGGGTGGCCGCCTCCGACCTCGACGGCATCGCCGTCACCGCCGGTCCCGGACTCGCGGGCGCCCTGCTCGTGGGCGTCTCCGCGGCCAAGGCGTACGCGTACGCCCTCGGCAAGCCGCTCTACGGCGTCAACCACCTCGCCTCGCACATCTGCGTCGACCAGCTGGAGCACGGCCCGCTGCCCGAGCCGACCATGGCCCTCCTGGTCAGCGGCGGTCACTCCTCGCTGCTGCTCGCCCCCGACATCACCGCCGATGTCCGCCCGCTGGGCTCGACCATCGACGACGCGGCGGGCGAGGCGTTCGACAAGATCGCCCGGGTGCTGAACCTCGGCTTCCCGGGCGGCCCGGTCATCGACCGCATCGCACGGGACGGCGACCCCGCCGCCATCGCCTTCCCCCGGGGCCTCACCGGTCCGCGCGACGCCGTCTACGACTTCTCCTTCTCCGGCCTCAAGACCGCCGTG
Organism: Streptomyces sp. NA02950; assembly: GCF_013364155.1. Lineage (NCBI taxonomy): Bacteria > Bacillati > Actinomycetota > Actinomycetes > Kitasatosporales > Streptomycetaceae > Streptomyces > Streptomyces sp. NA02950. The sequence goes on along the minus strand of NZ_CP054916.1, from coordinate 3,940,855 downwards.
GCCCGCTGGATCGAGGCCAAGCGGGCGGCGGGCGAGGAGGTCCCGGTCGCCGATGTCTCGGCCTCCTTCCAGGAGGCGGTCGTCGACGTGCTGACCCGCAAGGCCGTCCGCGCCTGCAAGGACGAGGGCGTCGAACACCTGATGATCGGCGGCGGGGTCGCCGCCAACTCCCGGCTGCGCGCCCTGGCCGAACGCCGCTGCGAGGACGCGGGCATCACCCTGCGCGTCCCGCGCCCCAAGCTGTGCACGGACAACGGCGCGATGGTCGCGGCGCTGGGCGCGGAGATGGTCGCGCGCGGCCGCTCGGCCTCCGCCTGGGACCTGTCCGCCGACTCCTCGCTCCCGGTCACGGACCCGCATGTCCCGGACCCCGGGGCGGATCCGCACACCCACCCGCACACCCACTCCCACGACCATGTGCACGAGCTGAGCCGGAAGAACCTCTACGCATGACCGTCGCCCTGATGTGGGAGGCCCGGGCCGTCGAGGGCCGTGGAGCCGATCTGCTCACCTGGGCCGCCCAGCAGCCCCTGGACCCGCCGCCGCTCCGCCGTGAGACCTTCCGCGCCCCCGAGGACCGGGTCCTGGTCATCACCTGGTGGGACGCCGGCTACGACACCCCCGGGCTGCCGGAACTCCCGGAGCCGGGGGAGGACTTGGTGCGGCGCGCGGTCCACCGGTGGCGCTTCGAAGCAGTCGCGGACGGGAGCTGACGCCCCGGCGCACCGCGTGCGCCCGGGCACCCTCGTCCACGGACGCTCACCCGCCGGGCGGGGGCGGCGGCAGCGGAGCGATCTCCCGCTCGAAGAACGCGAAGAAGTCCTCCGCGCGGTCGTAGAGCTCATCGAACCCGGCCGATGTCTCTCTGATCAGAGACCGGTCGGTGAACTGATTGGCACCCGCGGCGTTTCCGTCGCTGTCGTAGACCACCTCGAACATCATCTCGTCCCCGAGGATGACCACCTCAGGAACCGGATGTTCCTGTTCGATGTCCGAAATTTTGCGGGCGTCCATGACCCGGATGTTGTCACCGAGTTCCACGCGCAGCTTGAGTACAAAAAACTCCCACTGCACATAGGGCGTCACCGGAAATTCCACCACGCGAAGCCGTCGCCCGAGGATGCCGAGTTCGGCCGCCTTCCGGAACTGCCGGGTGTAGGTGTCGCGCTTCTCCTCCACAAGTGAGAGCGCCTTTTCCCATTCTCCGGCCGCGAACGCCTCCCAGCTCGCGAAGCCACGCTCCTTGAAGTGCTGTCCGCGCTCCAGCTTGTTCAGGAAGCGAATGCCGCTTTCCTGGACGCGACGGAATTCGGCATGGTAGTCGGGGCGGTTCAGGGGCTCCGAGGTGCCGTGCCGGAAGGATTCAAACACCAGGGATATCCGGCTTCGCCGCGACCATCATGCTCCTCGGGATCACCACGAGGCGTTCATCGGCCCCGATGGATACACCGGCGGGCAGCGACGTCCCGAGCGAATCCGTGAGGTCCCTGCCGATGACGGCCACGTCCCCGTTGTCGAGTTCCCAGATGTCGGGGCAGTCGGGGTCGTCGGTCGTGAGTTCTAATTCCTGAGGTGATTTCCCCATGCGCTTCTTGAACCCCGTGGTGGGGTCGGCTTCCCATGGCCTGGCCACAGTCGTCGCTCCCTTCGATTGATCCATGACCCGAAAACTATAGTGGCCGGACTATCGGGCCGACCAGGTTGTGCACATCGATTCGCGCCGGTTGGGGGGTGACCCTGGCATATGCCAAAGTGAGAACCCGAGGAACGGGGGCCGCCCTTGCCCCATTCGGCTCAATCGTGTAGTTATGCTGGGCTGTAAAGAGGCCGCAACGCGTTGGCGCAGGTCATCCGATCCGCCCCTCGCAAATCAGGAGAAAGTCACACACATCAGGCCAGGGGGAGCCATGGATCCGGAGCTTGCTTCAGCCGCTCAGATCGCTGGAGCCACAATAGTCACATTGATGGCGACCGATGCCTGGCAGCGTACGCGAGAGGGAATCACCCGACTGTGGCAGAGAATACAGCCGCAGCGGGCCGAAAATATTTCCGCCGAGTTGACGGCCAGCCGCGAAGATGTGCTGGTGGCCACGGAATCCGATGACCAGGAGATGCTGAACGAGCTGCGGGCGCAGTGGGAGGGACAGCTTCGGCGGCTGTTCCTGGCCCACCCCGCGGCCGCCGGTGAACTGCGCCGCCTCCTGGACGAGCTCAGCCCGGCCGACGCCGCCGGCCGCCCGGCCATCGGCCAGCACGCCACCGCCTCCGGGCAGGCGCGGGTCTACCAGGCCGGACGAGACCAGCACATCACCGAGCGATGACCGGCGGGATGGACGGCCGCGCCGAGGACAGCGGCCGCGTCTACCAGTCGTCGGGCGACCAGCACATCAACGAACACCACCACTACGGCGCCGAGGGCTCCGGCCCGGCCGGACCGGACTCGGTCCGCCGCCCGGCCGTCGGCCGGGCACCGGTGGTGCTGCGCGACCGCGCCGAGGTCCTGGAGCGGCTGCGCACGGCGGTCGCGCCGGGGCACGGCGGCGAGGTCTTCGTCCTGCACGGCATGGGTGGCTGCGGCAAGACCGCCGTCGCCTGCGCGCTCTTCCAGCACGCCACGGAGGCCGTCGGCCGGGCCGGACTGTGGGTCAACGCCGCCGATCGCGCGAGCCTGCGTTCCGGCATGCTCGCCGTCGCGGCCGACCGCGGGGCCGGTGACGGCGAACTGCTGGCGGCCCGCAACGGGCTCCGTCCCGCCGCCGACCTCGTCTGGGATCATCTGGACCGCTCCGCCGAGCCGTGGCTGCTGGTGCTCGACAACGCCGACGACCCCGAGATCCTTCGCGACGGAAGCTGGTTGCGCACCAGCCCGCGCGGCACCGTCGTCATCACCACCCGGCGGGCCGCCGCCCGCTGGTGGCCCGGGGCGGAGTTGCAGCACATCGGCGTACTGCCGCGCGAGGACGCCGCGCGGATCCTCCACGACCTCGCCCCCTCCAGTGGCACGATGCAGCAGGCCGCCGCGATCGCCGACCGGCTCGGCCGGCTGCCGCTCGCGCTCACCCTCGCGGGGGGCTTCCTCTCCCACCAGGTGCTCGACCCCTGGACGATGGACGCCTACGGGCGCCATCTCGACGACGGGGAGTCCATCGGGCTCATCGACCAAGGAGCTGACGCCTTGTCCGACGACGACCCACGCCACCTGGTCGGACGGACCTGGCAGCTGACCCTCGACGCGTTCGGGGCCCGTGGCCTGCCCGAGGCGGCCACGCTGTTGAGGCTGCTGGCCCGGCTCGCTCCGGAGCCGTTGCCGCTGTCCCTGCTGAACTGTCCGGAAATCGGCGCCGTCGTCCCCCGCGCCCGTACCGAAACCGCGCTGAGGGCCCTGCTCGACCAGTCGCTGACCGAGCTGGTGGACGTCGGCGTCCGCTGTCTCCAGAGCCACGGCGTGCTGCTCGACAGCGTCGCCGCCGCCACCCCGCCCGCCGACCGCACCGCCCTCGACACCACGGCGGCCGGGCTGCTCGGCGCGGCCCTGCCAGGACTCCCCGACGCGGGCCCGCACGACCCGCGGCTGCGGCTGTTCGTCCCGCATGTGCTGGCCCTGCTGCGCCATGTCACCGATCCGGCGACCGACTCCGAGGCGCTGGCCGTCGCCATCCGGCTGTCCACCGCGCTGCACCGCACCGGGGACTATCTGTCCGCCTGGGAGACCGCCCGTGCGGCCGCTGACGCCGCCGAGCCCGTCCTCGGCGCGGAGCACCGACTCGTCCTGGCGGCCCGCTCCCGGGCGGGACGCTCCCTCTTCCGCCTGGGCCGGTACCAGCAGGCCGAGCGACTGCTCCGCGGGGTACGCACCGCACAGGAGCGGCTGTTCGGGGCCGGTGACCCGGACACCCTGGACAGCTCCCACGGCCTTCAGCTGGTCCTCGGAAACCTCGGCCGCCGCGACGAGGCGCTCGCGCTCCTCCGTGCCGTGGTCACCGGCCGACGGTCCGCGCTGGGCCCCGCCCACCCCCTGACCCTGCGCTCCCGCGCCAGCCTGCTGACGATGCTGTCCGCCGGGGAACTCACCACCGAGGAGGGCGGTGCGCTGCTCTCCCTCCCCGAGGAATGCGTACACCACCTCGGCGCCGACCACACCGTCACGCTCGGCGCACGGCACAACCGCGCCCGGGCGCTCTTCGTCCTCGGTCGGTTCGAGGCGGCGGAGGAGGAGATCGGGCTGGTCACCGAGGGGTACCGGCGCCGCTTCGGCCCCGGCTACCCGATCGCCCTCGCGGCCCAGCAGTTGCTGGCCCGGATCCGGTCCGCGCTGGGTCACCATGACTCGGCGGTCGAGCTGATGGCCGACGTGGTGACCCGGCGCGAACGAGATCTGGGCCCGGACCATCCGTTCACCCGGGCGAGCGCGGAGCTGCTGAGCACCCTGCGCACCGGCTGAGCGCGGGGCAACGGCGCGGCCCCGCGCCGCACTTCGCGGGCCTGGAAGACTGTGTCCGACCCATGACGCTGTGCCATGTGCCCGCCGGGCCATGCGCCGTGCCCGGCGAAAGGACGCCATGCTCCCTCCCACCACCCCTCTACCGCCCCCACCCGCGCCGGAGCGGGGGGAACGGGCCGACCGGGCGGGGCTGCTCGACGACCGGGCGCGGGCGATGGGGGCGCTGGCGCGCTGGTACCTGGCGCCGCACCGGGCGCTGCTGCTCTGGCTGTCGGCCATGGTCTTCGCGCTCGGCTGGGTGCTGGCCGTGTCCGGCTTCCAGTTCCTGGTGACGGGCCAGCTCGTCGAACACGTCCTGGGTGTGCTGTTCCTGGGGCTGGCGCTGGGCGCCACCATTCCGTCGAGCCTGGGCGTGGCCACCGGCATCCGGCGCGATGTCCTGGTCGGCCAACGGCTCCGCGCCTGGGCCCGGGTGGAGCGCGACCCCCGCACCCTCCCCCTCTGGCGGGTCCGGGGCGGCGCCCTGCTGTGGCTTCTGCCGTCGGTCGTGCTGTGCAGTCTCGGGCTGGCCCTGGGGGCCGCCACGGTGTTCTCCGGGCCGAGCCCGGAGGGCTTCGGCATGCTGACGGGCATCGCGGCGGTCTCCGCGGCCGCCGGTGGGCTGGGCCTGGCCAAGACGATCGACTACTACCGCCTCGTCTACCGCGAACTCACCCCCGAACCCACCCCCGAACAGGGGCCGGAGGACCACTAGGGGCGCACGGTCAGGTGCCGCTCTCGTCGTCCCCGTCGTCCCCCTCGTCCGCCGAGGACCGCTGGAGGGACAGGAAGCGGTGGCGCAGCTCCAGGAAGTCCGGGCTCAGACTGGCGCCGTGCCGCTTGGTGGCGTCCTCGATGCGGGTCATCAGCTGTCTGATGCGGGCCGCGTCCATGTAGGCGTCGCGCTGGAGCTTCTTGTGGGCCGTGGCGGCGGGGCCCTTCGGGTCGGCGTCGAGCGACCGGACCAGGTGATCGAGGCGCTCGATCTTCCGCTCGAGGTAACTGATCATCTCCTCGAGGTCCCTGATGAGATCGGACAGTTCCTGCTCCGACACGGACAGCTTGTCTTGGCTCATGTCCCCGTCCCTGCCACCCTCCATCGGCCCATGAGGTCCTGTCCGGTGGATCTTCGAGGATCAGCCCGCGGCGTCTGGTGCCGTGGACCGCGAGGCGGAGGATCGCTCTCGTACTGGGCGTACTCGAGCGACTCCGACAACGCGGCGAGGCGCGGTACCAGGCGTCGCGGGCCCGATAAGATCCGCCGGACAGGGCCTAGGGGGATGATCGTGCCATGCGGCCCGGCGGCGCGGAGCGGCACCCGGGGAATCCGCGGAATCCGAAGGTCCGGGGCGGTGGCCCGCCGGACCGCGGTACGGTCCGGCGGAGGTGGCTCGGACGCGGGGGCTCAGAGCTCAGAGGGGCAGGACCGTGTCCGACGGCAGGTCGATGCCGAAGTCGGCGGCGAGGACGCGCAGCACCTCGTCGTTGTCCGCCAGTTCGCGCCGCTTGCGGGTGCCGTCGGGGTGGGTCTCGGTGAGGATGCGGGCCGACAGCTCGAGGTGGAGGTCGAGGCCGGTGCGCTGAACCTGGAGGGTGTGCTGGAAGGGGGAGCGCGGGTTGGTGGCCGTGTGCCAGTTGATGACCGCGTAGTCCGCCGCGATGAAGGGCTCGCGGCTGAAGGCGTACTGGTCCTCCCAGACGCCGTTGTGGAGGGCCTGGAAGACCCACAGGTCCTCCAGGCCGCCGGGGTGGGGCTCACGGATGTAGCGGTGGCGTCGGGTGCCGTTGGGCAGTTCGGTGTCGGTGATGAACGGCACGGCCTCGTGCAGGCCGCCGATGGCGCCGAAGCCCACGTCGGCGATCCAGCGCTGGGGCTCGCCCGGGATCTCGACCAGCAGGACCATATGGGAGCGCGGGCGGACGGTGCCGGGGGCCGCGCCCAGGCGGACGCGGGCGGCGAGGCCGGTGATGCCGAAGCCGAGGGCGCCGAGAGCGGTGGACAGCAGGGTGTTCTGTTCGTAGCAGTAGCCGCCGCGCCGGCTGCGGACCAGCTTGGCCTCCAGATCGGGCAGGGCGAGGGAGGGCGCCGAGCCGAGGAGGGGCTGGATGTTCTCGAACGGTATGGAGGTCACATGCGCCAGGTGCACCGCGCGCAGGGTCTCCGCGGTGGGAGCCGGGGGACGGGCGCCGGTCCAGCCGATACGGGTCAGATAGGCGTCGAGGTCCAGCTGAGGCGCGGTCTCGCTCGGTGCGTCGTTCATACGCCGACGGTAACGCCGCGCGGGGCGGCGGGCCTCATGCCCAGGGGCGGATCTCAGCTCCTCCCCTGGACCGAGGACATCGGGACGATCACCTGCTTCCGGGCCGGGGCGTCGGCGTGATCAGTCGCTCCCGGGCCCGGGGCCACCGCCGAGCAGCCCCGTCACGACCGCCCGCAGCTCCTCCGCGACGTCGTACGCGTCCGTGATCCCGCTCCAGCTGCCCGCGAGCGCGGCCAGCCGGGGCAGTTCGGAGGGGTCCGCGTCGGCCAGCAGCGCGGGGAACGCGGACCGGCGTCCCGGGTCCTCGGCGCGGCGGGCGAGGGCGGCGCGGAAGACGAGGGTGCCGAGGACGTAATGCCAGATCGAGCGGTAGGTGTGCACCGCCCGGCGCTCGCTCTGCCCGCAGGCCATGGCCGAGTCGATGATCTCCTCGACCATCCACAGGGCGTCCCGGTCGGTGAGTTCGCCAAGGCTGAGCACCTCGACCACCCACGGCAGCTCCTGGAGCGTGCGGTGCATGTGCAGGGCCACCGCGTACACCCGCTCGCGCGGGTCCTCGGGCAGCTCGGGGCGGGGCCGCGTGCGGGCCATACCGGACAGGACGAGCTGGAGCAGTTCGTCCTTGTCGCGGACGTGGCGGTAGAGGGCCATCGGCGTGGAGCCGACCTCCTTGGCCAGGCGCCGCATGCTCAACGCGGCCGCGCCCTCCTCCTCGAGGATGCGGCGCGCGGTGGCGACGATCGTCTCCAGCTCCAGGCGGCGGGGTCGTCCGCCGGTCCGCCGGGCCTTCGCGGCCCCCGCGCTCGTCTCCGTCCCGGTCTCCTTCATCACCGCCTCATTGTCCACGGAACGGGTTGGTGCACGGGTTGAGTATACGCGTATACTAACCTCCTGGCCCCGGGGGATCCGATGGAGGAGGACCATGAACGACCAACCGGAACGGACGGGTTGGCTGCTGGCCGTCGCACTCACCGTGCAGTTCGTCGTCGCGCTGGACATGTCCGTGGTGAACGTCGCGCTGCCCGACATCCGTGATGACCTCGGCTTCGGATCCGGCGGCCTGCTCTGGGTCGTCAACGCCTACGCCCTCGCCTTCGGCGGGCTGCTGATGCTCGGCGGCCGGCTCGCGGACATCGTGGGCCGCCGCACCACGCTGATGGCAGGGCTCGCGGTCTTCGGCGCCGCCAGTCTCGGCGGCGGGCTGGTGGGGTCGCCGGGCTGGCTGATCGCCGCGCGGGCGGTGCAGGGGGTGGGCGCGGCGGCGCTCGCGCCGGTGGCGTTCACGCTGATCGCCGTCACCTTCCCGGCCGGTCCCGCGCGGGCCCGGGCGCTGGGGCTGTGGGGGATGGCCGCGGCGGCGGGCGGCGCGGTCGGGGTACTGGCCGGAGGGCTGCTCACCGAAGGAGCGGGCTGGCGCTCGGTCCTGCTGATCAATGTGCCGATCGTGCTCGCCGCGATGGCCGCGGCCCGCTTCTCGGTGGCGCCCGACCGGCGCGAGGGCCCGCCCGCCCGGCTGGACGCGGCCGGCGCGCTGCTGGTCACCGGCGGAATGACGGCCCTGGTGCTGGCGCTGGTGCGGACCGAGACCCACCCCTGGGGGTCGGCGACCACCCTGACCACCCTCGCCGTCGCGGCCGTGCTGCTGGTGGCGTTCGTCGTGGTGGAACGGCGGGTGGCGCAACCGCTGCTGCGGATCGGGCTGCTGCGTCAGCGGTCGGTGCTGGTCGCGAACCTCTTCGTACTGCTGCTGTTCTCCGGCCAGTTCGCGGCCTTCTACTTCACCTCGCTCTATATGCAGCAGATCCTCGGGTACGGGCCGGTCAGGGCCGGGGCCGCGTTTCTGCCCTTCTGCACCGGCATCGTGATCGGCTCGCTCACCGCGACCCGCACGGTGGCCCGGTTCGGGGTGCGTACGCTGCTGGTCGCGGGCGGACTGCTGGGCGCCGCCGGGTTCGGCTGGTTCTGGCGGACGGTCGGGGTGGACGGCGGCTTCGCGGACTCGATCCTCGGCCCCTCGCTCCTGGCGAGCGTCGGCATCGGACTGTGCGTTGTCCCGATGGGCACGGCAGCGACGACGGGGGTCGCGGCGCGGGAGGCCGGTATGGCCTCCGGTCTGGTCAACAGCTCGCGGCAGATCGGGGGTTCGCTGGGGCTCGCGGTCCTCGCGACGGTGGCCTCGCACACCACGGACGCCGACGGCGGCACCGGTCCCTCCGGCCCGTCCGCCCTCGTATCCGGCTACGCCACGGCCTTCGGGGTGGCGGGCGCGCTGCTGGTGGTGGCGGCCCTGAGCGCGGCGTTGCTGCTGCCGCGGCGTACGGAACCGGCCGTGGAACCGGCGGCCGCGGAACCGGCGGCGGAGCCATCCGTCACGGCGCCGCGAGGTGATCGAACGCGCCTGTCTTGACGGCGTCGAGCAGGGCCCGCAGCCGCGCGGGGGTGGTGGCCAGGACGATGTCGGGGTCGTCGCTCTCGCGCAGGGCGACCCCGCCGGGTATGGAGGCGATTTCCACACAGGAACTGCCGTCTCCTTGGGTGGAGTAGGAGGACTTCCGCCAGGTGATCTCGGGCATGTGCGTGCTTTCGAAAGGTCTCGGGTGGTCACGGGGGCGAGGGGGAGGGGCGGGGCGCGGTCAGAGCCGCCGGGTGATGCCGTGGATCAGGTCCCGCGACGCTGCCGGGGCCAGGCTCACCTTCGCCGTCCGGTCCAGCACCGCGCGGTGGATGGTCAGTTGGGTCTCGGCGTGCAGGAACATGGGCCCGTGCGCCGAGTCCAGCTGCACGGTGTCCAGCTGCGGCACCGCGCCCGAGGCGTAGGTGACCGAGACCCCGGAGACGGGGAAGCCGCCCGCCTCGAAGGGGATGACCCGCACGGTGACGTTCTTCCGCGTGGACGCCTCCAACAGGCTCTCCAACTGGGCGCGCATCAGCTGCGGACCGCCGAACCGCATCCGCAGGGACGCCTCGTGGACGATGAAGGTGCACGGCGGCGGGGCGTCCCGGTCGAGGATGTCCCGGCGCTTCATCCGGTGGGAGAGTCTGCGCCGCAGCTCGGTCGGGGACCAGGGCGGTACGGTCTCGTTGAGGACGGCCGTGGCGTACGCCTCCGTCTGCAACAGACCGGGCAGAAACATCAGCTCGACCACGCGCAGGCTCTCCGCGTAGTACTCCAGCTCGGCGAGGTCGAGTCCGCCGGTGGCGATATGGCCGCGGTACTCCTCCCACCAACCGCCCTTGCGCTCCCGGGCCATGGCGACGAGCGCGTCGACGTAGGCGCGGTCCGGACAGGCGTAGATCGAGGCCAGGGACCGGACCCGCTCCTCGCTCACCCCGAAGCGCGCCAGCTCCAGGTTGGTGACGTGGGTGCGGTTGATGCCCAGCCGGTCGGCGGCGTCCTGGATGCTGAGCCCGGCCTTCTCGCGCATCCTCCGCAGCTCGGTGCCCAGCCGGAGTTGACGGACGGTGGGGGCGCTTCTGGGGGGCATGCTCCTCCGTTGCTCTTTCACCCTCACGGGCCGAATGTCGGGGAAATTAACCGGTGCCGTAGCAGATGTTTCCATATCTGCCCTACCGTGGGTGGCGGAACAGCTACCACGCGTTGATCACCCGCAACGGTACGCGCACCATCGGCCCCCTCGCAGGGAGTTGACCCATGGGTACCGACCACGAATCCGAGGACCTCCCGCAGTCCTCGTCGCCCTCGCCGTCACCGCCCGCCCCGCGCGCCGCCGGGCCCGGCTCCGGTTCCGGCCCGGCTGCCGCCTCCGACGACCCGTACGTCTACACCCTCCGGAGCAACCGCGGCCCCGCATCCCCCAAGCTCCTGCGGGACTTCGTCGCCTGCGTGCTGAACTGCACCGGCCAGGAGGGCCTGGTGGACGCCGCGACCCTCTGCACCTCGGAACTGGTCACCAACGCCTGGCTGCACGCCGAGGGCGACGCGCTGATGCTGCGCGTGGTGATCGAGCCCCCGCGGCTGCGCGTACTGCTCTACGACGGCTGCGCCGCGCTCCCGGTGCCCTCGCGCCTCCCGGACGGCGACCAGCTGCACGGCCGGGGGCTGCGCGTGGTCAGCGCGCTCGCCGAGGCGTGGGGGACGGCGCAGGGCGATCCGGCGGGCGTGTACGCCAAGGGCGTCTGGTTCGAGCTGCGCACCCCCGGCCGGGCGGCCTGCGTAACCGTGCTCAGGGACTGACCGGAGCGGGTTCGGCCGGATGCCCCAGCAGCATCGCCGGGGCGCCGTCGGTGCGCGTGAGCAGGATGGTGCAGGCGTTCCGCCCCGCCAGCCGCAGCTTCCTGCGCAGTGCCTCCGGCTCCACGGCCGAACCGCGCTTCTTGATCGTGGCGATGCCGATCTCGCGCTCCCGCAGCAGCGCCTTGAGCTTCTTCAGGTTGAACGGCAGCACATCGGTGATCTCGTACGCCGTGGCGTACGGCGTCGGGCGCAGCTCGTCCGCCGTGATGTAGGCGATCGTCGGGTCGATCAGCCGGCCGCCGATCCGGGCCGCGACGTCCGCCACCAGATGGGCGCGGATGACGGCGCCGTCCGGTTCGTACAGCCAGCGCCCCACCGGACCCGTCCGCGGATCGGGCAGCAACCGGGTGCCCAGGAGCGAGTGGGCGGCCGGGAGGAGGGTGGCGCGGCGCATCCCGGGGCGGGCCGTGCCGAACCACAGCACGGCCTCCTTCACATGCCCGTGGTCCGAGATCCACTCGGCCTCCGCGTCCTCCGGCACGGCCTCGTGGGGAATGCCCGGGGCGATCTTGAGGGCGGCGCGCGGTGTGGTGCGGGCGGCCTCGACGGCCCAGGAGAGCGGCGGGGAGTACGCCTCGGGGTCGAAGACCCGGCCCCGGCCGCCGCGCCGGGCGGGGTCGACGAAGACGGCGTCGAAGGGGGTGGTGTCGATCTCGGTGACATCCGCGCGGCGGACCTCGATGAGGTTGGACAGCTCCAGGGCGCCGGCGTTGGCGCGGGCCACCGCGCAGGTCAGCGGATCCCGGTCGACGGCCAGCACGGAGATGCCGGCCCGGGCGAGCGCGATGGCGTCGCCCCCGATGCCGCAGCACAGATCGGCGACACTCCGCACCCCGAACCCGGCGAACCGCTCGGCGCGGTAGGTGGCCACGGAGGTACGGGTGGACTGCTCGACACCATGCGGCGTGAAGTACATCCGGTGGGCGTCCTCGCCGAACTTGGCGACCGCCCGCTGGCGCAACTGGGCCTGCGTCAGCGCCGCCGAGACCAGCGCGGCCGGATGGTCGCGGCGCAGCCGGGTCGCGGTGGCGAGCTCGTCCGCCGGGTCGTGGTCCCGGAGCGCGGTGAGCAGCGCCTGCCCCTCGTCGCCGAGCAGTGAATCGAAGGCGTCAACGTCCACACGGCCCATTCTCTCCGCTCCGGCGGACGTATTCGCACCCGTGCGGCGCGCGCTTCCATGCTTTTCTCCCCAAGATCGCTTATATGACAATGATCAAATCTGGGCTTTCGAGGTATCTGGTTCTCGCCGCCGCGGCGGCCGTGTTCACGGGCTGTGGAAGCCTCGAGGGCTCCGGTCCGCTCGCCCGGACCACCGTGGACAGCGACACCGCGACGGCGTCATCCGCGCCGCGGACCGCGGGGCGTTCACCCACCCCGCCGCTTCCGGGCCACTCCCGGCCGCCGGTTCCCCCGGGATCGGGAACGGTCTCGGGCACGTCCGGCCCGTCGGGCTCGGCCCCCTCGGGCGACCCCGAGGCGTACCGCCTGTGGGGTCTGGACCGGCCGCTGGACCGGCCGCCGCCCGCCCCCGCCGCCAAACCGCAGCTCGCCCCGGAGGAGCCGACCGGCGAAGGGCTGCCGCCGGTCATCCGGCGCGTCCCGACCACCGATCGGGTGGTCTTCCTGACGATCGACGACGGCATCGAGAAGGATCCGCGCTTCGTGGAGGAGGCCCGTGATCTCGGTCTGCCGTTCACCGGCTTCCTCACCGACAACGTGATCGGCGACCACTACGACTACTTCGACCAGCTCCAGCGGCTGGGCAACCCGATGGAGAACCACACCCTCACCCATCCCAGCCTCGCCGGTCTCGACTACGACACCCAGCGGCAGGAGATCTGCGGCCAGCAGGAGAACGTCCGCACCCACCTCGGCCGCCAGCCGCGGCTGTTCCGTCCGCCCTACGGCGAGTACGACGAGACGACGCTGCGCGCGGCGGCCGACTGCGGGGCGCAGACGGTGGTGCTGTGGCGCGCCGAGATGGAGCCGCGCGGGCTGGTCTACCGGTCCGGCGGCAGCCTCCAGCCGGGGGACATCGTGCTCGCGCACTTCCGCGGCCCGGAGCAGCTGGAGGGCAAGTCCATGACCGACATGATCACGTCCCTGGTGCGGACGATCCAGGAGCAGGGGTTCACGGTCGCGCGGCTGGAGGACTACGTCTGAGCCCTGTGAGGCTCGCGTCCGGCGGGCCGGGCGGTACGGCGGCGCGGTGTCGACCGGAGGTCGGCCCCGCGTCGCTTGGCACTCTAGTTGACTGAGGACTGACGACTCCCTTTCCCCGAGCCGGGAAAGGCGCACCGCCCTCGCTGTTCAGCGGGGGCGGTGTCGTCGTTGTTGGTCGTTGTTGGTCGTCCTGGGCCACCCTCGGACGGCCCAGAGACGGCCCGGGGAGCGGGCCCAGTGGCGCTCTGGTGACTCCCCTGTCAGGGGCCAGCCGCCGGACGTATGCCAAGCTGGTAGAGAGACCACCCTAGGGAAGTGAGGGCTTGATGGCGGAGACCGCCAAGCAGATCGCCGACGATCTGCGGGAGCGCATTCGCTCGGGCGCGTTGGCGCCCGGCGCCCGACTCCCTGGCGAGCCTGCCCTCGTGCGGCAGTACGGGGTCGCCAAGGAGACAGCCCGACGGGCTCTGACCCTTCTGGTGACCGAGGGGCTGGCCGTCCGTCGCCGGGGTAGTGGCACGTACGTCCGGGAGTTCCAGCCCATCCGGCGCGTCGCCAACCGGCGACTCGCACAGGAGGGGTGGACCGAAGGCCGCTCCATCTGGAGTGCCGACATCGGTGAGCGGCCCATGACGGTCACCGGGTTGCGTGTCTATGAGGCTCTGGCGCCGGACGACGTGGCTCGCGCGCTGGGTCTGGAAGATGGCGCACCCGTGGTGATCCGCGATCGGCTGTTCGTTGTCGAAGGTGAGCCGGTGCAGGCAGCCGTCTCGTACCTTCCGGCCGACCTCGTGAGGGAGTCGGCCATCGCCCAGGAGGACACCGGGCCCGGAGGTACGTACGCGCGTCTCGCCGAGCTGGGCGCCAAACCAGTCCGCTTTGTGGAAGAGCTGCGCGCACGGATGCCCAGCCAGGACGAGACCGAGCGTTTGCACCTGGCTGAGGGGACTCCCGTGGTGGAGATCTACCGCACGGCGCTCACCGTGGAAGGCAAGCCGGTCGAGGTCAACAGAATGCTGCTGGATGCCGGGGTGTACGTCATGGAGTACCACGTCACCGGCTGACCACAGCCACAACTTCAACCCGAAGGGGCCCGCCATCGGCGGGCCCCTTTCGCATATCCCGTTGACCTCCCTAGGGATGTGTGGGAGAAATATCCCTAGGGAGGTTCGCCGCCCGGGAGCCCTTCAGGGGGCTTATCCGGCATGCGCGGATGCTCCTGAGGCGCCCGGAAGCCCTTCACAAGGGGGTGAAAGGAAGCGCTCGCTCCTTAAGAACTCAACAGTGATCTTTGAATTGGCGGGGTGTGAGTCCCTGCCCCTGCGGCGGCCGGGTAAGGGCCGTCGGCGGCACACCTTGCTCGTGTGTCAGCTCTGGAGAACGCCCGTGTGGATCATCCCTTCATTCCTGGAGGTCAACCCCTCGGGTTCCACCTGGCACACGGCCGCCCTGCTGGCGTCAGAGCAGTGACGATGACGCACCCGACTTCCCGGCTCGGGACCGGTGCTCCGTGGCAACGGCGCACCGGTGAAGCCCGGTTACGCCTCTTCTGGCTTCGCAGCGTCCAGTGCTGCGGCCGGTTGCCTCCTCCGCCCGTCCGGGCCGCCGTGCGCGGTGCCCCGTACGGGCGGGGTCGGGGGGAGCCGGACCTACCGGACTCCGGGCGGTGGGGCGGCGCCGGTGTTGCAGCACCGGCGCCGCTGTTCGGGCCGTCCCACCTTGGAAGGAACCACGACCCATGAACCACATCGCCGCACTTCAGGCGGTTGTTACCGCCGACCTGTCCGACCGCGAGCCGACAGCCGCGGAGCTGGACGCGATCGAACTGGAGATGCCCATCATCACGGCCGAGGTTGAGCTGCTGGATGCGCAGATCATGACGCTTGACCGGCCGGTGTCGGAGCTGGATGAGCGCCGTATCCGCCGGGCCCGTCGCCGGGTGCTGGCCGCCCGTCGGGAGCTCTCCAACCGCGCCGTCTCGGTGAGCGTGCCGGGGGTGGGCGCGTGAGCACCATCCCTCCAGTTCCCGGGCCGCTTCCGGAGGAAGTTGCCGCGCTGCTGCGCGCCGTTGTGGAGGCGCTGGACATCCCGGCCCCGGCTACTGTCGGCGACGCCGAGCGGTTCCGCGCGGTCCTGGACGAGCGGGCCATGCGTGTGGTCGTCACGCTCACGACCGTCCTCGATGGTCCCACCGGGATCGGTGCCGCAAAGTGGGCCGCCGCCTACCTGCGGAAGAAGCTCGCCGAGCACCCGCCCACCGGCTACCGCGCCTGGGACGACCAGCCGCGGCCGGACGGGGAGGCCGCCCGGTGAACCGCAATCCCAAGGTCCTGCTCGTCCTCGCCCTGGTGGCCGTGGTCGGCATGGCGTTCCGGGTCTCGTGGAACGCGCTGCGGGATGTGTCGACGGCCATAGGCGCCGATGCGACGGCCGCGACCCTGTACCCGTTCGTGGTCGACGGCCTGATGGCCCTGGCGCTGGTCGCCGCTCTCGTTCTGACCGGCCGGGACCGCAGGTTCGCGCTGCGGGTGCTGGCCGCCTACACCACCGCCTCACTCGTCCTGAACTACGTACACGGACTCGTGCCGGAGCTGCACGGCGGTTCGGTCGACCCCGGTCGACTGGGCGACCTCAACAAGGCCGGTTGGGTGCTGGTGCTGCTGGCGACCTCTCTTCCGGTCGGCTCGATCTACTTCGGGTCGGATCTGGTCGCCAAGGTGCTGCACCACCAGCCGCAGCCAACCACGAATGCTGAGAAAACGACTGAGAGCGGTATCAAACGGTCTACGTCTGAGCAGGGAGAGTCGGCACCGGAGCCGCCCGCGCCGGTCGCCGACCCGCTGCCCCTTCCAGCCCCGGGACCGGTCGACCAGCCCAAGCCCAACCCGTCGGCACCAGCAACCGCGCCTTTGGCGGCGGAGTCGGTCCGGCCCCGTCGGGCGACCGGTCAAGTCCCCCAGTCGGCCCGCACTCCCCGCCCGAAGCGGACGGCCACCGAACTGCTCGATGAGGCCCGGTCGATCACCGCCGACTGGACCGACGACGAGCTGACGGCCGAACGCATCCGGAAGGCGGTCCGGACGTCTGCGGAGAAGGCGCGCGGTCTGCGGGACACGCTCCGTGCCGAGCGGACAGAGACAGCCGCTGAGCCTGAGGAGGTGGCAGCATGAATGCGCCCCTGCCCTACCGCCCGCCGGATGAGCCGGTCCCCGACCCGGTCACCCCCGACCCCTACGGCCCCGCCCAGCAGCCGCTGAGCGGGGCCGTGGAACTGGCGGCCGAGCGTGGCCCGGTCGTCTACATCCCCGGCGCCCACGGCGGTTTCGTGGCCGTGCGCCGCGACGACCTGCCCACCGTCCGCACCCCCGCCCCCGCCCCCGCCCCCGCACCGGCCCCGGCCGGGGTGGACCCGCAAGCCCAACGGCTCGCAGCCAAGGGCGTGTTCGCCGCCGGGGCCGGTGTGGGCGCGTACTTCGCCGCGGGGGCCGCGGCCATCGTCGTGGACTCCTTCGTGCAGTTCCTCATCGCCGCTGGGGTCGCCGCCGGTGTTGCCATCGCGGCCCCCGGCCGCCGCGGCGGGGGCGACACGTTCGTGACCCATCACCACGTGTCGAACCGCTGGTTCGGCCGCTCGACCACCACCATCCGCAACCGCTGACCAGGAAGGACACCCTGTGACCGACGTTTTCCGCTCCTACACCCCGGCCGAGAAGCGCAAGCGCGCCTGGCTGATCGTGCGTGGCGCCAAGCAGGCCGCCGCCGATGCCGTTGACCCCAAGCTCGAGCGGCAGATTGAGCGCATCGACGCCCGCGCGGCCGAGCGCGGCCAGCTGGAGGCCGCGGCCCTGCACCGGCAGAACGAGAAAGCCAAGGCCACACTCGCCGCTGCCAAGGCCGCCGAACGCGCCGCGCGAGGCCAGGACCGGACCGCCGCCCGCGCCGCCCGCAAGCAGGCGGAGAAGCGGGCCCGTGCCACCGAACAGGCCGTCCGCCGCGCCGGTCTGTAGCCGCGCCCCGGGGCGGCCGTCACCCGGCCAAGGACACCGGCCGCCCCGGGCCTACCCGCCCGCATCCGATATCAGGCAGGAGATAACCATCATGACGGAGGCGCCCCACATGGGAAGCCTGCACCACCTCGATGACCACCGCGCCGCCAAGGACGCCGCTACGGCGCTCCCGGTGTCGCTGGTCAAGTCCGCCGACTCCCCGGCCAATGTGCCGGCGGAATCGTCCCCTGCGGGCGAGGCCGTGGACCGGCCGGACAACCCGCTTGCGGACTGGCTGACCGTGCCGGATACGCCGGTGCTGCCGGTGTGGGCCCGTTCCCGCGCCTCGGTGCTGGCCAACGTCACCGCGCTGGGGCGGCTGACGTGGTGGCACACCCGCTTCCACGGCATCCGCACCCCCAAGTACCTGATGAAAGCTGTGCTGCTGGCCGCCCGCGGCTTCTTCCGCGCTTGCGCCGGGCTATGGCCCACCCTGTCCGCGCAGGACCACACCGCGGCCGTGAAGGCGCTCAAAGCGCAGTCCAAGGCCCACCCGGAGGCCGTCGAGCTGGCCGTCCGGCTTCAGGCCGCGCACGCGGAGCGGACCCGTACCCGCCGTTGGCGCTTCGGTGCCGCCGCGGTCGCCGTGGCCGCCGCCGCAACCGGCATCGCCCTGGCGCCGCCGCTGGTCCAGGCCGGGATGACCGCGGCCATCGTCACCCCGCTGGCCTACCTCGGCCGCGGGCAGGAAACGCACCTGCTCGACCAGTGCGCCCCGCCGCTGCGGGTGGACATGTCCGCCCAGCAGCTCAACGACGCTCTGCGCGCCGCTGGCCTGCTGAAAAGCGGCAAGGGCGATGAGGAAGGACCCAAAGTCACCTGTGTCATGGGGCCGGTCCGTGACGGCCGCGGCTGGGCTGTGGTCTTCGACCTCCCTCGCGGGGGCGGCAAAACCGCCTCGGACGTGCTGGCCAAGCGGGAAGTCCTGGCTCAAGAGCTGGGGGTGGATGAGATCCAGGTCATCATGTCCCGGGTCCGCGCGGCCAAGGGCGGCAACGCCGGGCGCGTGTCGATGTGGGTCGCCGATGACGACCCCTACCTGGCCGACCCCAACCCCTCCCCGCTCGCCGGGATGGACCGGTTCTCCATCTGGGACCCGGTGCCGTTCGGGCAGGACGCCCGCGGCAACCGCATCAGCGTGCCAGTGGTGTGGCAGTCGATGTTCTTCGGCGGACTCCCGCGCCGCGGCAAGACCTTCACCCAGCGCCTGATGACCGCGGCTGGGCTGCTCGACCCGTGGGTCAAGCACTACGTGGCCGACTTCAAGGGCGGGCAGGACTGGATGGGCATGCGGCACGTCGCCCACCGCCTCGTTCTCGGTGCCGAGGAGGACGCGATCGATGCGTTCAAGGCCATGCTCACCGAACTCCTCGCGGAGATGGAACGCCGCTTCGCGCTCTTCCGCGGCCTGCCCACCTCGATCTGCCCCGAGGGCAAGCTCACCCCGCAGATCATCGAGAAGTACAAGCTGCCGTTCATCTTCCTGACCGTCGATGAGCTGCAGGAAGCGTTCCTGGCCATGGACGACAAGGACCGTGAGGCGGTCGTGGACGACCTGGGCAGGATCGCGCGGCGTGGTCCGGCCGCCGGGTTCATCTCCAACTACGCCAGCCAGCGCCCGGACGCCAAGAGCGTGCCCACCAAGCTGCGGGAGATCATCACCATCCGGTGCTGCACCCAGGTCACCGACAAGACCAGCTCGGACATGGTGCTCGGATCGGGAAAGGCCGCCATGGGTGCGGATGCCTCGCTGCTGTCGGAGGAACACAAAGGCGTCACGGTGCTGGTCACCGGTCCGGCCTCGTACGCCACGGTGAAGAACGACCTGCTCACCACAACCGAGTTCAACGCCCTGTGCCTCAAGGGCCGTGCGCTGCGCGAGCCGCTGGGGCAGATCACCGGAGATGCTGCCGGGGACGTGGCGGCCGCGGCCAGCCAGGCCGGGCTGGCCATCGCGCCGGTGCTCTCGGACTGCCTGGACGTGATGCGTCACTCCGACCGGCTCCACAGCGTTGACCTGCTCAACCGGCTCGTCAACGCCGACGAGGACCGGTACGGGGACTGGGACCTCGAACGGCTCGCCCGTGAGCTGGAAGACGCCGGGGTCAAGCGGACCACCAAGCAGGTCAACATCAAGGGCAAGAACCTCGCCGGATACCGGCGCGCCGACCTCGAAGCCGCAGTGCCCGAAGAGCTCCTGCTCGCCGCCCGCGAGGTCTGACCGTAGACCCTCCCCCCTCTACCCGGCCCCCGCCGAACAGGGTCTACCCGGCATGCGCGGGTAGCGGGGGGTCACTACGGCAGTAGATCCCCCCGGTAGAGGGACCTGACCTGCGAAGTAGCGCCCCCTAGAGGGGGCTCAGCACCCCGCACCCGTACCCCTCTCAGCCCCTGAATACGGCTGGGGCGGCCGTCTCTCGCCAAAGTCACGGCCGCCCCGGTCTCCCGCTCATTCCACAGAACTGGAGGACATCCAGCATGACCCAACCCGCCGTCATCCGGCGAGACCCTCCCGCCCTGTCGCCCCTGCGGACCGCGCTGGAGCTAGCCGCGGCCGGTCTGCCGGTGTTGCCCCTCCGGCACGGCAAGGTCCCGTTCGGGAATTGCCGCACCTGCGCGGCCGTCGCCTGTGGCGGGCGGCCGAACATGAAGGACGCGGGTCCCTGCCAGTGCCCCGGTCCCTGTCACGCGTGGGCCGCCGCCACCACCGATCCGTCCGTCATCGCCTCGCCCGCATGGGCGTCGGCGTGGCGGGAGGCCGTGACGGTCGCCTACCACCCCGGCGGTGCCCGGCTGACCGTGGTGGACCTCGACGACACAGCAGCCGTCGCCTGGGCCCGCCAGACCCTGCCCGCCACCCGGATCGTGCCGACGACCCGCGGTGAACACTGGATCTACCGCGGCGCCATGACCTCGGCCAACAAGGTCCGGCCCGAGGTGGACATCAAGTCGCGCATGTCCTACGCCCGCTGGCTCGGCCCCGGCACCGGCACCATGACCACCCTGCCCGACGAGGTGCGCGCACTCGCCGTGAAAGAACCCTCCCCGGCCCGGCGCCCGCACGTCGTCACCGTGGCCGCGTTGGGCGGTGGCGGGGAGTGCCGCCACCGCACGCCTGTCTACCTGGAACGCGGTATCGCCATGGCGGAGCAGCGCATCACGGAGGCCCGCAGCGCGGTGCACGCAACGGTGTACCGCACGTTCCTGGCGGTGCTGTCTGCGCACGGCCGGTGCGGCTGCCTCACCGAGGCCCACATGGCGCGACTGTTCAGCGCTGCCCAGGCCAAGGGCGAATCCGCCCGTCACTGTGTCGACGCGTGGGCCAACGCCCGTGCCGCGCTGGGGATGTAGCCATGTCCGAGGACGAGAAGACTCCGGCCCGCGAGGTCATCACCGACTACGCGCAAGCGCACTTCCGGTACTTCCGCACCATCGACGGCACCGTGTACGCGCAGAGGAATGATCACCCCGTGGCCCGTCCGATCCGCTCCCAGGGCACGACGGGGAGCCACCGGCAGGAACTCATGGTCGGCCTCTTCAGGGACGGGGTCGGCGTGTTCAACGGCACGGCACTCAAGGAGGCGTTGGACTTGATCGAAGCACTCGCGCTGACCGAGGACGTACAGCCCACCCACATCCGCGTCGCCCCCGGGTTCGACGGCGCGACGTGGCTCGACTTGGGCCGCGATGACGGCAAGTCCGTCCGCATCCACCCCACCGGCTGGGACATCCTCACCCCCGACCCGCGGGAAGTCTGCTGGCGGCGCACCCAGCTCACCGGCGAACTCCCCCTGCCCGACAAGGACACCAACGGCAAGGGCATCGATCTCCTGCTCCGTCTGTGCAACTTCGCCAGCGCAGAGACCGAGTGCCTGGCCATCGCCTGGCTGATCGGCTGCCTGGAGCCGTCCGTGCCCGTGCCCGCGCCGTTCCTCACCGGCCCCCAGGGGGCGGGCAAGTCCACCGGCGGCCGGATGCTCGTGCGGATCATCGAGGGGATGAGCGGGGACCTGCGCCGGGCGCCGAAGGACGAGGAGAACATGATCACGGCCGTCGCCGCCGGATGGGTCACCGCCCTGGACAACCTCTCCCACCTGCCCCCGGACCTGTCCGACCTCATGTGCTGCATCGTGACCGGCGCCGAGAGCATCAAGCGCGCGCTCTTCACCGACGGCGACGTCGTCCGCTCCCGCTACCGACGGCCCATGCTGCTGACCGGCATCGACGTCGGCGTCATCCGCCCGGACCTCGCTGAACGTCTCCTCCCGCTCCGTCTCGTGCGGCCCCGGGTGCGGCGGACCGAGGCAGAGCTGTGGACCGAGTACGCGGAGATCCTGCCGGTAGTTCTCGGCTCCCTGCTGGACCTGACAGTGAAGGTGCGGGCCGCCGAGGCGGAGACCCCCACCGACCTGCGGATGGCCGACTTCGCCCACCTGTGCGCGCAACTCGATGCGGCTACCGGGTTCGGCTCGCTGGCCGCGTACCGGGCCAGCCTCGATGACCTCAACGACGACGTCATCGAAGGAGACCTCCTCGCGCAGACGGTCTTGAAGCACGCCGCCGGGCTCGATGCGGGCGCGGAAGTCCGTATGTCGTCCTCGGAGTGGCTGCACTGCCTCACCGGCCTCTACAGCGGCGAGGAGTGCCGTCCCCTGCCCAAGGGCTGGCCCACCACCGGCAAGGTCCTCTCCGACCGGCTCAAGCGGCTACAGCCGACCCTCGCCGCACGCGGCGTCCTCATCGACTGGGGCCGCACCAGCGCCGCCCGCTACATCGAGATGACCCGACCCCCGCTCCCGCCACCGAACGAGCAGGAAACGGCGTTCTGACCCGCGCCACCACGGCGCCACACCGCACAAGCAAGAGGAGCACCCCGCGCCTGGGCGGTGCTCCTCTTGCTGTTCCGGCGGCTTGCCGCCGCTGCACAAGACGCGCCGCGAAGCGGCTCCTTCTTCACGTCCTGAGCAGCACCGCACCACCACAGACACCACCCCCTCTTCTCTTCCTAAGAGAAGAGACCCTGCGTCACCCACGTCACCAGCCACCCCAACCCGGTCCCTGACCAGCGGCTACAGCGGTGACGCAGACGGCCAAACCTGCGTCATCCCGCGTCACCCGCGTCACGGGTGACAGAACCCCGCCCCGCCCTGTGACACGCCCCGAGCTGCCCGCGTCACCGCATAACCGCAGGTCAGAACCGCAAATGACGTGCGTGACGCGATGACGCAGAAATCCGCACCTCGGACAGGCGCAGACCCCCGAAACAGGACCCGCGCCCGCGCACGGAGGACACGTCATGAGCACCGCACGTGAACAGCCGGACCCGCGCGCCACGCTCCGCGCCGGGTTGCCGGACCGCTACCTCACCCCCGACGACATCGCCGAGATCTTCGAGGTGCCCAAGGAGACCGTCTACCAGTGGCGCAAGAAGCGCCTCGGCCCGCCCGGCTTCCGGATCGGCAAGCACCTGCGCTACGACCCTGCCGACGTCCATCGCTACGTCCGGGAGCGCAAGGCAGCTTCGGTCGCTGCCTGACCACAGACACAGCCCAACCACCCACGCCGCGGGGCGGGGCCACACGGCCCCGCCCCGCTCCCATGCACGCGCGAAGGGACCACAGCCTCCATGGCAGGCCACATCCAAGACCGCTGGTACAAGACCGAGACAGCCGACGGCAAAGCCCGCCGCGTCAAGACCGACCGTCACGGCACCGGCATGCGCTACCGCGCCCGCTACATCGGCCCCGACGGCACCGAGAAGAGCAAGTCATTCCCCGACAAACAGAAGCGGCTCGCCGACCAGTGGCTTGCCCACATCGAGGCCGACATGTCGCGCGGGCAGTACATCGACCCGACGGCCGGACGGATCACCTTCCGGCAGTACGCGGAGAAGTGGCACGCCTCGCAGACGACGAACGTGAGCACCCGCGACATGGTCGAGATGCGGCTCCGGCGGCACGCCTACCCGTACCTCGGCTCGCGCCCGCTCGGTTCGTTCCAGCCCGGACACATCCGGGATTGGGTCCACGCCTTGGAGCGGGCCGGGGTGGCTGGCTCCTACGGTCGCACGATCTACGCGAACGTTCGTGCCCTGCTGTCGGCCGCTGTGGACGACGGTCACCTGAACCGCAACCCGTGCGACGCCGGAACCGTCCGGGCGCCAGCGATCGAGCCGAAGCGGCTTGTCCCCTGGGAGGCTGATCGGGTTTTCGCGGTGCGGGACGGACTGCCTGAGATCTTCCGGCCCATGGTCGACCTTGCCGCCGGATGCGGGCTGCGGCAGGGGGAGGTCTTCGGCGTGGCCGCGGACGCCCTGAACTTCGAGGGCGAGACCCTGCACGTTCTGCGACAGGTCAAGCTGGTCCGGGGGAAGCCAGTGTTCGCCCCGCCCAAGTGCAACAAGATTCGGGACGTACCGCTGCCCCGTGCGGTGGCTGACGCCGTGCGTCAGCACGCCGAGGTCAATCCTCCGACCCCCGTCACCCTGCCGTGGCTGCGCCCGGACGGGCCACCGGTCACGCATCGACTGATCTTCACCACTCCGAGCGGTACCGCGGTCCGCCGGGAGAACTTCAACGTGGACGCCTGGAAACCCGCTCTGGTCGCCGCGGGGGTCATCCCGGAGCGGGAGCGGGGGGAGCGGTACGCCTCGGCCCGCGAACACGGCATGCACGCGCTGAGGCACTTCTACGCCTCCGTGCTGCTGGACGCGGGGGAGAGCATCAGGGCCGTGAGTGAGTACCTGGGGCACGCCGATCCCGCGCTCACCCTCCGGGTGTACGCGCACCTGATGCCGAGCAGTCAGGCGCGCACGCGGCGGGCGGTCGATAAGCTCTTCCAGTGGCCTGACCAGGGCAGAGACGGCCCAGAGACGGCCCAGGCAGCATGAGCGGTGCCCCCACCGGCGCTAGTGCGCTGGTGGGGGCACCCACCGTTCGCCTGGCACTCTAGTTGACTGAGTGCTAACCGCGTCATAATGTCGAGGCTGGCACTCGGCAGTACGGAGTGCCAGCCACACAGCGACGGGCAGGTCCGGCACCCGCGACGACGGATCCACCTGGTCGCCACCTCAGACAGTTAACCCCGTGAGATCTCCGAAGGGGGAGGTCGGATCGTGACGACCACCAGCTCCAAGGTTGCCATCAAGCCGCTCGAGGACCGCATCGTGGTCCAGCCGCTCGACGCCGAGCAGACCACGGCTTCCGGTCTGGTCATCCCGGACACTGCCAAGGAGAAGCCCCAGGAGGGCGTTGTCCTGGCCGTGGGCCCGGGCCGCTTCGAGGACGGCAACCGTCTTCCGCTCGACGTCGCCGTCGGTGACGTCGTGCTCTACAGCAAGTACGGCGGCACCGAGGTGAAGTACAGCGGCGAGGAGTACCTCGTCCTCTCGGCTCGCGACGTCCTCGCGATCGTCGAGAAGTAATCACCGAAGTTTTGCCTATGAGCCGCGCCCCGGTGCCCGTGTCACAGATACCCGGGGTCGGGGCGCGGTTCGTTTGAGAGGACATACGCAACTCATGGCGAAGATCCTGAAGTTCGACGAGGACGCCCGTCGAGCCCTCGAGCGCGGCGTCAACAAGCTGGCGGACACGGTCAAGGTGACCATCGGCCCCCGCGGCCGGAACGTCGTCATCGACAAGAAGTTCGGCGCGCCGACCATCACCAACGACGGTGTCACCATCGCCCGTGAGGTCGAGGTCGACGACCCGTACGAGAACCTGGGCGCCCAGCTCGTCAAGGAGGTGGCGACCAAGACCAACGACATCGCGGGTGACGGCACCACCACCGCCACCGTGCTGGCCCAGGCGCTGGTCCGCGAGGGCCTGCGCAACGTGGCCGCCGGTGCCTCCCCGGCCGCCCTGAAGAAGGGCATCGACGCCGCGGTCAAGGCCGTCTCGGACGACCTGCTGGCCACCGCCCGCCCGATCGACTCCAAGACCGACATCGCCGCCGTGGCCGCGCTGTCCGCCCAGGACAAGCAGGTCGGCGAGCTTATCGCCGAGGCGATGGACAAGGTCGGCAAGGACGGTGTCATCACCGTCGAGGAGTCCAACACCTTCGGCCTGGAGCTGGACTTCACCGAGGGCATGGCCTTCGACAAGGGCTACCTCTCGCCCTACATGGTGACCGACCAGGAGCGTATGGAGGCCGTCCTCGACGACCCGTACATCCTGATCCACCAGGGCAAGATCGCCTCGATCCAGGACCTGCTGCCACTGCTGGAGAAGGTCATCCAGGCCGGCGCCAGCAAGCCGCTGCTGATCATCGCCGAGGACGTGGAGGGCGAGGCCCTGTCCACCCTCGTCGTCAACAAGATCCGCGGCACCTTCAACGCCGTCGCGGTGAAGGCCCCGGGCTTCGGCGACCGCCGCAAGGCGATGCTCGGTGACATGGCGACCCTCACCGGCGCCACCGTCATCGCCGAGGAGGTCGGCCTCAAGCTGGACCAGGCCGGTCTGGACGTGCTGGGCACCGCCCGCCGCGTGACCGTCACCAAGGACGACACCACCATCGTCGACGGTGGCGGCAAGGCCGACGATGTCGCCGGCCGGATCGCCCAGATCAAGGCCGAGATCGAGACCACCGACTCCGACTGGGACCGCGAGAAGCTCCAGGAGCGTCTGGCGAAGCTGGCCGGCGGTGTGTGCGTGATCCGCGTGGGCGCGGCCACCGAGGTCGAGCTCAAGGAGAAGAAGCACCGTCTGGAGGACGCCATCTCCGCGACCCGCGCCGCGGTCGAGGAGGGCATCGTCTCCGGTGGTGGCTCCGCCCTGGTCCACGCCGCCAAGGTGCTCGAGGGCAACCTCGGCCTGGAGGGCGACGAGGCCACCGGTGTCGCCGTGGTCCGCCGCGCCTCGGTCGAGCCGCTGCGCTGGATCGCCGAGAACGCCGGTCTCGAGGGCTACGTCATCACCGCGAAGGTGGCCGAGCTCGAGAAGGGCCACGGCTACAACGCGGCCACCGAGGAGTACGGCGACCTGGTGAAGGCGGGCGTCATCGACCCCGTCAAGGTCACCCGCTCCGCGCTGGAGAACGCCGCGTCGATCGCCTCGCTGCTGCTCACCACCGAGACCCTGGTGGTCGAGAAGCCGGCCGAGGAAGAGCCGGAGGCCGGAGGCCACGGCCACGGTCACGCGCACTGACGCGAGCCGCACGCCACGAAGGCGCGGTCACCCCGGGCGGGGCGGCCGCGCCTTCGCGCTGAGCGGCGCCTGCCGGCGGGCGGGTTACCGGCGGGCGTACTTGCGGCCGACCCGGGAGGAGACCGCGGACACCGCCGCCCGCGGGACCAGCTTCGCCAGCCCCGTCATCGTCTTGTAGCGCGGGTCCGGGATGGAGAGCGACTTCCCGCGCGAGAAGTCCTTCAGCGCCGTCGCGACCAGCCGGTCGGCGTCCAGCCACATCCAGTTCGGCACGCTGTCCGGCTTGATCCCCGCCCGCGCGTGGAACTCCGTCCGCACAAATCCGGGGCACAGCGCCATCAGCCGTACGCCCGAGCTCGCCAGGTCCTTCGCCGCGCCCTGGGTGAACTGCACGACCCACGCCTTGCTCGCGCCGTACGTCCCGCGCGGGAAGAACGCCGCGATCGACGACACATTGATCACCCCGCCGCGGCCCCGGTCGCCCATCGTCTCGCAGGCCGCGCTGGTGAGCCGGAGCACCGCCTCGCAGTGGAGCCTGAGCATCCGCAGTTCATCGGCGAGCGGCACCTCCAGATAGCGGCCGCGGTTGCCGAACCCGGCGTTGTTGACGAGCAGATCGACCGGGTGCGTGCGGTCGGTGAGCCGGGCCTCGACCGCCGCGATGCCGTCCTCCTCGGACAGATCGGCCCGCAGGACCTCGGCCTCCACGCCGTGCCGGTCGTGCAGATCCGCCGCCTGCTCGTGCAGCCGCTTCTCGTCGCGCGCGACGAGCACCAGGTTGTGCCCGTCGGCGGCGAGCCGGCTGGCGAAGGAGGCTCCGATGCCCGCTGTGGTTCCGGTAATCAGTGCAGTCGTCATAGGCGCACGTTATCGGCAGGGGAACGGCCGGGCGGGCGGTGCGGCGATCTGGGGCGGTCGCGACCGGAGCGAGCGCTTCCGCCGGGGCACTGGTTCCACCGGCGCTCCACCAATGCTTCGGCGGCGGTCCATCAGCTTTCCGGCGGCGCTCCCCGAGCGGTCCCTCGGTGGTTCCGCGAGAACGTCCGCAGGCGGTCGGGGCGGTCAGCGGTCGGCGGTCAGCGCTCGGCCTCGACGGCCCGCCGCTCGGTCTTCGCCAGATAGTCGAGAGCCTTGGCGCGCGCCTCGGGGTGCAGGGCCTCACCCGCCGCCAGCACCCGCGGCAGCAGCACCCGTTCGGTGGTCTGGGCGCGGAACAGGAAGGAGACGCTCACCTCGTGGTCGGGCCGGTGCACGATCTCGACGCGGTCCCCGGAGCGGACCTCACCCGGTTCCAGCACCCGCAGATAGGCGCCGGGGACGGCCGCCTGGGTGAACCGCTTCAGCCAGCCCCGCTCGCCCAGCCGGCCCGCGAACGTCCGGCACGGGATGCGCGGCGAGGTCACCTCCAGCAGCAGGTCGCGGCCGATCCGCCAGCGCTCGCCGACGAGGGTGCCGGTGATATCGATCCCGCTGGTGGTGAGGTTCTCGCCGAAGGAGCCGTTGTGCAGTTCGCGGCGCAGTTCGCGCTCCCAGACGTCGAGGTCCTCGCGCGCGTAGACATAGACCGCCTGGTCGTCGCCGCCGTGGTAGCGGGTGTCGCAGACGGCGTCTCCGGCCAGACCGCTGCCGCCGGAGCCCTTCGGACCCGGTGCCGTCACCCGCACCGGGCCGTCGACCGGCCGCTTGTCGATACCGGTGCCGGTGGGGCTGTCGGCGTAGGCGGCCATCATCGCGCGCCCGACGTTCACGGTGAGCACGGATCCCGCGGATTGCACCATGGTCCGAACCTAAACGACCCAAGGCCAAAGCGTCGACGCGATTTCTCCGGTCGGGTCCAAGGGGCGCTTATGCTCAAAGACATGATCGAGGCCCGTCATCTCAGGGTGCTGCGTGCGGTGGCCGCCACCGGTTCCTTCTCCGCGGCGGCGCGTGAGCTGGGCTGCACCCAGCCCGCCGTCAGCCAGCAGATGAAGGCCCTGGAGGGAGCCGCGGGCACTCCGCTGCTGATCCGCACCGGACGGGAGATGCGGCTGACCGAGGCGGGCGAGGCCCTGGTGCGGCACGCCACGGGCATCCTGGCCGGGCTGACCGCCGCCGAGGAGGAGGTCGCGGCGATAGCCGGGCTGCGGGCGGGCCGGGTGCGGCTGGTGTCCTTCCCCAGCGGCAGTTCGACCCTGGTGCCGACCGCGCTCGCCGAGATGCGCGCCGCCCACCCCGGGACCCGGGTCTCGCTGGTGGAGGCCGAACCGCCGCGCTCGGTGGAGATGCTCCGGGCGGGTGACTGCGAGATCGCCGTGGCCTTCCGTTATCCACAGGTCGACGGTGCGGCGGAGGCGGGCCCGGGCTGGGAGGACCTGGTGGCCCGGCCGCTGCTGAGCGACCGGCTGGCGGTCGTGGTCCCGCGGGAGCACCGGCTGGCGGGGGCCGGGACGGTGGGGATGGCGGAGCTGGCGGAGGAGCCGTGGATCGCGGGGTGCCCACGCTGCCGACGTCATCTGGTGGAGGTGTGCGAGTCCGAGGGCTTCACCCCGCGGATCGACTTCGCGACGGATGACTACCCGGCGGTGATCGGCCTGGTGGCGGCCGGGCTCGGGGTCGCGGTGCTGCCGGAGCTGGCGCTGGAGTCGGTACGCGCCAAGGGGGCGGTGACGCTGGAGGTCAAGCCCGCCGTGCGGCGTGAGGTGGTGGCGCTGACACTGCCGGACCTGGCACGGGTGCCCGCGGTGGCGGCCACGCTGGACCGGCTGGAGCGGGCGGCGCGCCGCTGAGGGGCGCTCCCGGCCCGGGGGCCGGTGCGGGCGGCGGGACGAGAACCGCGCCGTGCGCGCGGTAATCCGCCGCTGGGATGTCCGTATACGGCCGGGTGGGTGATGGAACGTTTCTTCAGTCCTTCGGGCCGGGAATCCTGTCAGGATCCGGGAGGCCCTGACGACGTGGCCACCGCGCGGTGGCGGGCCCGCCCCATGAGCTCCTCACGCTCGTCCTCGGTCAGCCCGCCCCAGACGCCGTACGGCTCGCGTACGGCGAGGGCGTGAGCCGCGCACTGCGCTCGTACCGGGCAGCGCATGCACACCTCTTTCGCCGACATCTCCCGCGCGCTGCGGGCAGCTCCGCGCTCCCCCTCCGGATGGAAGAAGAGCGAGCTGTCGACTCCGCGACACGCGGCCAGCAGCTGCCAGTCCCACAGGTCGGCGTTCGGACCGGGAAGACGGGAGAAATCTGCCATTGCCTTATCTCCTCGAAGCGATCGGCTGCGGACGCTGTGTCCTGGGTTGTGTACCTACGGTGTAAGTAGATGTAAATATGACTCATTGCGAATCTAGCCACACAGGCCAGCAAATTGGAAGCAAGGTCGCCAAATGCCACCGAAGGGGATGACCTGGGGAGGACCTATGGGGGAGAGGCGGCCGAGCGCGACCGGCGCGACGCAGCGGCTCTGTATCCGTCCCCTCACGTAGAGTGTTGAAGGTGCCCGCCGAACCCCGTAACTCTTTCGGGTGACCGTCGTTGAGAGTGCGGAGGCGGTTGATGGGTAAAGCTCTCGGACAGATATCCGGGGCTGTCAATCGCTCAGGTGACGATATGTACCAGCCTGGAGGCTCAAGGTGACGCGCATCAGCTGCGGAGGACGGCCATGACATCCGTCCTCGTCTGCGACGACTCCCCGCTTGCCCGAGAGGCACTGCGCCGCGCGGTGGCGACCGTGCCCGGTGTCGAGCGTGTGACGACAGCGGCCAACGGCGAGGAAGTCCTCCGCCGCTGGGGTGCAGACCGCTCGGACCTGATTCTGATGGACGTACGGATGCCCGGTCTCGGCGGAGTCGAGACCGTGCGGCGGCTGCTGTCCGCCGACCCCGGCGCCCGGATCATCATGCTCACGGTGGCCGAGGATCTCGATGGAGTGGCGCTGGCGGTGGCCGCCGGCGCCCGTGGCTATCTGCACAAGGACGCCTCGCGCGCCGAGTTGCGGGCCACCGTGACCCAGGCGCTGGCCGACCCCACGTGGCGGCTGGCGCCGAGGCGGCTGCGGTCCGCCGAGATGGGCGCGGCCCCCACACTCACCGCCCGGGAGATCCAGGTGCTGGAGGGGATGAGCCACGGCCGCTCCAACGCGGAGATCGGCCGTGAGCTGTTCCTCTCCGAGGACACGGTCAAGACGCACGCCCGTCGGCTGTTCAAGAAGCTCGGTGCCTCGGACCGGGCCCATGCGGTGGCCCTCGGGTTCCGCTGGGGGCTGGTCCGCTAGCGGACCGGCCCGTATCGACGTGCTGCGCAGCGGGGGCGCGACGGTCCCCGTCCGCCGGATGGCGGGCGGGGCGAGAGCGTGTGCGGCAGGCGCTGTGGCAGCGGCTTGTATCAGTTCCCCGCGCGATGCCGCATCCTTGGTGGTGTGGAGTTCCTCGGGGACGAGTCGGTCGGGCGTGAGGGGAGAGCGCAGGACGTGACAACAGCCGGCGCACCTGCTCATAACGCTTCAGCGCACAACCAAGGACGTGGTGCCACGGAGCCTCCGGGCCCAAGGCACCATGGACGGATGCGCGACGACGAGAGGCCAGGAGCCGCCAAGGGCGGCGCCCCGGGGGCCACCGGGGCGATCGGCGCCCTGGTCGGGCGCGCCGTCGAAGGGGACGAGCAGGCCACCCATGACCTGCTGGCCCATGTGCATCCACTCGCCCTGCGCTACTGCCGTACGCGACTGTCCAGGCTGCCCGGGGACGCCCGGCACTTCGTGGACGACCTCGCGCAGGAGGTCTGTCTCGCGGTGCTGTGCGCGCTGCCGCGCTACCGCGACACCGGAAAGCCCTTCGAGGCGTTCGTCGTGGCGATCGCCGCGCACAAGGTCGCCGATCTCCAGCGGGCGGCCATGCGCCACCCGGGGAGCACCGCCGTGCCCTCGGACGAGATGCCGGAGCAGCCGGACGACTCGCTCGGGCCCGAGGAGCGGGCGCTGCTCAGCAGCGACGCGGAGTGGGCCAAAAAGCTGCTCGCCAATCTCCCGGAGAACCAGCGCGAGCTGGTGCTGCTCCGGGTCGCGGTCGGGCTGACCGCGGAGGAGACCGGACAGATGCTCGGGATGTCGCCCGGAGCGGTACGGGTCGCACAGCACCGGGCCCTCAGCAGGCTGCGCGCGCTCGCCGAGCAGTAGCCGCGCGCCGGGCCTGAGCAGCGGCATTGTGCGGGTGCGCACAGTTGTCCACAGGGCTGGATGGGGCACCCGGGAAGGCCGTTAGCATGGGAGTCCGCGCTGGGGCAAGACCATTGGAAGGGTGTCATGACTGACAACGTCGACGGAGTGCCTGAGAAGTTCGCGATGCTCGGGCTGACGTACGACGACGTGCTGCTGCTGCCGGGCGCCTCCGAGGTGCTGCCGAACGCGGTCGACACCTCGTCCAGGGTCTCTCGGAACGTCCGGGTGAACATCCCGCTGCTGTCCGCCGCCATGGACAAGGTCACCGAGTCCCGGATGGCCATCGCCATGGCCCGGCAGGGCGGCGCGGGTGTGCTGCACCGCAATCTGTCCATCGAGGACCAGGCGAACCAGGTCGACCTGGTCAAGCGGTCCGAGTCCGGCATGGTGACCGACCCGATCACGGTCCGTCCGGACGCCACGCTCCACGAGGCGGATGCGCTGTGCGCGAAGTTCCGCATCAGCGGCGTCCCGGTGACCGATGTGGCGGGCAAGCTGCTCGGCATCGTCACCAACCGTGACATGGCCTTCGAGGTGGACCGCGGCCGTCAGGTCCGCGAGGTGATGACCCCGATGCCGCTGGTCACCGGCAAGGTGGGGATCTCCGGCGAGGACGCGATGCAGCTGCTGCGCCGCCACAAGATCGAGAAGCTGCCGCTGGTGGACGACGCGGGTGTGCTCAAGGGCCTGATCACGGTCAAGGACTTCGTCAAGGCCGAGCAGTACCCCCACGCCGCCAAGGACGCCAATGGCCGGCTGGTCGTGGGCGCGGCTGTGGGCGTCGGCGACGAGGCGTACGACCGGGCCCAGGCGCTGGTCGAGGCCGGGGCGGACTTCCTGGTGGTGGACAGCGCCCATGGCCACAGCCGGGGCATTCTCGACATGATCGCCAAGGTGAAGTCCAATGTCGCGGTCGATGTGGTGGGCGGCAATGTCGCCACCCGGGACGGCGCCCAGGCGCTGATCGACGCCGGTGTGGACGGGGTGAAGGTCGGCGTCGGTCCGGGCTCCATCTGCACCACCCGCGTGGTCGCGGGCATCGGTGTGCCCCAGGTGACCGCGATCTACGAGGCGGCGCAGGCGTGCCACGCGGCCGGGGTGCCGCTGATCGGTGACGGCGGTCTCCAGTTCTCCGGTGACATCGCCAAGGCCATCGCGGCCGGGGCCGACACGGTGATGCTGGGCAGCCTGCTGGCCGGGTGCGAGGAGTCGCCGGGCGAGATGGTCTTCATCAACGGCAAGCAGTTCAAGTCCTACCGGGGCATGGGGTCGCTGGGCGCGATGCAGTCGCGCGGCCAGGGCCGCTCCTTCTCCAAGGACCGCTACTTCCAGGACAACGTCCTCTCCGAGGACAAGCTGGTCCCCGAGGGCATCGAGGGCCAGGTTCCCTACCGCGGCCCGCTGGGCTCCGTCGCCCATCAGCTGGTGGGTGGTCTGCGGGCGTCCATGGGCTACGTCGGCTCGGCGAACGTGCCGGAGCTGAAGGAGAAGGGCCGCTTCGTGCGGATCACCGCGGCCGGTCTCAAGGAGAGCCACCCGCATGACATCCAGATGACCACCGAGGCGCCGAACTACTCCGGCCGCTGAGCCCAGGGCCCCGCGCGACCCCGGGCCACGGGGACCGCGCGGGGGGCAGGGATACTGGTACGGCAGATTCAGGCAGCGAAAGGCACCCACGTGACTGAGATCGAGATCGGGCGCGGCAAGCGCGGCCGCAGGGCGTATGCGTTCGACGACATCGCCGTTGTGCCGAGTCGTCGTACCCGGGACCCGAAGGAGGTCTCGATCGCCTGGCAGATCGACGCCTACCGATTCGAGCTGCCGTTCCTGGCCGCTCCGATGGACTCGGTGGTCTCCCCGCAGACCGCGATCCGCATCGGTGAGCTGGGCGGTCTCGGCGTCCTCAATCTCGAGGGGCTGTGGACCCGCTACGAGGACCCCGAGCCGCTGCTGGCCGAGGTCGCCGAACTGGACGAGCGCACCGCGACCCGCCGGTTGCAGGAGATCTACGCCGAGCCGATCAAGGAGGACCTGATCGGCCAGCGCCTCAAGGAGGTGCGCGATGCGGGCGTGGTGACCGCCGCCGCCCTGTCGCCGCAGCGCACCGCGCAGTTCTCCAAGGCCGTGGTGGACGCCGGGGTCGACATCTTCGTGATCCGCGGTACGACGGTCTCCGCCGAGCATGTGTCGGGCGCCGCCGAGCCGCTGAACCTCAAGCAGTTCATTTATGAGCTCGATGTGCCGGTGATCGTGGGCGGCTGCGCCACCTACACCGCCGCGCTGCATCTGATGCGCACCGGCGCGGCCGGGGTGCTGGTCGGCTTCGGCGGCGGTGCCGCGCACACCACCCGCAACGTGCTGGGCATCCAGGTGCCGATGGCCACCGCGGTGGCCGATGTCGCCGCCGCCCGCCGGGACTACATGGACGAGTCCGGCGGCCGCTATGTGCATGTGATCGCCGACGGCGGTGTCGGCTGGAGCGGCGATCTGCCGAAGGCCATCGCCTGCGGTGCGGACGCCGTGATGATGGGCTCGCCGCTGGCCCGCGCCACCGACGCGCCCGGCCGGGGCCACCACTGGGGCATGGAGGCCGTCCACGACGAGGTGCCGCGCGGCAAGCGGATGAACCTGGGAGCGGTGGGCACCACCGAGGAGATCCTGCTCGGCCCCTCGCACACCCCGGACGGTTCGATGAACTTCTTCGGCGCGCTGCGCCGGGCGATGGCCACCACCGGGTACTCGGAGCTCAAGGAGTTCCAGCGGGTCGAGGTCACGGTCGCACCGTCGCAGCACGACAACCGCTGAGCGGCGTTCCACCGCACATCTCCACAGCGAAGGGGAAGGCCCCGACCGCATCGGCGGTTTCTAGGGGTCGTTGCAACACGTGGTCGTGTTGATCAGGCCGCGAGCAGTTTATGCAGGCGCTCGGCTGGGGTTTCCCAGCCGAGCGTTTTGCGTGGGCGGCGGTTGAGCTGGTCGGCGACGGCGGCCAGGTGCTCGGGGCCGTGGGCGGACAGGTCGGTGCCCTTGGGGAAGTACTGACGGAGCAGTCCGTTGGTGTTCTCGTTCGAGCCGCGCTGCCAGGGGCTGGCGGGGTCGCAGAAGTAGACCGGGATGTCGGTGGCGAGGGTGAACTCGCCGTGGCGGGCCATCTCGCTGCCCTGGTCCCAGGTCAGGGACCGTTTCAGCTGGGCGGGCAGGGTCTGGACTGTGGTTGTCAGCGCTCCCAGGACGGCCTCGGCGCCGTGGTCGCCGGGCAGATGCAGGAGCATGGCGTAGCGGGTCGCGCGTTCCACCAGGGTGCCGATCGCGGACTTCCCGTCCTTGCCGATGATCAGGTCGCCTTCCCAGTGGCCGGGCAGGGCCCGGTCCTCGGCCTCGGCGGGCCGTTCGCTGATCATCACCATCGGGGTGGTGAACCGCGGCTGGCGGCAGTTGGCCTGCTTCTGCGGCTTGCGGCGGGCCCGCCCCGAGCGCAGGGTGCCGGCGAGCTCGCGCCGTAGCCGGCCTCTGCCCTGGACGTAAAGGGCCTGGTAGACGGTCTCGTGGACCACGTGCATCTCCGGCCGGTCGGGGAACTGTGCCCGCAGAGCGTGGCATACCTGCTCCGGGCTCCACTTCTCGTCCAGCATCGCCTGGACGGCGGCCCGCAGCTCGGGGTTCTCGCTGATCTTCCGGCGCTTGGGGCGGGGCCGGCGGGCATCCGCGCGGGCCTGGGCCGCGTAGGGCCGGTACTGACCGCTGCCCGGGTGCCGGTTGCGGCGGATCTCCCGGCTGATCGTGGACGGACTGCGGCCCAGCTCGGCCGCGATCGCCCGGACCGTCGCCTTCTCACGCAGCCGGTCGGCGATGTGGATCCGGTCGGCCTCGCACAGGTACCGCGACGGCGCAGAAGGCGGCCCCACCGAGTTGATCGGTGGGGCCGCCTTGTTGCTGCCGGACACGCCGCGTCCGTAGCGCCAGCGTTTCCCGGTCCGCCGGTTGATCCCGACAATCCGGCACGCTTCCGTGTTGCTCACGCCCTGCTGCATGAGCCGGAAGTATGCCTCCCGCTCACGAGTGAGCTTCCTGGGTCCCTGCGGCTGCCGGTCCTCACGGATCTCGAAGTCCATGCCACCCCTTGAGCTGGGGTGTTGCAACGACTCCTAGAACCCAAGATCCGCGGTCGGGGCCTTCCCCTTCGCTGGTGTGCCGTGGCGTCAGTCGTTGTTGCTGAGGCGGAAGGCGGTGCCGACGGCGGCGATCGGAGCGAGGGCCATGAAGATGTAGGTCATCGCGTCCGAGTCCTCCTTCCAGGCGTCGAACAGGCCACCGCCCTGGGTGCCGAACAGCGGCGAGTTGAAGTGATCGAAGAAGATCTCCATCGCGGACATCTTCTCCATGCCGGCGGCCTGGAGCTCGGAGGCGTGCTGGTCCAGGAGGTCGGATGTGATCATGGCGTAGCCGAAGAGCTCACCGAAGAACACCGCGCCCAGCGCGAGGACCGCGCCGACGACCCACAGACCCGGGTTACGGCCACCGAGCTTGGCGATGACAAAGCCGATCAGACCGCCGAGCGCAACACCGGCGTAGGCGAACTGGGTCACCTCCACCTTCGGGCCGTCGGTGTCCGCCATCGCGCTCAGCAGGAAG
This sequence comes from Streptomyces sp. NA02950, assembly GCF_013364155.1. Lineage (NCBI taxonomy): Bacteria > Bacillati > Actinomycetota > Actinomycetes > Kitasatosporales > Streptomycetaceae > Streptomyces > Streptomyces sp. NA02950. Next base: position 3,904,687 of record NZ_CP054916.1, on the reverse strand, counting down.
GCGTACAGGAAGCCGCCCACGAGCGCGGCGACAACAGCGGCACCGACGGCGAGCAGTGCGTTGCCCTGGCGGCCCTGCGGCGCGGGCGGCGGGAAGCCGCCGCCGAACTGCGGCTGCGGAGCGCCGTACTGCGGCGCCGGCTGCTGCTGCGGGTAGCCGTAACCGGCCGGCTGCTGAGGCTGCTGCGGCGGGTAGGGCTGCTGGGGCTGCTGTGGCTGCTGCCAGTTCTGGCTCATGGAGATCCCCCGGGGATGAAGGTGGCAATCCGCGTTCCGGGGACAGCCCTGACCTGCGGTGCAGTGGGCTGGGAACGCGGACGAATAGTTCGCGCCATTAAACTAACAGGAGGGCATGACAACGGGACAAGTCGTGTCTGGCGTCCGTGACATGGCTGGGACCGGACGGAGACACGGCGCCCCGGCATATCGGGATATCGCGGGTGCTATTCGGTGATCCGTTTCGCTACCAGGTAACTTTCCGCCCCCGCCACGGCGTAGAACATGATGTCGTTACGGCTCAGGACCTCCCCGCGCCAATGATCGGCCACCAGGCCGAAGTGGTCGATCAGGGTATCCGCCGTGCCCCAGGAACTGTCGTCCCCGATCTGGACCGCGATGCCGACCAGTTGCGCGAAGAAGACGCTGACCAGGGCCAACGGTATGCCGATCAGCGCGAGGAGCGGAGCGCGGCCGCCCAGTCCGCCCAGCGCGGCGCCGATCAACAGCCCGGTGGCCAGGGCCCAGTAGCCGACCTCCTGACCGCCGTGGCCGATTTTCCCCTGCGCCTCCCCGAAGACCAGGGCCCCGAGCAGTCCGGCCGCGATGCCCGCGGCGAGTCCGCGACCAGGCCGTGCCGTGGGAACGGCGGGGGCTGCGGACGTGATCATGACGGCAAGGTAGCAGCGCTTCGGCCCGCGCGGGGGTGTGCTGATGACATCCGGGGGGAGGACAGAATCCGGCATAAGCAATAATGTCAACTTATGGCGCAGAACAAGTCGTTCACAGGACGAGACATGGGCATCGACCTGGGCACCGCGAACACGCTGGTGTACGTCCGGGGCAAGGGAATCGTGCTCAACGAGCCGTCGGTCGTGGCCGTCAACACGGTCGACGGCAGTGTGCTGTCGGTGGGTTCGGCGGCGAAGGAGACCATGGGGCGGACCCCGACGAACATCGTCGCCGTCCGACCGCTGCGCGATGGCGTGATCGCCGATTTCGAGATCGCGGAGCGGATGCTGCGGTACTTCATCAAGAAGGTCACGGGCAGCCGCCGCCTCGCCCGTCCCCGCGTTGTCGTCTGTGTGCCGTCCGGTATCACCGGCGTTGAGCGGCGCGCGGTGATGGAGGCCGCCACCCAGGCCGGAGCGCGCCAAGTGCACCTGGTCGAGGAGCCGATCGCGGCGGCGATCGGCGCGGGGCTGCCGGTGAGCGAACCGACCGGCTGCATGGTCGTGGACGTCGGCGGCGGAACGACGGAGGTCGCGGTCGTCTCGCTGGGCGGCATCGTCACCGCCCGCTCGGTGCGGGTGGCGGGCGACGCGATGGACACCGCGATCAGCGCGTATGTGAAGAAGCATTACGCACTCGCGATCGGTGAACGGACCGCCGAGGAAATCAAGGTGAGTATCGGCTCCGCGGCACCGGGCGGTTCGCTGTCGACACCGCGCGCCGGCACGTCCGTCCGGCGGCCGGAGCGGAATGTGGAGGTCGTCCTCCCGGGCGACAGCGGTGATCCGGAGGACACCCAGGCGCTGTTGCCGCCGGACCGCTGCACCATCCGCGGCCGCGACCAGGCCACCGGGCTGCCCAAGGTGCTCGAACTGACCGCGGACGAGGTACGGCACGCGCTGGGCGAACCGGTGGACAGCATCGTGGCCGCGGTCCGCTCCACACTGGACGAGACCCCGCCGGAGCTGGCGGGCGACATCATGGACCGCGGCATCGTGCTCACCGGCGGCGGCGCCCTGCTGCGCGGACTGGATGCCCGGCTGGGCCGCGAGTTGGACATCCCGGTGCTGGTCGCCGATGACCCGCTGGACTGTGTGGCCATCGGTACCGGCCGGTGTGTCGAGGACTTCGCGTCGCTGCGGACCGCGATGGACGCCCGGCCCCGGCGCCCCGACACCGTCCGGGTCTGACGGGCTCGGGCGGGGGCGGGCGGGGCCCCGGGCGCTCTGCGGCCGCGGGGCGCCCCCGTTCTCGTACGCCCCGTCTCCGTACGTCCTCGCTCTCGTGCTCCCGCGCGGGGTGGGCCCGCGCCCGCCGTGCCCGCACTCGACGGCGGCCCCTCGGTCGGCGCGTCCGGGCGTGCGGCGGTGCCGCGGCCGTGGTGGGCTGGTGGCACCGCGTCCCGTGCGGCGCGGGCGGACGGGAGGTGCGGGCGTCGAGGTGACGGCAGTCCTGCGCGGGGCACACAGGCGAGCGGTCTTCGTGACCGTCGCCGTCCTGGCCGCGATCGTCTCCCTCCTGCCCTCCGCCGCCGCCCTGCCCCCCGCTTCCCGTACACCGCCCCCCGGCACCCACGTTCCGTCCGCGAACAACCCCGGCACCGCCCCGGGTCACCCCGCCGGGCCACCGTCCGTCAGCCGGGTGGCGTATCCCGCCTCCGTCGAACTGGAGTCGCTGAACCCCTCGGTGGTGCGCCAGGGCGGGGAGCTGAAAATCGGCGGAACCGTCACCAACACCTCGGGCCGCCGGCTCAACGCCACCCGCCTCGGGGTGCGGATCGGACGGCAGGGGGCGATCGACACCCGCAGCGGACTCGCCGCCGTGGCCGGGCGTACCGCCCTGGGCCGCGCCGACGGCCCGCGGGTGCCGGGCCGTACGGCCGCCGTGGCCGCGCTCGCACCCGGCGCCGTGCAACGCTTCCAGCTCACCGTGCCCGTACCGGACCTGGGCCTCGACGGGCCCGGGGCGTTCGGGCTCACCGTGGACGTGGCCCGCGGGAACGGCACCGTCCTCGGGCTGGCGCGCGGTTATGTGTGCGCCTATCCCGACGGCACCGATCCGGAGCCGCTGCACACCACCGTCCTGTGGCCGATCACCGATGTCCCGCACATGGAGGCGCTGACCCAGCGCACCTCCGACCGGGTGCTGCCGGTGTTCCGCGACGACGCGCTGAAGGCGGCCTTCGGGCCCGTCGGACGGCTGCGGCGGCTGGTCGACATGGGCGAGGGCCAGCCGGTGACCTGGGTGATCGACCCCGATCTCATCGTCCAGGCCCAGGCCATGAGGGACGGCTACCGGGTGTCCGGGACCCCCGGCGGCACCGATCCGCAGGACGCCGTCGACGGCGAGGGCGGCGACGCGGCGGCGGACTGGCTGGCCGCGCTCCGCAAGGCGGTCCACGGAAGGGACGTCATCGCGCTGCCGTACGCGGATCCGGACCTGGCCTCGCTCGCGCGCGGCGGCGACGAGTCCCTGGCCGGGCTGCTGCGCCGGTCGTCCCGGACGGGCCGGACGGTGGTGGACCGGGCGCTGGACACCCACGCCCGCGCCGATGTGGCCTGGCCCGCGGGCGGCGCGGTGGACGGTGCGATCGCCGCGTACACCCGGCGGCTGGGCCTGAGCACGGTGCTGGCCTCCGGCGGGTCGGTCGGCCCGTCGGCCGCGCTGGTCGCGGGGGGAGCGACGGACGACGGCGCGGTGTCGCTCGACGGCGGGACGACCGCGCTGACCTACGACACGACGCTCGCCGCCCTCCTCTCCCAGGGTTCCCAAGGCTCCCAGGGGTCCGCTGGCGGCTCCGTCACCGGCGCCCCCGCCCGGCTGCGGCTGCGGCAGCGGCTGCTCGCCGAGACGCTGACGGCCGTACGGGAGCTGCCGTACGCCCGCCGCGACCTGGTGGTGGTGCCACCGCGCCGGATGCCGGTCGCGGTGGCGGGTGTCCTGCTCGGGGCGCTGGCCGACGGCCAGCGGGCGGGCTGGCTGGAGCCCACCCGGTTCGAGGTGGCGCTGCGCGAGCCGGAGCCGGGGGAGTTGCGGAGCTTCGACGGCTATCCCATCGCGCTGCGCGCCTCGGAGCTGCCGCCCGCCCGGCTCGCCGCGGTCGCCCGGGACCGGCGGCGGATGCGGGCACTGGCGAAGGTGCTCTCGGACGGGCGGGCCACCGCCGCGTCCGTACGGGCGGCGATGACGCGCTCCCTGTCGACCGCCTGGCGCGGCAACGCGGAGGGGGCCGGTGCCTACCAGCGGGGCGTGACCCGCTATCTGACGGCCTCCCTGGCGTCGGTGCGGCTGGTGCCCAAGTCGACGGTGGTGGTGGCCGGGGGCACCGCGACCATCCCGGTCACCGTCGACAACGGGCTCCAGCAGGACCTCACCGGGGTCGAACTGCGGGTGCTCTCCAGCCACCCGGAGCGGCTGAGCACGGTGGACCGGTCGGTGGAGGTGCGGGCCTCCCGGGCGGTGAGCCGGACGGTACGGGTCCGGGTGAGCGCGTACGCCAACGGCCCGGTGCGGCTGACCGCCCGGCTCTACACCACCTCGGACGGCCGACCCTGGGGCGAGCCGATGACGTTCACCGCGGATGTGCGGTCGGTGCCCTCGGGAGCCGTCGCGTTCGTCGGGGGCGGGATGCTGCTGATCGTGCTCGCCGCGGCGGTCCGGCTGCGCCGTGCGCGCGGGACGTGACCGACGGCCGACGGCGACCGGTCCCTGACGCGTCCGGTCCCTGACAATGCGTCCGCGCGGGCCTGGCGGTGTCCGGCCCGGGCCGTACAGTGGGGCGGTTTCCGACACGCCGCATGCCGTACTCCGCGTCGTCCGGCGTGATTGCCGTGAGCAGCAGTGCAGCAGTAATGAGCCGTGATAGCTGTGAACCCGTGGAGGTTGCCGCCATGACCATCGGAGGCCGCAAGCGCACCGGCCGGAGACCCGGCGTGACGGAGAGCCGCGACACGATCCTGGGGGTGGCCCAGCGGATGTTCGCGGAGGGTGGCTTCGACGGCGCCTCGGTGCGGTCGATCGCCAAGGCCGCGGGGGTCGACGCCGCACTGGTGCACCACTTCTTCGCCTCCAAGGAAGGGCTGTTCACCGCCTGTATGCGGGACGCGATGCGCCCGGAGCTGCTGCTCGGGCCGGTCCTGGACGGTGGGGTGGAGGGGCTGGGGGAACGGCTGGTCCGCGCCTTCCTGCGGTTATGGGAGGAGGAACCCACCCGCGCCAAGCTGCTGTCGATCCTGCGCTCGGCGGTCTCCCACCCGGCGTCCGCGCGGACGGTGCGCGGCTTCATCGCCCGCGAGGTGCTGGGCCGGGTCGCCGAGATGGCGGGCGGGCGGAGGCCGGACGTACGCGCCGGGCTGGTCGGCTCCCAGCTGGTCGGGCTGGCCCTCACCCGCTACGTCCTGGAGATACAGCCGCTGGCCTCGCTGGACCGGGAGGTGGTGGTCGGCACGGTCGGAGTCACGGTCCAGCGGTATCTGACGGAGGAGCTGCCGGTCGTCGCGTAGTCCGGGGCGCCCGGAGCCAGGGGAAGCGCGGCCCGCCGGCGGGAGTCCGGAAGGCGGCGGCCGGGGCACCGGCGACCGGACGGCTCCGGTGGCCCGCCCCGCCGTCAGAGCCGGTGGGCCGTGCCCGCCGGGCTCGCCCCTCTGGTGTCCAGCAGCAGTTGGGCTTTCACCGCGAGCCCTTGCAGGTCGTACGCCCGGTGGTGTTGCAGCAGCACGGTCAGGTCCGCGTCGGCCGCCGCTTCGTACAGCGCGTCCGCCCGCTCCACCCGCCGCCCCCGCACCCGCCACTGCGGCACATACGGGTCGTGGTAGCTGATCTCGGCGCCCAGCTCCATCAGCCGGGACGCGATCTCCCGGGCGGGCGATCCCTCCTCGTCGGCGATGTCGGGTTTGTAGCCGACGCCCAGCAGCAGGACGTGCGCACCGCGCGCGGACTTGCCGTACTCATTGAGCAGGGCCGTGCACCGCTGGGTGACGTAAGCCGGCATCCGCCCGTTGACCTGCTGCGCCAGCTCGACCATCCGCAGCGGGAGGCCGAGGCCGCGCTGCTGGTAGGCCATGTGGTCGTGGTCGACGGGCACTCCGTGGCCGCCGACGCCGGGGCCCGGGCGGAAGGACTGGAAGCCGAAGGGCTTGGTCTCGGCGCAGCGGACCACGTCCCACAGGTCCACGCCCAGGTCGTGGCAGTACACCGCCATCTCGTTGACCAGGGCGATGTTGACGTGGCGGTAGTTGGTCTCCAGGACCTTGACGGCTTCGGCCTCGCGCGGGCCGCGGGCGCGCACCACCTTCTCGGTGAACCGGCCGTAGAAGGCGGCGGCGGCCTCGGTGCAGGCGGGGGTGAGGCCGCCGATCACCTTGGGGGTGTTGGCGGGGCCGTAGGCGCGGTTGCCGGGGTCGAGGCGGCAGGGGGCGTAGGCGAGGTGGAAGTCGCGTCCTGCGCGCAGCCCGGATCCCTCCTCGAGAACCGGACGCAGGAATTCCTCGGTGGTGCCGGGGTACACGGTGGATTCCAGCAGGACAGTGGTGTGCGGTCGCAGTCGGGCCGCGAGCGTACGGGCCGCCTCGGTGACCGCCGACAGATCGAGCTTCCGGTCCTCGCCCAGCGGGGTCGGGGCGCAGATCACGGCGGTACGGACACGGCCCAGTTCGGCGGGGTCGGCGGTGATCCGGAAGCCGCCGGCGACCATCCGGCGCAGATCGGCGGCGGACAGCCGGCCGTCAGCGGCCCCGGAGGGCAGCCGGCCGGCCCGCAGATCGCCGATGGCGCGCGGATCGGGGTCGTAACCGACGGTGCGGACGGCCGCGGCGGTGGCGGCCTGGGCGAGGGGGAGACCGAGATGGCCGAGTCCGATGACGGCGAGATCTGCGGACATGACTGCGAGCCGTCCTTCCCGAGGCGATTCCGGATGGCGCAAAGGCAGACTAAGCGGAAATATGACTCGTATTCAGTATTGGTGGGGGGTGTTGGCCCGGTGTTGCGGCAGTGGGTGGAGCAGCGCCATGGCACGGCGAGGAGAAAGCCAGGAAAATCACTGAACGTGCGACGTGATGTCGATCACAACGGGAGGCAGCGGTGAGGACACCGGCACTGGGACCGTCCGAGCGTGGCGAGGCGCTGGCCCGGATGGCGGACCGTGAGCTGGACGTACTGGTCGTGGGCAGCGGAGTGGTCGGCGCGGGCACCGCGCTGGACGCCGCGACCCGCGGGCTGGAAACCGGCCTGGTGGAGGCACGCGACTGGGCCTCGGGTACCTCCAGCCGGTCCAGCAAGCTGATCCACGGGGGCCTGCGCTATCTGGAGATGCTGGACTTCGCCCTCGTCAGAGAGGCGCTCAAGGAGCGCGGGCTGCTGCTGGAGCGGATCGCGCCGCATCTGGTGAAGCCGGTGCCGTTCCTCTATCCGCTCAAGCACCGGGGCTGGGAGCGGCTGTACGCGGGTGCGGGGGTCGCGCTCTACGACGCGATGTCGGTCTCCTCCGGACACGGCCGCGGGCTGCCCGTCCACCGCCATCTGACCCGGACCCGGGCCCTGCGGGTGGCGCCCTGCCTCCGCAAGGACGCGCTGGTCGGGGCGTTGCAGTACTACGACGCCCAGGTGGACGACGCCCGCTTCGTCACCGCGCTGGTGCGGACGGCCGCCCGCTACGGGGCGCATGTCGCCAACCGGGCGCGGGTGGTCGGCTTCCTGCGCGAGGGGGCGCGGGTGGTCGGCGCCCGGGTGCACGATCTGGAGCAGGGCGGGGAGTTCGAGGTCCGCGCCCGCCAGGTGGTGAACTCCAGCGGGGTGTGGACCGACGAGACCCAGGCGCTGATCGGGGAGCGCGGGCAGTTCCACGTCCGCGCGTCCAAGGGCATCCACCTCGTGGTGCCCCGGGACCGGATCCACTCCACGTCCGGGCTGATCCTGCGCACCGAGAAGAGCGTGCTGTTCGTGATCCCCTGGGGCCGCCACTGGATCGTCGGCACCACCGACACCGACTGGGACCTGGACAAGGCCCATCCGGCCGCCTCCAGCGCCGATATCGACTATCTGCTGGAGCATGTCAACGAGGTGCTCGCGGTGCCGCTCACCCGCGACGACGTGGAGGGGGTCTACGCCGGGCTGCGCCCGCTGCTGGCCGGGGAGTCGGACGCGACCAGCAAGCTCTCGCGCGAGCACACGGTGGCCCACCCCGTACCGGGCATGGTGGTGGTCGCGGGCGGCAAGTACACCACGTACCGGGTGATGGCCAAGGACGCGGTGGACGAGGCGGTGCACGGCCTCGACCGCCGGGTCGGGCCCTGCGTCACCGAGGAGGTGCCGCTCATCGGCGCGGTGGGCTACCGGGCGCTGTGGAACGCACGGGCCCGGATCGCCCAGCGGTCCGGGCTCCATGTGGCGCGGGTGGAACACCTGCTGAACCGCTACGGGGCCGTGGTCGACGAGATGCTGGAGCTGATCGCCCAGGACCCCTCGCTCGGCGAACCGCTGGCCGGGGCCGATGACTATCTGCGGGCCGAGATCGTCTACGCCGCCTCCCACGAGGGCGCCCGCCATATCGACGATGTGCTCACCCGCCGCACCCGCATCTCCATCGAGACCTTCGACCGCGGTACGCGCTGTGCGCGCGAGGTGGCCGGGCTGATGGCCGGGGTGCTGGGCTGGGGCCAGGAGCAGATCGACAAGGAGGTCGAGCACTACGAGAAGCGGGTCGAGGCCGAACGCGAATCCCAGCGGCAGCCGGACGATCTGACGGCGGACGCCGCCCGGCTGGGTGCGCCGGACATCATCCCGCTCTGAGCGCCCGCGGTGCGGACGGACCCCGTCGAGTGACGCCGGGACGGGGCTCGTCCGTGGGCCGCGAGCCGCTATGAACCGGTGCAGAACGCGGCCTTGAGCAGGGCCGACTCGGTGGCGGGGGCGGGCCGGGCGCCGCTGTTGAGCCGGTAGGCCAGGCCCCGGCGCCCGTCGGAGGTGGCGACGGCCAGTGCGTAGGAGCCGGTGATCTCCCCGTTGTGGCCCCAGAGCGTCACTCCGCAGGGCAGCCGCACCGGGAACAGCCCCATCCCGTACCGGCCGTGGGAGGCCGAGGTGTCGCGCATGGTGCGCAGCCCGGCGCGGTCCAGTACCGGGCCGCGCTGGAGCCCGGAGACCAGCCGGGTCAGATCGTCGAGGGTGGAGACCATCTCGCCCGCGGCTCCCGCCGTGGAGGGGTTGAGGTCGGTGACGTCCCGTCGGGCGCCGTCCTCGCCGGAGTACGCGCGGCCGTGCGGGGCCGGAAGGGTGGTGCGGGTGCCCGGGAAGGAGGTGTCGTCCAGGGCCAGGGGACGCAGGACCAGCCGCCGCGCCTCGTCGGCGTAGCTGTGGCCGGTGACCCGCTGGATCACCATCCCCAGCAGGACGTAGTTGGTGTTGGAGTAGCGCCAGGCGGACCCGGGCCGGAAGTACGGGGGGTGGGAGACGGCGGTACGGACCAGCGAGGCCGGGGTGCGGGTACGGGTGCCGGCCGAAGACAGTTGCCGGGCCAGCTCCGGATCGGCCGGGTAGTCGTACAGACCGCTGGTGTGGGTGAGCAGCTGACGGAGGGTGATGCGCCGTCCGTCGTTCCCCTGACCGTGCACCAGCCCCGGCAGATGGCGCTCGACGGTGTCGTCCAGACGCAGCCGCCCCTGGTCGGCCAGCCGCAGCGTCACCGCCGCGATGACGGTCTTGGTGAGACTCCCCGCACGGAAGTGGTCGTTCCGGTGGATGCGCCGCCCGGTGCGGACATCCGCAACGCCCGCCGCCGTGAACCGCGTCCCGCGCCCGTCCCGGACGAGCACCGCCGCTCCCGGCGCGGCGCCGTCCGCCACCAGCGCGCGGACCGCCGTACGGACCGCCGCGTCCCGTGACGCCCCCGCGCTCGCCGGTGTCTCCCCGCCCGCACCGCCGTTCGCGCCGTGGCCGCAGCCGGACAGCGCGACCGCCAGTGCGGCCGCCAGAGCGGTCGTCAGCGCGGCCGGGCGTGCGAGGGCGGTCGGCATCCGACTCCGCTTGTGCCATCGTAGGGCGGAGATGGGCATGACACGGGCCTTCCTTCTCTGCGTATGCACCGATGTTCGCAGGTGTCGCGGAGGGCGGCGCGCCACGCCGTGGACCCCGGACTTCCGCGGGTCCGCGGATGAGAGACAATGGTCGCTCTCCCAGGGTGGGTTCAGGGTGGGTTGATTTGCAGAGGGGTCGCATGTCGGAGGCGGAGCAGACGCAGGGCCCGACCGGGCGCCTCCTCGCCGGGCGGTACCGGCTCGGGGAGATGCTCGGTCAGGGCGGCATGGGAACGGTCTGGCGCGCGAGTGACGAGACCCTCGGCCGTACGGTCGCGGTCAAGGAGCTGCGCTTCCCGTCCAGCGTCGACGAGGACGAGAAGAGACGGCTCATCACCCGTACGCTGCGCGAGGCGAAGGCGATCGCCCGGATCCGCAGCAACGGGGCCGTCACCGTCTACGACGTGGTCGACGAGGACGACCGCCCCTGGATCGTCATGGAACTGATCGAGGGCAGCTCGCTCGCCGATGTCGTCCGGGACGACGGCCCGCTCACCCCGCGGCGCGCCGCCGAGGTCGGGCTCGCCGTCCTCGATGTGCTGCGCGCCGCCCACCAGGCGGGGATCCTGCACCGCGACGTCAAACCGTCCAACGTCCTGATCTCCGACGACGGCCGGGTGGTGCTCACCGACTTCGGTATCGCCCAGGTCGAGGGCGACCCGTCGGTCACCTCCACCGGCATGCTCGTCGGCGCGCCCTCCTACATCTCGCCCGAGCGCGCCCGCGGCCACAAGCCCGGCCCCCCCGCCGACCTGTGGTCGCTGGGCGGTCTGCTGTACGCCGCGGTGGAGGGCGTACCGCCCTACGACAAGAGCACGGCCATAGCGACCCTCACCGCCGTGATGACCGAGCCGGTGGAGCCGCCGAAGAACGCGGGCCCGCTGGAGGAGGTCATCTACGGCCTGCTCGACAAGGACCCCGAGCGGCGGCTCGACGACGCCGGTGCGCGGGCGCTGCTGGAGGACGCGCTGAGCGCCCCGGAGGGCTCCGCCGTCCCGCCGCCCGCCGACGCCACCCGCGCGATGAGCCTGCCGCCCACCCCGTCGGCGGAGGAAGAGGCGGCGGCCAAGGCCAAGGAGTCGGCCGTATCGGAGCGCAGGCGGGGCGCGCTGCGCTCGGTGCGCAACGCGGCGGCGGCAGCCGCGGCGACGAAGCGGTCGGAGAGCGCGCAGAAGTCGGGGGCGACGTCGGGATCGTCGGGTTCCGGTTCCGGGTCGAAGGCTGCCAGAGGTTCCGGTTCCGGGTCCACGGGAGCGAAGTCGTCCGGTGCGAAGGCGTCGGGCCCGAAGGCGTCGGGCTCGAAGTCCGGTTCCGCCTCTGGTTCCGGGGCCGGTGCTGCCGCGGCGTCGAAGACCGCTTCCGCTTCCTCGTCGTCGTCCCGGTCCCCGGTCAACCCGGAACCGCCCGCTCCGCCCCGCGCCTCGCTCACCGATGTGGTGCCCAGGCGCACGCTGATCATCATCGCGGTGGTCGTGGCCCTCGCCATCATCGGTGTCGTTCTTGCTGTCGTGCTCAGCGGCGGTGACAACAACGACGGCGCCAAGGGGGCGTCCGGCGGCGACAAGGCCGCTTCGGCCGGTGCGGGCGGCAATGCGAAGACCGGGAAGGGCGACGCGGAGAAGTCCGAGGAGTCGGCCAAGAAGTCCCCCAAGACCGAGGCGTCCGGCGGTCCGTCGGAGCAGGACGACAACAACTCCGGCAAGGGCGGCGGCAAGGGCTCGGACGACGACGGCGACAAGGGCAAGGGCTCCGGCGGCAAGGAGAAGGAGGGCGGTTCGCTCCCGGACGGGTACGAGATGGTCAAGAGCTCCGACTTCCCCTTCACCATGGCGATGCCGAAGGGCTGGTCCGCCCACCGGATGGACGGCTACGACGGCGGCCGGAAGTACTACGGCGGCTCCACCCTTCCGCGTATCCAGGTCGACTTCACCAACTCCCCCAAGGACGACGCGGCTGCGGACTGGCGCAAGAGCGAGTCCAGTGCCCCGCAGCGGATGACCGACTACAAGGGGCTGGGCATCAAAGAGGTCGACTGGCACGGCTACCCGACGGTCGCGGACTGGACGTTCGAGTACCACACCGGGGGCAAGCGGGTCCGGGCGATCAACCGCGGGTTCAAGGTGGACAGCAGCCACGGCTTCGCCATCGTGGTCACCTGCGAGGCGTCCAAGTGGGACGACAGCGAGTGCAAGACCCTCCGCGAGACCGCCTTCAGGACCTTCGACATCACGGACTGAGCACTCCTGTCGGCGAAGCGTCGCACGGGCACGTATCGTGAGAGGCCGTGGACCGTGCGCAGCCGTATGGACCGGCAAAATGACCGTACTTGACGGTTTCCGGCTGTGCTGATGAGCGTGTGAAACCCGCGCTCGGGGAGGCGTCGTGGACGAGTACGCCGGTCGGGTGCTGGCCGACCGCTATCGCCTGCCCCTGCCACCCGCCGACGAGTACGAGTTCGTCGAGACCCGCGCCCTCGACACCTACAGCGGGCAGGAAGTCCATCTGCGGCAGATACCGCTTCCGGAGGTCGTCGACGCGGAGGTCGTCGACGAGGAGGCCCGCTTGGGCCGGGCCCACTCCGGCGGCCCGGGACGGACGGGCGGAGGGCCGGCGGACGAGCCGGCCGGGGGCGGTGACCCGGCCGTACGACGTGCCACGGTCGCCGCGACGGCGGCGGCCCAACTCCCCGACCACCCGCGGCTGGGACAGGTCTTCCATGTCTTCGCCGAGTCCGGAAGCCTGTGGATCGTCAGCGAACTGGTCGCCGGACGGCCGCTCGCCGCGCTGCTCGCGGAGGGGACGCTCTCCCCGCACCGCGCCGCCGAGATCGCCAACGACATCCTGACCGCGCTGCGCGCCCTGCACGCCCACGGCTGGATCCATCGCAACATCACCACCCGTACGGTCCTGTTGTGCGAGGACGGCCGTGCGATGCTGACGGGGCTGGCGGCCGGGGCCGCGGAGGAGGCGCTGTGCGGCTACGACCCGGTGCCGCCGCCCGCCGGGGCGGATGCGGATGAGGACGACGGTCCGGCCGCGGAGCCGCCCGCACGCCCGGTCCCGGTCTCGTCTCGGGCTCCGGTTCCGGCTCCGGCCGCGCCGGAGCGGAGCGGCGGACCGCGCTACCGCGACCAGGGCGCGGCCGGTGGCTTCCCCGGTCCGCGCGCCGCGCCCGAGGCGGGCGCGAGGGCCGGAACGGGCGTACCGGCCGTACCGGGCGGGCCCGGTGGGCCTGCCGTGGGCGAGCGGGAGCCGGGCATGCACTGGGTGCCCGGTGCGCGGGAGAGCGAGCCGGGCGGCGGTACGGCCGATCCTCAGGGCGCGGCCGCGCGAGCCGCGCGCGCCGGAGCCATCGCCGCGTACGCGGCGGGAGCACGCGCCGCCGCGCGGGCGGGCGTCGATCCGTCCCCGGACGCGTACGCGGAGCACGACCCGTACGACGAGCGGGACACCGACCTCGACCACGAACCCGGCGACGACCGGGACCAGGACCTCGTCGGCGACGGTGCGTCCTGGCCCGGGGCGCCGGACCCCGGCGCACGCACCGGCGGCGGTTCCTGGGACACCGACGGCGCTCCGGGCGGCGCCACGGGCGGGGGCCCCGGCACCGCGCTGGCCGCCGAACGGGCTCGGCAGGCGCGGATCGTCGTGGTGGGCGCCGTCAGCGAGCGCTGGGCGCCCGAGCAGGCGGTCCCGGTCCACGAGAACTGGCGGCTCGCGCCGCCCGTCGGCCCGGCCGCCGATCTGTGGGCGCTCGGCGTGCTGCTCTTCCGCGCCGTCCAGGGCCACGCCCCGTACCCGGAGGACAACGCCGCCGAACTGGTCCAGCTGGTGTGCGCGGAGGCCCCGGCGTACGCGGAGGAATGCGGTCCGCTGCGTCCCGTGGTCGAGTCGCTGCTGCGCCAGGACCCCACCGAGCGGCCGGATTTCGAGGAACTGCGCGGCTGGCTGCGGTCGCTGATCCGGTCGGCGCCCGAACCGGATGTCGGCAGCCGTACGGTCACGGTGCCGTCGATCGGTCCGGGCGGCGCGTCCGACCCCCGGCGGCTGCCGGTGGTGCGCCGCCGAGGCTGGCTGGTGCGCAGGGGCCGGGGCCGCCCCGTCCCGTCGGCCGCCGCCGTGCACGGCCGCCACAAGCGCGCCAAGCAGCCGAAGCAGCCGAGGCAGCCCAGAGCGCCCAGACCGCCGCGCGTCGACCGGATGGCGCAGCAGCGGCCGCAGACGTCCGCCGGGGCGGAGGAGCAGCGTGAGCCGCACCGGCTGGGCCGGGTGCTGTTGCTGGTGATACTGCTGGCGCTGGCGGCGGCGGTGCTGTACGCGATGATGTTCATGCCGCGCGACAAGGAGACCGGCGGGCAGGACCGTACGGGGTCGGCGGGCGCGCAGAGCGCGGCGCCCAGCGCCCCCCACGACCCGGCCCCCCGATCCACCGCTCCCGGCTCCCCCGGCGGCAAGGGGGACTCCCCGCAGCCGCGGTCCACCCATCCGGCGGGGATGGCGAAGGGCTTCGCGGTCCGCGATGACCCCAAGGGCTTCAAGGTCGCCGTGGACGAGGACTGGACCCGCCGCGGTGAGAACGGGCGCGGTCAGATCCGCTATCTCGGCGGTGACTTCGAGCTGCTGGTGGTGGCCGGGCGGGACAAGGCGTCGGAGTTCGGCGGCGACCCGATGGCGTACCAGCAGAACCGGGAGGCGGAGCTCGACGCCTTCCGCAACTCCTCCTGGGCCTCGTCGTCGGGGCTGCGGCGGATCGACGTCGGCCGCACGGCGATGGCGGAGGGCGCGTTCAGCTGGCGGGACAGCAGCGGGCGCGATGTCTACGCCCGGAACCTCGCGATGCTGATCGACGGCCGGTACCACGTGGTGCTGGTGATCGGCCCATCCGACGAACGCCGCGCGGTCAGCCGTTACTTCGAGCAGGCCACGGCGACGTACAGCACCACGGGCTAGTGCCGCGCCAGTCAAGGTGTGCCCGGTGGCGAGGCGTCCTGGCGCGTGCGATCGCAAGGCGGCGGGGAAGCACTCGTAGTGGGCCTGCTCGGGCTTTCGGCCAACGCGGCGAGAGGGGGCACCTCCCAGCGGTAGCTGGGGGAGCGTGCCAGGGCGGCGAGCGGGGCGAACCTCGGCTGACGCGGCACTAGGCCCTGTCCTGCCGATCTTCGCGGGGCCGCGACGCCTGGCACCGCACCTCGCCGCGTTGTCGGGATCATCCGAGTACGCCCGGTACGAGGACGACCCTCCGCCTTGCGATCCACGGCACCAGACGCCGCGGCCTGATCCACGAAGATCGACAGGACAGGACCTAGGCGGGCTGACCGCCCCCGCCGAACCGCTCGCGCAGCCGGTACTTCAGCACCTTCCCCAGCGTCGGGTTCCGGGGCAGCGCGGCCACCACCTCCAGCCGCTCCGGGAGCTTGTGGACGCTGAGTCCCGCACTCCGCAGATGCGTGGTCACGGCGTCGAGCGTCAGCGGCCGGGCCGCCGCGGGCTGTTCGACAACGGCGCAGACCATCTCGCCGCGAGCCGGGTCCGGCAGTCCGACCACGGCCACATCACCCACGTCCGGATGCTGGTACAGCAACTGCTCGATCTCCTTGGCCGAGATGTTCTCGCCCTTGCGGATGATGATGTCCTTGGCCCGCCCGGTGAGGACGAGATGGCCGCTTCCGGTGAGACGGCCCAGGTCACCGGTGCGGAAGAAGCCGTCCTCGTCGAACGCCTCCCGGGTCTGGGCCTGGTCCAGATATCCGGCGCAGACCGCTTCGCCGCGCAGCCGCACCTCCCCGTCCACCACGCGGATCTCCATGTCCGCCGGGGGACGTCCCTCGGTCGTCGCGAGGAGTTCGTCGGTGTCGTCCGGCGACCCCATGGTGATCATGGGGGCTTCGGTCATGCCGTAGCCGTGGGTGAGCACGCAGCCCAGTTCACGGGTGACCTCGTAGTACAGCTCGGGCGGTTTGGGGGCGCCGCCGCCCGCGAGCAGCCGCAGGGTGGGGATGAGCGGATGTGCGGGGTCCTTGCGCTGTTCGGCCAGGAACATCGCGTAAAAGGCGGTACTGCCGCCCGCGGTCGTCACCCCGTGCCGCCGGTACGCGGCGAGCGAGCCGGGCAGCGCGAAGTGCTCGAACAGCACGGCGGGGAAGCCGTGGAGCAGCAGCATCACGGTGTAGTCGGGTCCGGCGACATGGGCGTAGGGAAAGGCCATGGAGCCGACGTCGTCCGGGCCGAGCCGCAGCGCGTGGGCGAGACAGGCACCGGCGGCGATGAGGCTGCGGTCGGTGTGCAGCACGCCCTTGGGGTCGGAGGTGGTGCCCGAGGTCCAGTAGATCCAGCGCACATCGGTCCCGTCGGCCGGTGGCGGCGGCAGCCGTACGGCCGCGGGGTCGGCCTCCGGCAGGGTGTCGTACGCCTCGATGACCAGCGGTGGTTCGGGCAGTTCGGCGGCGAGGCGGTGGGCCAGCGCCGTGTGGTCGAAGCCGCGCCAGCGCCCGGGTACGGCGAAGAAGCGGGCCCCGGACTTCCGTAGCACGAACCCCACTTCGCGGTCGCGGTAGGAGGGGATCAGCGGGGTCTGGACGGCGCCGAGGCGGGCCAGCGCCATGGTCAGGACGACCGTCTCGATCCGGGTGGGCAGCTGCCAGGCGACCCGGCTGCCGGGGTGAACGCCCAGCTCGTGGAGACCGGCCGCGGTCCGCTCGGCGCGACGGCGCAGGGCACGGAAGGTCAGCCGCCGGTCCTGACGAGGGGAATCGGCGGCCTGGAGCAGGGCGGGGGCGTCGGGGGTGAGGGCGGCACGCCGCTCCAGCAGCTCCCACAGCGTCGCCGATCGTCCGAGTTCATGCGCGGTGTCGGTCATCCCGGCCTCCCGTGGCACGCGCTCGCCCGCTCGCCGTAGCTGACGGGTAGTCAGGTAGTGCGAGCGTAGGACGCCGGGCCTTGTCGGTCCAGAGGGCGCGGGCTAGCCTTCCGGTGTCACGCTTGTCTGACACCCCATCAGAAACCGAAGGACGGGCGGCCGCCGATGGATCTCTCCTGCACCGAGGACGAGGAGGACTTCCGGCACCGGCTGCGCGCCTGGCTCGCCGCGGTCCTGCCCACGCTGCCGCCCCGCCCGGACCCGGCCGACTGGCCCGGCCGCCGCGCCTACGACTGCGGCTGGCAGCGCATGCTCCACGACGCCGGGTACGCCGGACTGCACTGGCCGGAGGAGGCCGGTGGCCAGGGTGCCACCCCCACCCAGCACCTGATCTTCCTGGAGGAGACGGAGCGCGCCGGTGCGCCCTATGTGGGCGCCAACTTCGTGGGACTGCTGCACGCGGGCCCGACCATCGCCGCCGAGGGCACGGCCGCGCAGCGGGCGCGCTGGCTGCCGCCGATCCTGCGCGGCGACGAGGTCTGGTGCCAGGGCTTCTCCGAACCCGAGGCCGGATCCGACCTGGCGGCGCTGCGCACCCGGGCGGTACGGGAGGGCGACACCTATGTCGTCAGCGGCAGCAAGATCTGGACCTCGCATGCGGAGGTCGCCGACTGGTGCGAACTCCTGGTGCGCACCGCGCCGGTGAACCAGGACACCCCGAAGCACCGGGGCATCTCCTGGCTCGCCCTGCCGATGGACGCGCCGGGGGTGACCGTACGGCCGCTGCGTACGCTCGCCGGGACCGCGGAGTTCGCCGAAGTGTTCCTGGACGAGGTGCGGGTGCCGGTCAGCCACCGGGTCGGCGCGGAGAACGACGGCTGGCGGGTGACCATGGTGACCCTCTCCTTCGAGCGCGGCACCGCCTTTGTGGGCGAGGTCGTCGCCTGCCGCCGGGTGCTGGAGTCCCTGGCCCGGACGGCGAAGACCAACGGGCGCTGGGACGATCCGGTGCTGCGGCGGAGGTTGGGGCGGCTCGCGGCCGACTGCGCCGCGCTGTGGCGGCTGACCCAGTGGAACGTGAGCGAGGCGCAGCGCACCGGCGGGGTGCCGGGCGTCGGCGGCTCGGTCTTCAAACTGCGCTTCTCGCAGGTGCGGCAGGAGCTGTACGACGCGGCCGCCGAGGTGCTGGGGCCGGACGCGCTGGACGCGGAGCACGAGTGGGTCACGGGCCGGCTGTCGTCGCTGTCGTACACGATCGCGGCCGGGACCACGCAGATCCAGCGGAACATCGTCGCCGAGCGGATCCTCGGCCTGCCGAAGGGGCGGTGACCGGGCCGTGGACTTCATGCTCACCGAGGACCAGGGGGCGCTGCGGACGGGGATGCGCACGCTGATGGAACGGCGCTTTCCGCGCGCGGCGCTGCGCGCGGTGGTGGACGCGGTCGGGGACGCGGTGGGGGAGGGCACGGCGGGAGGGGCGCTCGACCGGTCGTTGTGGCGGGAGCTGGGGGCGGTGGGATTCTTCGCGCTGCGGCTGCCGCAGGCGGTGGGCGGGGTGGGGCTCGGACTGCCCGAGGCGGTACTCGCCTTCGAGGAGGCGGGCCGGGCGCTGCTGCCGGGGCCGCTGGTCACCACGCATCTGGCGGCGGGCCTTTCGGCGACGGGCCTTTCGGTGGCCGGTGCCGCGGCCGAGGGGAAGGCCGTGGTGACGGGCCTGGACGCGACGGGTGCGACGGCTACGACGGGTGCGACGGGTGCGACGGGTGCGACGGGTGCGACGGGGGCGACGGGGGCGACGGATGCGGTACTGGTCGAGCATCTGGCGTCGGCCGACGCGGTCCTGGTGCTCGGCGAGGAGGATGCCGGGATGCGCCCGGCGGAGGAGGTTCTGCCCTCGGCCGCGGCCGTACGGTCCGTGGACCCGGCGACTCCGCTGCACCGGGTGCGCGGCGAGACGAGGGCACTTCGGCAGCGCGGGACCGCCGCCCGGCTACGGCGGGAGGCCGCGCTGCTGACCGCCGCGCAACAGCTCGGCAGTGCGGCGCGCACGGTCGAGCTGGCGGTCGCCCATGCCGGGGAGCGTGTGCAGTTCGGCCGGATGATCGGTACTTTCCAGGCAGTTCAGCATCTGTGCGCGTCAATGCTGGTCCGTGCGGAAACAGCCAGAAGTGTGGTGTATGCGGCCGCGATCACAGAAGACCCGGGGGATGTCGCCGCCGCCACACTGCTGGCGGACGAGGCGGCTGTCCGCAATGCCCGCGATTGTCTGCAAGTCCACGGTGGGATGGGCTTCACCTGGGAGGCTGATGTCCATCTGCATCTGAAGCGGGCCTGGGTGAGGGCTGAGCAGTGGCAGACCGCGGCCGCGGCGGAGGAGGAACTCGCCGCTCGTCTGGTGTTGACCGGTGCACCATGTTTGTAGCCGAGCTCAGGGGATACGCCTGAATTGTTGGGATGTCGCAATCTTCGGGGAAATCCCCCTGGGCTTTGAGGTGACCGAGCGTTGATACCGGGTTGTTTCCTAGGCGTGACTCGTCACAGGGGGGAGTCGGGGCCGCGCTCGGGTACTCTCCGTTGGGTGCGAGCGCTTTTGGGGTGCGATGAGCCCGGTGTTGCCCGTGGGGCGACTCCGGGCATGACGATATGCCCCGGTCGCGCGGGGTGTGCGGTGGTTCGGGCTCGGTGTTCGAGTCCGCGGACCGTGCGTCGCACAGTATGCCCCACGCATACTCCTTGGCGCTGGAATATGACTGAAGCGCTTGTTGGGGTGACTGTACGTCAACCATGCTGTCCCGCAAGGGGGTACTTCCCAGCGGTTGCTGGGAGAGAGTCACGTTCGGTGACCTCTTGGAGGTACGAGGCGATGTGTCCGCCAGTTCGGATGGTGTGAGCGGTGCAGGTGCTTCAGATGCAGATGGAGGTCAGGCCGGACCCCTCGGAGGTGAGCCGGGCCCGTCGGTGGGCGCGCTCGCGTCTCGCCGGTTCCGGGATCGCGGCCGACGAGGCGCTCGCCGATACGTTGGTCCTGCTGATTTCCGAGCTTGTCACCAATGCCGTGGTGCACACGGGCTGTCCCGCGGTGCTGCGGATGCTCTTCCCCGCACAGTCCGCCGCGGGCGGCGGGGCCGGGAGCGGTGGCGGTTCGGGCGGCGCCGGCGTTGGCGCGGTCGGTGGCGGTGGATCGTTCGCGGGCAAGGGGCCGGGCTTCGGGACCGTCCGGGTCGAGGTCGCGGACACCAGCACCCGGGCGCCCCGGCAGCGCTGTGCCGATGAAGAGGCCACCAACGGCCGCGGTCTGGAGCTGGTCGACGGGCTCGCCGACCGCTGGGGCTGGCAGCCGGAGGGCGCGGGCAAGCGCATCTGGTGCGAAATCGACCGTGAGAAGCGTGAAGATCCTTTTCTGGCCGCACACAGCACCGCTCATACGCCATCACACATAGGGCGAACTCGACAAAGTCCAGACCAGGTGTTGACGTGACGTGGTCGGTTGATCACTCTAGGATCAGCGATTCGTCGCGAGGGGACGTCGAGGGCGTTGGTGGCTCTGTGGGCTCTGTGTTCACGGAGTCGTTCCTCGGCGAGTGCGGGTCGCGGCCTGGTGGCTGAACAGGGCTCAGCGCCGGAGCCGGGTGGCGGTGCGCGGTGCCGTGCTCGGGGTGTGCACGAGCGCACCGCCGCCCGATGACCCGCCCGTCCCCTCGCGCCTTGGACGCCGACAGGAGCAAGACGGCCGTGGGGTACAGGCTGTGGGGTGCTGGTCCGTGGGGTGCTAGAGCCGCGCCAGCCGAGGTTCGCCCCGCTCGCCGCCCTGGCACGCTCCCCCAGCTACCGCTGGGAGGTGCCTCCTCTCGCCGCGTTGGCCGAAAGCCCGAGTGGGCCCCCTGCGAGGGCTTCCGGCCGCCTTGTGATCGCACGCACCAGGACGCCTCGCTACCGGGCGAACCTTGGTTGACGCGGCACTAGAGGATCGCCACGGGGGCGACCGGTGAGCCCGTCCCGCCGGTGAACGGCTCGGGTGTGGCCGACAGCAGAAACGCGGAGCGTCCCTCCTCGGCGCAGACCGCCGCCAGCTCCTCCAGATTCCAGTTCTGGCCCTGCATCATGCCCATTTCGACGAGGTCGAGGGCGTGTACGGGCATCCACAGGTCCTCGATCTCCGGCGGGAAGACCTCGAAGGTGAGCGTGTCATTGGCGACCGCGGCCACATCGCGTGTGTGGAACCACTCCGGAGTGCGGATCGACAGCCCGGGCGAGGGGAACGCGTACGCCTCCTTCTCGCCCGCCAGGCAGTGCTGGATCTGACCGGTCCGGATGAGCGCGATGTCGCCGCAGCGGACCTTCACCCCGGCCAGTTCCTCGGCGGCGTCGAGGTCTTCGGGGGTGATGGGGTGTCCCTCGGGCAGCCGGTCCGCGCCACGGGCGCGTGCGACATCGAGGAGTACTCCGCGGGAGACGACATGGCGCGCCTTCTCGATACCGCTGAACGCGGCGCGGGTGTGGGCGGTGATGGAGTCGGCGGGGCGGCCGTTGTAGATCCGGCCGGAGTGCGAGGCATGGGGCAGCCCGTCCCAGTGGGTGCCCGCCTGTAGCCCCATGGTCACGGCGTCGTCGCTGGTGGCGACGGTGTCCGGGCCGAACATCTCCATATTGACGGCGACCATGGTGTGCAGGGGATTGACCCGCCCGGGGATCATCCCGGTCTGGATGCCGTCCTGGCGCAGCGGGATCGCGAGGGGGACGCGATGGCCGGTCCGTATGGTGTCGGCGGCCTCCCGGACCACCTCGTCGGTGATCAGGTTGAGGGTGCCGATCTCGTCCGCCGCCCCCCAGCGGCCCCAGTTGTTGACGCGCTTCGCGATCTCGTGGAACTCGGCCGGCAGCGGCATGGCGTCTCCTTCGCGGTTTCCGTTCGAGGGCTTGTACTCGGGCCGCCTCTGCTCAAAAATCTAACGGGCCGTCAGAAACTCCGGGAGGGGATGCGACGTGGGCAACTTCTTGGACGGCAAGGCGATCGTCGTCACCGGGGCCGGGCGCGGCATCGGACGAGCCGTGGCCCTCGCCTGCGCGGCCGAGGGGGCGAAGGTCGTCGTCAATGACTACGGGGTCTCCATCGAGGGAGCCCAGCCGAGCAGCGAGGTCGCCGAGGCCGTGGTCAAGGAGATCGAGGCCATGGGGGCCGGCGGGGCGGGCGGTGCGGCGGTCGCGGTCGCCGACGACGTCTCGACCATGGCCGGTGGCCAGCGCGTCGTGGA
This sequence comes from Streptomyces sp. NA02950, assembly GCF_013364155.1. Taxonomy (NCBI): domain Bacteria; kingdom Bacillati; phylum Actinomycetota; class Actinomycetes; order Kitasatosporales; family Streptomycetaceae; genus Streptomyces; species Streptomyces sp. NA02950. The sequence continues at coordinate 3,882,564 of NZ_CP054916.1, read as the reverse complement.
CGCCGCGCTCGCACGCTTCGGCCGGCTCGACGGCGTCGTCTGCGTCGCCGGGATCCTGCGCGAGCGGATGCTCTTCAACATGACGGAGGAGGAGTGGGATCCGGTCCTCGCCACCCACCTCAAGGGCACCTTCACGGTCTTCCGGGCGGCGGCGGCCGTGATGCGCGGGCAGCGCTCCGGCACCCTGATCGGCTTCACCAGCGGCAATCACCAGGGAAGCGTCGCCCAGGCCAACTACGCCTCCGCCAAGGGCGGAATCATCTCGCTGGTCCGCAGCGCCGCACTGGGCCTGCACAAATACGGGGTCACCGCGAACTGTGTGGCTCCGGTCGCCCGTACCCGGATGTCCGCCAACGTCCCGATGGAGCTCAAGGAGATCGGCGAACCGGAGGATGTGGCGGCACTTGTTGTCTATCTGCTGAGCGAGCGCGCCCGCGCCGAGCAGATCACCGGGCAGGTCTATACGATCGCGGGCCCCAAGATCGCCGTCTGGGCCCAGCCCCGGGAGCTGCGCGCCGGGTACGCGGAGGGCGCCTGGACCCCCGAGAAGATCGCCGACTTCCTCCCGGGCACCGTCGGCACCGACCCGATGCCGATGCTCGCGCAGCTGGAAGCGATGGCCCGGGCGGCCGCCGACGGCCAACGCCCCAATGCCTGACCCCGCCGGGAACCACGCCGCCGTCGGGAACGGCCACACAGGAGAGGGGAGAGGCCGTGGACTTCGCTTTCGGGGCGGAGGACGAGCGGTTCCGCGATGAGGCGCGGGCCTGGCTCGAGGAGCATGCTGCCGGACCGGTCGCTGCCCTGCGCGGGCAGCCGCCCGGGGACGGCCGGGCAGCGGCGCACCGCGCGTGGGAGCGCACGCTCGGAGGGGGCGGCTGGATCGGCCTCGGCTGGGCACGCACGCACGGCACCTGGGGAAACCGGACCGTCACCCTGCCCCAACAGGTCGTCTGGGCCGAGGAGTACGCCCGAGCCGGGGCGCCCGCGCGACTCGGGCACATCGGCGAGAACCTCCTCGCGCCCACGCTGCTCGCCTACGGCGACGACGCCCAGCGCACCCGCTTTCTGCCCGCCATCGCACACGGCGAGGAGCTGTGGTGCCAGGGCTACAGCGAACCGGACGCGGGCTCGGACCTCGCCGGGGTGCGGACCCGCGCCGTCCGCGACCCGGGCGAGGGCACCTACCGCATCACCGGGCAGAAGATCTGGACCTCCCTCGCCCGTGAAGCGGACTGGTGCTTTGTGCTGGCGCGCACCGAGCGGGAGTCACAACGCCACCATGGACTCTCCTTTCTGCTGGTGCCGATGGACCAGCCGGGCCGGATCGAGGTGCGGCCGATCCGGCAGATGACCGGGACCGCGGAGTTCAACGAGGTGTTCTTCGACGGGGCCGTGGCCCGCGCCGAACACCTCGTCGGCGGCGCGGGCCAGGGCTGGCAGGTGGCCATGGGCCTGCTCGCGGTGGAGCGCGGGGTCTCCACCCTCGCCCAGCAGATCGGCTTCGCCCAGGAGCTCGGCCGGGTCGTGGCACAGGCCTTGGAGACCGGAGCCGCCCGCGAACCGGTGCTGCGCGACCGGCTGGTACAGCAGTGGGCCGAGCTGAAGGTGATGCGCTGGAACGCTCTGCGCACCCTTGGCGCCACACCGGACCCGGGCGCGCCCAGCGTCGCCAAGCTGCTGTGGGGCGGCTGGCATCAGCGCCTCGGCGAGCTGGCCGTAGAGGTCAGGGGCGCGGCGGCCGCACTGGGCCCGGCGGGCTGGACCGCGGAACACCCCTATGAACTCGACGCTTCCCAGCGTCTCTTCCTCTTCTCCCGTGCCGACACCATCTACGGCGGCTCGGACGAGATCCAGCGCAACATCATCGCCGAGCGGGTACTTCACCTCCCCAAGGAATCACGCGGATGACCACGGACCGGCAGAGCACGTACGGACACTGGATCGGCGGCGGGTGGCGGGCGCCCGGCCGGGGGCACTACCCCGTGCTCAACCCCGCCACCGAGGAGACCGTCGGCCATGCCCCCGAGGCGGCCGCGGCGGAGGTCGACGCCGCGGTCCGGGCCGCCCGCGCCGCGTACGACGGCTGGTCGCGCACCGCCCCACGGGAACGCGCCGCCGTACTCGACCGCGTGGCCGCCCTTCTGGCCGAGCGCGCCCCCGACCTGGTGCCCCTCCTCCAGGCGGAGACCGGTGCGACGCTGCGCGTCACCTCGGCGCTGCAAGTGCCCCCGGCCGTCGACCGCTTCCGCCGCTATGCGCGCGGCGCCGTCGAAACGGACACCCTTCCGCTCGCCCCGTTGCCCGTGGCCGCCACCCCGCTGGCGCCCGGCGGGCTCATCGGGGCGGCCGCGGTCCGCCGCCCCCTGGGTGTTGTCGCCTGTATCACCTCCTACAACTTCCCTCTCGCGAATCTCGCGGGCAAGGCCGCCCCGGCCCTGGCCATGGGCAATACGGTGGTGGCCAAACCGGCCCCGCAGGATCCCCTGTGCTGTCTTGAACTCGGCCCGCTGCTGAAGGAGGCCGGGCTCCCGGACGGTGTCTTCAATGTCGTCACCGGCTCGCGCGCGGCGGTGGGCGAGGCACTGGTCGCCCACCCCGGTGTCGACATGGTCAGCTTCACCGGATCCACCACTGTGGGGAAAAAGATCGCCGAGTCCGCGGGGCGGTCGATGAAGCGCACCCTGATGGAACTCGGGGGCAAGGGCGCGGCCATCGTCCTGGGGGACGCCGACGAGCGAGTGATCGCGTCGGCGGTCGGGGCGGTCGGCTCGACCTTCTCCTTTCACAGCGGGCAGATCTGCACGGCGCCGACCCGCGTGCTCGTCCATCGATCGCTGTACGAGAAGGTCATCGCCGCACTCACACACTACGCACGGTCACTCAAGATCGGTGACCCTGTGGATAACTCCACGATCGTCGGCCCGCTCATCTCCGCGGCCCAGCGCGACCGCGTCGAGGCGTATCTCGCCGGAGCCCGTGAGCAGGGAGCCCGCATTGTCGTGGGCAACGAACGCCCCGCCCTCAAACCCGGTTTCTACGCTGCCCCCGCCCTTGTCGCCGACGCCGACCCCGAGATGGCCATCGCGCAGGAGGAGGTGTTCGGCCCGGTCGTCGTGGCCCTGCCGTTCGACGACGAGGACGAGGCGGTACGGATCGCGAACGGCACCCCGTACGGCCTCTACGACTACGTCTTCAGCGCCGACGCGGGCCGAGCCTGGTCCCTCGCCGCCCGGCTGCGCAGCGGAAACGTCGGCATCAACACCGCCCAGCGCCACCCCGAGACCCCCTTCGGCGGGTTCAAGGACAGCGGTGTGGGCCGCGACGGCGGCTCGTTCGGCCTGCACGCGTACAGCGAACTCCAGTCGCTCGTCTGGGCCTCCTGATCTCCGGGCCCCGTGCGAGCGGTGCGAGGAGCCGCCGTGGGACCGGAGCCGGAGAGCCGCGAGCGGCCCGTGGTGCCCGGAACACCCGAGGAACGCCGACCCCAGGAATCGGGGAGTGTGATGAGGATGCGAGGCGTCGTCTTCGACGGCACGGAGGCGCGGGTCGTCGACGACCTGGAGATACGGGACCCCGGCCCCGGCGAGGTGCTGGTGCGCGTCGTCGCCGCCGGACTCTGTCACAGCGATCTGTCGGTCATCGACGGCACCATCCCCTTTCCCGTCCCGGTCGTCCTCGGTCATGAAGGGGCGGGTGTCGTCGAGGCGGTCGGCCCTGCCGTCGGCCATGTGACCCGTGGCGACCATGTCGCGCTCTCCACCCTCGCCAACTGCGGAACCTGTCCGGACTGCGACCGCGGCCGTCCCACGATGTGCCGGGCGGCCATCGGCCGGCCGTCCCGGCCGTTCTCCCGCCCCGGCGATCAACGGCTGTTCAACTTCGCCTCGAACTCGGCCTTTGCCGAACGCACCCTGGTCAAGGCCGTTCAGGCGGTGAAGATCCCCGAACAGATCCCGCTCACCTCGGCCGCCCTCATCGGCTGCGGTGTCCTCACCGGCGTCGGCGCCGTGCTCAACCGCGCCCGGGTGGACCGCGGCGAGTCCGTCGTGGTCATCGGCGCCGGGGGGATCGGGCTCAATGTGCTCCAGGGGGCCCGTATCGCCGCGGCTTCCCCGGTCGTGGCCGTCGACTCCAACCCCGCCAAGGAGCCGCTGGCCCGGCACTTCGGCGCGACCCACTTCGTCCCGTCCGCCGAGGCCGTCCGGGAGGTCCTGCCGACCGGCGCGGACCACGCCTTCGAATGCGTCGGCTCCACGCACCTCATCCGGCAGGCCGTCGATCTGCTCGACCGGCACGGCCAGGCGGTGCTGCTCGGCGTCCCGCCCGCCGCCGCCGAAGCGTCCTTCCAGGTCTCCTCGCTCTATCTGGACAAGTCCATCCTGGGCTGCCGCTACGGCTCCTCCCGCCCCCAGCGCGACATCGCCCTGTACGCCGACCTCTACCGGCGGGGCAGACTGCTGCTGGATGAACTGATCACCCGCAGCTATCCGGTGGAGGACTTCGCCAAGGCCGCCGACGACGCCCACCACGGACGGGTGGCACGGGCCGTGCTCACCTTCTGACCGCCCGCTCCGACGACTCGAACGACTCGAACGACTCAGACGACTCCGGCGAGCCGGGCGGTTCGGACGACTCGGAGAACGCGACGGAAGGAGACGCGGCCGCGGTCCCGGTGCGGAAGGTGCGCCGGTAGGCCGTCGGCGAGACACCGAGCGCCGCCTGAAGGTGCTGGCGCATCGACGCGGGGGTGCCGAAACCCGCGTCCCGCGCGATCCGGTCCACGGACAGTTCGGTGTCCTCCAGCAGGTGCCGTGCGCGTTCGACCCGCTGCGCCGCCAGCCACTGGCCGGGGCTGACCCCGGTCTCCTCGCGGAAGCGCCGGGTGAAGGTCCGTACGCTCATCGACTCCTGGGCGGCCAGCTCACGCAGCGAGATGGGGCGGTCCAGACGGCCCAGGGCCCAGGCCCGCGCCGCCGTCGTGGTGGCCTGCTCAGGCTCGGGGAGCGGACGGCGGATGTACTGCGCCTGGCCGCCGTCGCGGTGCGGCGGCACCAGGCTGCGCCGGGCCACCTCGTTGGCCACGGCCGTGCCGTGGTCGCGCCGCACGATGTGCAGGCACAGATCGAGCCCGGAGGCGACACCGGCGGAGGTGAGCACATCGCCGTCGTCCACGAAGAGCACGTCCGGGTCGACCGTGATGGCCGGGAAGAGCCGCTGGAAGTGGTCGGTGCTGTGCCAGTGCGTGGTGGCCGGACGGCCGTCGAGCAGACCGGCCGCCGCGAGCACGAAGGAGCCTGTGCAGATGGACACCCAGCGGGTGCCCGGGCGGGCATGGGCCAGCGCGGCGGCGAGCGCCGCGGGCAGCCTGCCTTCGTCGAAGACCGGCCCGAGTTCGTACGACGCGGGCACCACGATGGTGTCGGCCTCGGCCAGGGCCTCCGGACCGAGCTCCACCGTGATCGGGAAGTCGGCGTCGGTCCGTACCGCACCGGGCTCGGGGGTGCAGGTCACCACGTCGTACAGGTGGTGACCCCCGGGGGAGCGGGCCTTGCCGAAGATCCGGTAGGGGATGCCGAGTTCGAAGGGGATCACGCCGTGCAGGGCGAGCACGACCACACGGTGGCGCCCTTCGGCTGTCTTCGTCCGGGGCATCCGCCACCTCCAGAGCGTACGGGTACATCACGGGAAAGGGCCTGGCCCGATCCTAACGAATACTGTCCCGCGGGCCACTCGATCGTGCCGGCCCGCGGACCGATCCTGGTCCGGTGACACAGACAACCGGACTCCCCGAAGCCTCGGAACAGGATGAGCAGCGGCCCGAACCGGCCGCGCGACGGGCACCCCGCCTACGCCTCCCCCACGGCGCCCCGCACCGGGCGTGGCTGGTCGCCGCCATCGGGTTCGTGACGATCATCGGGGCGGCCGGTTTCGCCTCGCTGCCCGGTCTGCTGATCGATCCGCTCCATGAGGAGTTCGGCTGGTCGCGCGGCACGATCGGATTCGCGGTCTCCGTCAATCTCGCCCTCTATGGGCTCACCGCGCCGTTCGCGGCCGCCCTGATGGATCGCTTCGGCATGCGAAAGGTCATCGCCGGTGCCCTCGTCGTGATCGCGGCGGGCGGCGGGCTGACGGTCTTCATGACGGCCCCGTGGCAGCTCATCCTCTGCTGGGGCGTGCTCGTCGGCCTCGGCAGCGGCTCCATGGCGCTCGCGTTCGCCGCGACCATCACCAACCGGTGGTTCGTCGCCCGGCGCGGGCTGGTGACCGGCATCCTCACCGCTGGCGGGGCCTCCGGGCAACTGGTCTTCCTGCCGCTGCTCTCCTGGATCGTCGAAGACCACCACGACTGGCGCCCCGCCGCCGTGACCGTCGCGGTCACCGCGCTGGCGATCGTGCCGTTCGTCTGGCTGCTCATGCGCGACTACCCGTCGGACGTGGGGCTCACCGCCTACGGCGCCGACGGTCCGCCCGTCCCGCGGCCCGCGCCACGGCGGGGCGCGGCCCGGCGCGCGGTCACCGCGCTCACCTCGGCCGCCCGCGGCGGCACCTTCTGGCTGCTCGCCGGGACCTTCGCGATCTGCGGCGCCTCCACCAACGGCCTGATCAAGACGCACTTCGTCCCCGCGGCGCACGACCACGGGATGCCGGTGACGGTCGCCGCGAGCCTGCTCGCGGTCATCGGGGTCTTCGACATCCTGGGGACGGTGGCCTCCGGTTGGTTCACCGACCGCTTCGACGCGCGGCGGCTGCTGGCCGTCTACTACGCGCTGCGCGGGCTGTCGCTGATGTTCCTGCCGATCCTGCTGGCCGACGCGGTGCATCCGCCGATGATCTTCTTCATCGTCTTCTACGGACTCGACTGGGTCGCCACCGTGCCGCCGACCATGGCGCTGTGCCGGGAGCGGTACGGCGAGGACAGCGCGATCGTCTTCGGCTGGGTGCTGGCGTCCCACCAGGTGGGGGCGGGGCTCGTGGCCTTCCTGGGCGGCGCGGCGCGCGACGCGTTCGGCTCCTACAACCTCGTCTGGTACGCGTCGGGCGCGCTGTGCGCGGTGGCGGCCCTGATGGCGCTGGTGATCCGGCGGACCGGGCCGGTCGCGGCCGAGCCGGTGCCGTCCGCCGCCTGAGGGGAGTGGGCCGCCCGCCCCTCCGAGGAGGGCGGCCGGGGCCCCGGGGCGCTACGACGCGGGAGCGAGGGCGCCGAACCCGCCCCGGTGGAAGAGCAGCGGCCCCGCCTGCGCCGCCGTCTCGTCCGTACCGAGCGCACCCACCCGGCCGACCACGACCAGGTGGTCACCACCGGTGTGCACCGTGTGCACCGTGCAGTCGATCCACGCCGGAACGCCGGTGAGCCGGGGCGAGCCGGTGGCCGGGGACGGTTCGTGGGCGACGCCCGCGAACTTGTCCGGCCGTACGGACGCGCTCACCGCGAAGCCCCGGCACAGCTCGCCCTGGTCCGCGCCGAGGACATTGACGCAGAAGACCCCGGTGCGGGCGATCCGCGGCCAGGTGGTGGAGGTGCGGGCGACCATGAAGGCGATCAGCGGTGGAACCAGGGACAGCGAGGTGAAGGACTGGCAGGCGAAGCCCGTCGGGCCCTCCTCGTCGGCGGTCGTGATCACGGTGACGCCGCTCGCGAAGTGCCCCAGCACCCGGCGGAATTCGGCGGGGCCGAACGGAACGCGCTCGTCCGCCCGGATGCAGCGCAGCTCGGGTGGGGGCAGCGGATCCACCGCGCGCGGTGTCGAGGTCGGTGAGCCGACCGCGCGCAGATAGCGGACGGCGGTGGCGGCCATACCGGCATGTCCCATCATGCGTTCCATTGAATCTGATGGAGTGTCAGATAGGAAGCGGGGTGACATACGGTTCCCCACCCGGTCCGCGGCCTTCGACCGGGCCCGGTCCGCGGCCTCGAGACCGGGCCCGGTCTCAAGGCCGCTCACCGGCCCCGGTACGCGGGGGAGCGCCGTTCGGTGAACGCGCGGATGCCCTCATCCGCGTCGGCCGTGGACATGTTGATCTCCTGGGCGGTGGCCTCGGCGGCGAACGAGGCGGCCCGGCCCGATTCGAGCGAGGCGTTCACCAGCGCCTTGGTGAGGGCGATGGCCCGGGTGGGGCCGGTGGCGAGGCGTTCGGCCCAGGACCGGGCGGCCGCGGCCAGCTCGGCGTCCGGGACGACCCGGTTGACCAGGCCGAGCCGCTCGGCCGCGGCGGCGGGCAGCGCGTCGCCGAAGAACATCAGCTCCTTCGCCCGCTGCGGACCGGTCAGCCGGGGCAGCAGATACGCGCCGCCGCCGTCCGGGACCAGGCCGCGGCGGATGAACACCTCGATGAAGGTGGCCGATTCGGCGGCCAGCACCAGATCGCAGGCGAGCGCGAGATGGGCGCCGAGTCCGGCCGCCGTGCCGTTCACGGCGGCGATGACCGGCTTCTCGCAGTCGAGCACGGCGGCGATGAGCCGCTGCGCCCCCGCCTGGACCAGCCGTGCCACATCGCCCGGAATCCGCTCGCCCCGCTGTCCGTTCGCGGTGCCGCCCGGCCGTCCGTTCGCGGAGGGGCCCCGCAGATCGGCGCCCGCGCAGAACCCCTTGCCGGTGGCGGTGAGCACCACCGCCCGGACCGCCGGGTCGGCGGAGGCGCCGTCGAGCAGGGAGATCAGCCGTTCCCGCTGGTCGGGGGTGAGGGCGTTCAGCGCGGCCGGGCGGTTGAGGGTGATCCACGAGACGCCGTTGTCAGTGGCGTGCCGTACAACGGAGTCGAGGGAGTCCTCGGGGGAGGGAGACATCATGGGGAAGCTCCGGACATCGGCGTGCTCGGCGGGGTGGACGAGTGCGGCCGGGCCGGTGAGGCCGGCCGGATGGGCGCGGTCGGCGGGGTGGACCGGGGGTTCAGCGGCAGATCGCGAGTGCGTCCAGCGCCACCGCGCCCTGGCCGCGGTTCAGCACCAACAGGGGGTTGACGTCGAGTTCGGCGAGGTCGTCACCGAGTTCCAGAGCCATGCGCTGGACCCGCAGCACCACCTCGACCAAGGCGTCCACATCGGACGGGGGAGCGCCGCGTACACCGTCGAGCAGGCCGCGCCCGCGCAGTTCGTCGATCATCGCGCGGGCGTGGTCCTCGCCGAACGGGGGGACGCGTACGGCGGTGTCCTTGAGGACCTCGACGAGCACACCCCCTACACCGACGGTCACGGTGGGGCCGAAGAGGGAGTCGTGGCTGAGGCCGACGATCATCTCCACGCCGCGCTCGACCATCTGGCAGACCAGGACGCCGTCGAGTTCGACGCCGTCGTAGCGGGCGATGTCGGTCAGTTCGCGATAGGTGTCGCGGACCTGGCTGGCGGAGGTCAGCCCCAGTCTTACCAGGCCGAGTTCGGTCTTGTGGGCGAGCTGCGGGGCGGACGCCTTCATCACGACCGGGTAGCCCACCAGACCGGCGGCGCGGACGGCCGCGGCGGCGCTGGTCACCAGCTGCTCGCGCGGCACGCGGATGCCGTACGCCCGCAGCAGTTGCTTGGCCGCGTGCTCGCTCAGCTGCTCGCCGGGCCGCAGCAGACCGCGCACCTTGCGCACCGCGGGGGAGGGGGTGCGCGGGGCGTCGTCGAAGGGGGAGCGGTAGCCGGAGGTGAAGCGGTGGTGGCCCAGATAGGCGCGGACGGCGGTGATGCAGTTGGCGAAGGTGCGGAAGGTCGCCACCCGGGAGGAGCCGAGCAGCGTGGTGCGATAGGCGTCCTCGGTGCCCACCGGGGAGCCCCAGACCACGCACACGAGCTTGTCGGTCTGCTCGGCCGCGGCCACCAGGTCCTGGGCGAGCCGGTCGCTCATGGGCGGGAAGGGGCCGGTGATCGGGCAGATCAGCACCCCCACGGCCGGATCGGCGAGGATCGCGTCGATGATCTTCCGGCCCCGCTGGTCGCCGACCGGGTGGCCGCCGTTGTCGACCGGGTTGGCCACGCTGAGGTCGCCGGGTATCCACCGGTGGAGTTCGGCCTGCCTCTCGGCGGAGAGGACGGGCAGGGGGAGCCCGGCCGCGGTGGCCAGGTCGGCGAAGTGGGCGCCGGTGCCCCCGGAGATCGAATACACCACCACGCCCTCGGCGCGCGGGGGCCGGGCGCGGGCCAGTAGCGCGGCGGTGTCCTGCAACTCGTCCAGGCCGTTTACCCGGATCACGCCGAACTGCCGCATGGCCGCGTCCACCACCGCGTCCGAGCCGGTCAGTTTGCCGGTGTGGGAGGCGGCGGTGCGGGCGCCGGTCTCGGTGCGGCCCACCTTCACGGCGACGACGGGCACCTTGGCGCGGGCGGCCCGGTCGGCGGCCAGCAGGAAGCCGCGTCCGTCCTTGAGCCCCTCCGCGTACAGGGCGATGGCTCCGACCTCGGGCCGGGTGGCGAAGTATGAGATGAAGTCGGCGGTCTCCAGATCCGCTTCGTTGCCGGTCGGGGCCCAGTGGCTGAGCCGGATGCCGAGTTGCTGGAGGGTGAAGACGGGGCGGCCCTGGTGGCCGGACTGGGTGATGAGGGCGATGGCGGGCCCCTCGAGGTCGTCGCGGAACTCCTCGAAGGCGTTGAGGTTGGTGTTGGGGCCCAGCAGGCGCAGCCCGGCGCGGCGGGCCGCGGCGGCCAGCCGTGCCTGTGCGGCGGCACCTTCGGGGCCGGTCTCGGCGAAGCCGGAGGCGAAGGCGACGGCGAACTTCACCTTGGCCCCGGCCAGTTCCTCGATGACCGGCAGTGGATCGCGAACGAGGAGGACGGCGAGGTCGACCGGTTCGGTCAGCTCGGCCACGGACGGGACGCAGGGAATGCCGAAGACGGATGGACGGGAGGGATGTACGGGGTGCAGCCGGGCGCCGACGCGCTCGGCCCAGGCCACCAGCTGCCGGGTGATACCGGTGTTGGGGCGGCCCTCGGTGTCGGACGCGCCGATGAGCGCCACCGACTCGGGGCGGAAGAAGCGGTCCAGGTCGGGGACACCGGTGTACAGCGGACGGCCGCTCACGTCCCGGTCCTCCGCCTCCTCGGCGCTCCCGGCCCCCGCCGAGCCGGTGTGGACGTGGACGGTGGGGCCGGGAGCCCGTCCGCAGGCGACGGCGCGGGCGTGACGGGAGTTGGTGGTGAGGGTGCCGTGAGTCGATCCAAGCATCGGTGTCCGCCACTCCTGCTCGATGGCCAATAGTCCATTAGCTGACGACCAGTCAAATTACCGCCTAGTCAGGTTACTGAAGTGAAGGCGAGTCAGGAACGGTCGCAACGTGGAGAACACGTACCGTGACGACCCGGGGACGGCCCGGGTCGGATGGAAGGACGAGGTCAGGACGCGGTCTGGACGTCGTCAGGACGTGGTGCGGGCTACGGTCTTCGCGATCTTGCGGGCGTCGATGGCCAGCTCGCGCAGCATGCCGCTGATCGGGTTGGTGTAGCCGGTGAAGTGCAGTCCGGGGGCGGCCTTCAGGGTGCGCCGGCCGTGGGTGAGGGGGCGGCCACGGGCGTCGAGCACGCCCAGATGGCCGACGAGTTCCTCCAGTCCGCGCCGGTAGCCGGTCGCCGCGACGACGGCCTCGGGGCTGATCCGGGTGCCGTCCGCCAGCACCACCTTGTCCTGATCGAAGGAGTCGACCGCCGCGACCACCTCCACTCGGCCCGTCCGTACCGCGTCGACCAGCCCCACGTCCTGCACTGGGATGGCCCCCTGTCGTACCCGGGTGTAGAGCCCGGTGTCCGGCCGGGGCAGCCCGTGTTCGGTCAGATCCGGCATGCTCACCCGGCACATCACCCGCGCCGCCCGGTCCACCAACGGGCGCGGCAGCCGCCGCACCAGGATGCCCGTGCGCTGCGCGGGCCAGCCCGCCGTCGAGCGGCGCAGGATGTGCGGTGGGGTGCGGACCGCGAGCCGCACCCGCTCCGCACCTCCGTCGACCAGGTCGACCGCGATCTCCGCGCCCGTGTTGCCGACCCCGACCACCAGCACGTCCTTGCCCGCGTAGGGGCGCGCGTTGCGGTAGTGCCCGGCGTGCAGCAGTTCACCGGTGTAGGTCTCGCGGCCCGGCCAGTCCGGCAGTCGCGGAGTGTGGTTGAAGCCGGTCGCGACCACGACCACCGGCGAGGACAGCGCCCGCCCGCCGGTGGCCCGCAGCATCCACGCGGTGTTGTCCGCCGTTCGCTCGATCCGGGAGACCTCCACCCCGGTGACGACCTCCAGCCGGTGGTGTTCGGTGTAACGCTCCAGATACCGGATGACGTTGTCCCGGGTCACCCACCGGCCGAACGACCGCGGCATCGCGAGTCCGGGGAGCGCGGACAGCCGACGGGTGGTGTGCAGATGCAGCCGGTCGTAGTGGTTGCGCCAGGAGGCGGCGACCGTGTCGGACTTCTCCAGGACCACGGAGTGGATCCCGTGCGCGCGCAGCGTGGCGGCGGTGGCGAGTCCGCCCGGTCCGCCGCCGATCACATACACGGGTGAGGACTTCGGAGAGGGGTTGTCGACGGCCATGCGGGCGAGCGTAGTCGGGTATTTGACGGGTTTCGGTCAAAGGGATTCCGAATCGATTGCGGATGGGTCACGGCAGGTAACGCGACCCCTACCCCTTGCGCACATCCCGTCCGTCCCATGAAACTGACGTACCGTCAGAAAAGTCGGGGATCAGCCGGGCAGGAGGTGGAGGCACCATGCGGACGATCTGGCTCAGCGGCCCCGAATGGCTCGCCGTGCTGCGGACCGGACTCGGGCTGTGGTGGCTGGAGAGCTGGCGGCACAAGGACAAGAAGAGCTGGTTCCAGCGCGGCAGCGGAATCGCCTGGGCGAAGGGTGTGGCCGCCGAGCACCGCTGGACGTTCGTCCGGCGCGGTTTCGACGCGGTGGTCTCACCCCGGCCCGACCTCATGGCGTATGTGGTGGTCCATGCCGAACTCGCCCTCGGCCTCGGGCTGATCCTCGGCCTGCTGACCCCCGTCGCCCTGATCGGCGGTCTGCTCCTCAACCTGCTCTACTTCCTGCTCATGATCCACGACTGGGCCGAGCAGGGGCAGAACAGCATGATGATGCTGATCTCCCTGGTCGCGCTGGCCGGTATGAGCTGGCAGACCTGGTCGCTCGACGAGGCCTGGGGGCTGTTCCTGTGAGCGCCGGGCCCAACGCCGCACCGGGCAGCCGGGCTCCGCGCTTCGATCTCCCCGAGCCCGATGCCTTCACCCGCCCCTACTGGGACGCCGCCGCCGAGGGCCGGTTGCTGATCCGCCGCTGTGCGGTCTGCGGACGCGCCCACCACTACCCCCGCGAGTTCTGCCCGCACTGCTGGAGCGAGGACGTCGCCTGGGAGGAGGCGAGCGGCGACGCGACCCTCTACACCTGGTCCGTGGTGCACCGGAACGACCTCCCGCCGTTCGGCGAGCGCGTTCCGTACACCGCGGCCGTCGTCGATCTCGCCGAAGGGCCGCGGATGATGACCGAGCTGGTCGACGGCGCCTCGGGCGACCCGCACAACGGGGCCGGGCTGTCCGTCGGGATGCCGCTGCGCGCCGCCTTCCGCGCCCCGGGCGACGGCGGAACACCGGCTGTTCCGGTCTTCCGCCCGCTGCTTGAATGATCGGGTGCTGAAACCGGTGGAGCTCCAGGGCGCGGGGCTGCGGCTGCGCCCGTGGGAGAACACCCCGGGCGACCGCCGGGCCGCCCTGCGCGGGCTGACCGACCCCGACTTCCGCCGCTGGAACACCCCGGTGGCCCTGGTCGACGACGAGGAGGACGTCCGCGCCTGGACCCATGGCCGGGCCGATGGCTGGCGGCGCGGCGACATGGCGTCGTTCGCCGTCCTGGAGGACACCGAGATCCGCGGCCATGTCTCCCTCGGCGTGTTCGACTACGGGGCGCGCAGCGCCCGGGTCGGCTACTGGGTGCTGCCCGAGGCCCGCGACCGCGGGATCGCCTCCCGCGCCCTCCGGACGATCACCGGCTGGGCCTTCCACGACCTGGGTCTGCACCGTCTGGAACTCCGGCACGACATCGGCAACGAGGCGTCCTGCCGGGTCGGCCTGCGCTGTGGGTACGTCCCCGAGGGCCTGCTGCGCCAGGCGCGCTTCGACCTCGGCGGGGTACCCCACGACGTCCATCTGCACGCCCGCCTGGCCGTCGACGACCCGCGGCCGGACGTTCCCCGGTGAGCCGCGCGGGTCGGGGCCTTCGCCGGCGTCTTCGCCAGGGCCTTCGGGGCCTTCGGGGCCTTCAGGGCCAGAGCAGCTCCCGCCGCCAGCCGCCGGGCTCCTCCGGAGCGCGCCGGTAGCGCAGCCGTACGTGCCGCCGCCGCGCCTCCTCCTGGTAGAACTCCACCTCGTCCGGCTCCAGTACGTACAGCGTCCAGGTCGGCGCGGTGGCGTCCGGCTCCCGCTCCGCCCGCTCGTACGCCGCCTCCAAGGCACGCTCCAGCTCCTCGTACGAACCGAGCACCTCGCTCTGGCGCCCGGCCCCGGCCAGCGCCGCCGCGAGCGCGGCGGGGGACCGGCCGCGCAGATCCGCCGCGCTCTCCTCGGCCCCGGCCTCCTGGACCCGGCCGCCGATCCGCACCTGACGGCCGGTGCGCGGCCAGTGGAACGCCAGCGAGGCGTACGGGTGCTCGGCCAGCTCCCGGCCCTTGCGGCTGGTGCGATGGGTGCCGAAGTGCCAGCCGCGGGCGTCGGCGCCGTGCAGCATCACCGTGCGCTGGGACGGGCGGCCGTCCGCCCCGGCCGTGGCCAGCATCATGGTGTGCGGGGTGGGTTCGTCCGACCCGGCGGCCTCGCGCAGCCAGCGCCGGAACAGCGGAAGCGGTGCGTCCGGGGCCTGGTGCGGGTCGAAGACGGGCAGTTCGCCGCCGTGGCGTACGCGCAGTCCGCGCAGCAGTTCCTCGAAGGCCGCGTCGTCAGGGGTCCCCGCCCCGGGCGCCCCGGGGCCGTTCTGCTCGGCTTCGCTCATCGGACGTTCTCCGCCTCCCGCGTCCGCGCCTCCGCGCACGCTCGCTCACCCCACGGTTTCGGCCATCCGATCACCCGGGACCGGCCGGGGCAAGCGCGGCGGCCCGTCAGCCGCGGCCGAGGACCACCGTGCCCGACGAACAGAACCAGCCACCCGTCCCCGAGGCCACGGCCAGCTCCGGCAGCCGGCCGTCGGCCTTGCGGACCTGGTGGCCGCCTGCCTCGCCACGCAACTGCCGTACCGCCTCGACCAGGAGGAACAGCCCGCGCATCCCCGGGTGGCAGGCCGACAGGCCACCGCCGTCGGTGTTGGTCGGCAGCTCACCGCCGAGCGTCAGCCGCCCCTTCGCGGCGAACGCGCCGCCCTCGCCCTTGGCGCAGAAGCCGAGGTCCTCGAGGGTCACCAGGGTCATATAGGTGAAGGCGTCGTACAGCTCCGCCACATCGATCTCCGACGGGCGCACCCCCGCCCGTTCGAAGGCCGCGCGCCCCGAGGCCGCCGCGGGGGAGGCCGTGAAGTCGTCCCACTCCGACATGGTGGAGTGCGAGAGGGCGGTGCCGGAGCCGAGCACCCACACCGGCGGCGCGGCCGTGTCCGGTACGTACTCCTCGCCCGCCAGCAGCACCGCGCAGCCGCCATCCGAGCGGATGCAGCAGTGCAGTTTGGTGAACGGATCGGCGATCATCGGCCCGCTCAGCACATCATCGACGGTGATCGGATCGCGAAACATCGCATCCGGATTGTGCGCGGCGTTGACACGCGCCTGAACGGCGATGTCCGCGAGTTGCTCGAGTGTGGTGCCGTACTCATGCATATGGCGACGGGTGGCCATCGCGTACTTGGCGATCAGCGTATGCCCGTAGGGCACTTCGAACTGGAGGGGGCCACGCGCCCCGAAGGAGAGGTTGGCGGTGCGGCGGCCCGCCCGGATGTCGGCGCGGGCGGTCGAACCGTAGACCAGCAGGACGGCCCGGGCGCGGCCCGCGGCGATCGCGTCCGCGGCATGGGCCGCCATCACTTCCCAGGTGGCGCCGCCGACGGTGGTGGAGTCGGCCCAGGTGGGGCGCAACCCCAGATACTCGGCGACCTCGACCGGCGCGAGCGTGCCCAGTCCGGCGGAGGCGAAGCCGTCCACGACGGAGCGGTCGAGCCCGGAGTCGGCGAGCGCACGGCGCGCGGCCTGGGCGTGCAGCGCGTAGGGGGTGGCCGTGTCGACCCGGCCGCAGTCGGAGAGGGAGACGCCGACGACGGCAACCTTGCGGACGCGCTTCGCTGCGCACATGAATCTGACGGTACATCAGGTAACTGGTGCCGGGGCAGGGTCGTGCGGGCCATGCGCAGGGGGTGACTGCGCGGAGTGGTGCGCGGGCAGCGGGCGGCGCCGCGCGGTTGGGGCCCGGACGCCCTCGTAGTCGCACACTCGACCGCCGACGGTCGAGCGTGGTCCCCGTCCGGACCTCATGTGCGGCGGCGACGGCTACTGCATGAACTGCGCCGCACACGCGGCGATCGCCACCAGAAGGCTCAGCAGCCCGATCACGACCTGCCACTTGTCAGGGCTGGTCCAACGGCCGCTCGTCTCCTGTGTGTCCCGATCGTCCATCACCCCTCCTCGCTCCTCCGACAGGCCCCGGAGGACAGGGCCACCGCCGGTCCGAACTCCGGCGGAGCTGAAGGGAGGAACGTGGTGGGGCGGCGCCCATCCTACAAAGGACCGCGGGCGGAAGGGGTGGGAAAGTGTGGATTGCCTCTCTAGTATGACGACCCGTCAGAAACGGAGGGATCGCCGATGGACACCGCGTTCACCGAGGAACAGGACCGGATCCGCCGTACGCTGCGCGAACTGCTGCGGGAGCGATGCGGCGCGGACCGGGTCAGGGCGGCGACCCGCACCGCGCCCGGCCACGACGCGCCGCTGTGGCGGCTGCTCGCCCGGCGCCTGGGGCTGCCCGGGCTGGCGCTTCCCGAGGCGTACGGCGGCGTCGGCTGCGGACCCGTCGAACTGGCCCTGGTCTGCGAGGAGGCCGGACGGGCACTGCTTCCGTCGCCCCTGCTGGCCACCGCCGTGCTCACCGCGCCGCTCGTCGCCCGGCTCGGCACCGACGCCCAACGCGCCGAACTGCTGCCGCGGATCGCGAGCGGGGAGCTGACGGCGGCACTCGCGGTGCCGGGCGGTGCGCTGCCGGAGGCACTCGGGCTGACCGGGGCCGACGCGGGCGCCGCCGGGGGAGCGCGGGGCAACGGTGCCCGGGCGGACAACGGTGTCTGGGAGAGCAACGGTGTCTGGGAGAGCAACGGTGTCTGGGCGGGCGGCGGGCGCGCGGGCGGGGTGCAGGCGCGCCACGACGGCGTCGCGGGGTGGCGGCTGTACGGACAGGTGGACCAGGTGCTCGACGGGCACAGCGCGGGGCTGCTGCTGGTCGCGGCCCGCGCCGGGGGCTATACGCGCGGCCGGACACTGCTGTTCACGGTCCGGGCGGAGGCGGCGGGGCTCACCCGTACCCGGCTCACCGCGCTCGACGAGACGCGTCCGCAGGCCCGTATCGAGCTGCGGAACGTGGCGGCGGAGCCGCTGGGCGGCGACCCCGGCCAGGGCGTGAGCGGGGGCGAGGGCTCGGGCGAGGGCCGGGACGCGCAGCGGGCGGCGGACGGGCTGGTCCGGCTGGGTGCGACGGCCGCGGTCCAACTCGCCGCCGAGGCGGTGGGGGTGGCCGAAGCGGCGCTGACGCGCACGGTCGCGTACGTACGGCAGCGGGAGCAGTTCGGCCGTCCGATCGGCTCCTTCCAGGCGGTCAAGCACCGGCTGGCGGATGGGTACGTGAGGGTCCAGGCGGCTCGTTCGGCGGTGTACTACGCGGCCTGGGCGGCGAGCCGGACGGACGCCCCCGACCAGCGGCCCGAGCACCAGCAGTCCGGTCGGTGGCCAGGGCGTCAGCGGGACCGCGAGGCGGTGGTCGCGGGCGGGCTGGCACTCGCCCATGCGCTGGAGGCGCAGCGCGCGGCGGCGGCCGAGGCCGTACAGCTCCACGGCGGCATCGGCTTCACCTGGGAGCACGACGCACATCTGGCCTTCAAGCGCGCGGCCTCGGACGAGCTGCTCTTCGGCCCCGTCCACCGGCTGCGGGCGCGCGCGGCGGAGCGGGACGCGCTGTTCGGTGTCGAGCTGTCCGCGGCGTCCGCGGCGGTTCCCCGGACGGCGGTGGCGGTCTGATGGCCGGTTACGGCGTGCGGCTGGTGCGGAAGGTGTCGTCGACCCGGGCCTTCGCGAAGGTCGCACCGTCTGTTGTCCCGGTGTTCGACCGGGCCGTCCACCGACTGACCCGCGGCCGGGTGCTGCCGAGCGCGCTGATGCTGCCGGGGGTGATCCTCACGGCCCGGGGCGCGCGGACGGGGCGGCCCCGCCGTACGCCGCTGGCGTGCATGCCGGAGGAGGGCGGCGGTTGGATCCTGGTCGGCAGCAACTTCGGCCGCCCGGGGCATCCGGCGTGGACCGCGAATCTGCTGCGGCACCCGGACGCCGAGATCAGCTGGCGGGGCCGGGACATCGCGGTGCGGG
The DNA here is from genome assembly GCF_013364155.1 of Streptomyces sp. NA02950. Taxonomy (NCBI): domain Bacteria; kingdom Bacillati; phylum Actinomycetota; class Actinomycetes; order Kitasatosporales; family Streptomycetaceae; genus Streptomyces; species Streptomyces sp. NA02950. The sequence continues at coordinate 3,864,069 of NZ_CP054916.1, read as the reverse complement.
CCCGGCTGCTGGAGGGCGCGGAGCGGGAGTCGGTGTGGGCGGCGGTGCTGGCCTTCTGGCCTCCGTACGCGAGTTATCAGGCGCGGGTGGAGCGCCGGATCCGCCTCTTCCGCCTGGAACCGGTCCCGCGTGACTGAGCGGAGACCTGCCCGCTGCCCCGGATGGCCCGGTCCCGGCCGCCGTCCCGCTCCGGAGAACGGCCGCGGCGGACCACTCGGGTCGAGTGGTCCGCCGCGGCGTGACAGGACGTGCCGGCCCGCCGGTCGGCCGGACCGGCGCGCGCAGTGCTACCCGGCTATTTCGCCGGTTTCCGGCCGGTGATGCCCAGGTGGACGATGTAGGCCAGGTTCGGCTTGAGCTCGGCCTGCTTCACGCCCCAGCTCTGGAAGCCCTTCTGGTGCGCGGCGACCGCGGCCAGCATCGCGACGAGCGTTCCCGCCACCGCCGCGGCGCTGATGTGCTTGTCGATCCGTCCCTTGGCCTGGAGGTCCTTGACGGCGTCCGTCAGGGAGTTGGTCACGGCGTTGAGGATCTTCATACGGATCTTGTAGAACCGTTTGTCGCCCTCGGCCGCACCAAGATCGACCACTCGCAGGATGGCGTCGTGTTTGCGCCAGAACGAGAGGAAGCCGTCGACCAGGTCCTCCGCCGCCTGCGCGCCGGACTTCCCGGCCCAGGAGCGACCGGCGACCAGATCGGTCAGCGCCGCGCCCTCCTTGGCCATCTCCTCCGCGAGCTCGAGGACGGCGCCCTCCACATCGGGGAAGTACTGGTAGAACGTCGCGGGCGAGGTCCCTGCCTTGCGTGCGACATCGATGACCTTGACATCTCGGTACGGGGATGAGCTGAGCATCTCGCTGAGGCAGTCGAGCAGCTTCTGCCGCGTCGCCTGCCCGCGGCGACCGGCCACCCGCCCGTCGACGGTGCGTACTTGTCCTGTCATGCCGTCAGCTTACCGAGGGGTGATCAGAGCGCGATTCGGCTGCGTGCAAATGGGGTTAGCGAGGGATGAGAGGGTTTGTCGGGCCTCCCAAGCAGGTCGGAATGGCTTATTCCGGCCGCTCTCGACCCTCGGAAGCCCGTCCGAGACCACTCCCCCACTTGAGTGGTTCATGTTATCAACAGCCTGTGGATAAGGAGGGTGGATGAGCCCCCGGGTCCGGGTGTGGCCGTACAGGATTGGCCGAAAGGTGAGATTTCCGGAGCGGGCGCCGGGGGCGATCCCCCGTTAGCGTGGCAATAGGGAAGAACGCTCCCTACAGGAGGACGCGGGAGGATCCGGGACATGGCCGCATTCGCCGAAGGCGTGCCCTGCTGGGCGGACGCGATGCTTCCCGATCTCGAGGCGGGCAAGCGCTTCTACGGCGAGCTGTTCGGCTGGACCTTCGAGGAGCGCGCCACGGACTACGGCTCGTACACCCGCGCCCTGCTCGGCGGCAAGGTGGTCGCGGGGCTGGTGCCCAAGCCCGACGGGCGGATGCCGACCGTCTGGAACATCTACTTCGCCACCAAGGACGCCGCCGCGACCGCCGCCCGGATCCGCGAGGCGGGCGGCCGGGTGATCGCCCC